>JBJOGS010000066.1:0-4026 GCA_046048095.1 Bacteroidota bacterium
CAGCCAGCGGATCACTAAAGGGTAATCCTATTTCTACTAGGTCTACTTTGGCAGCTTCTAAAGCTTTAATGACCTCTACCGTGTCATTGAGCTGCGGAAAGCCTGCAGTAGTGTAAATAGAAATCAGTGGTTTTTTTTGCTCAAAAGCACGTTTTATCCGGTTCATAAGTCAAAGTAGTTGATATAAGTTTGAAGATCCTTGTCTCCTCTTCCTGAAAGGTTGATCACTACAATCTCGTCTTTGGTACAGGTCAAATGATCGAGCGCAGCGAAGGCATGTGAGGTTTCTATGGCCGGAATGATTCCTTCGAGCGCAGCTAGCGCTCTCCCCGCATTCATAGCATCGTCATCGGCAATCGATATGAACTGAGCGCGTTTACTCGTGTAAAGGTGCGCATGCATTGGACCCACTCCAGGATAATCTAGTCCGGCAGAGATTGAATAAGGTTCGGTAATTTGACCGTCTTCGGTTTGCATTAGCAGGGTTTTGCTGCCGTGGATGATTCCGACTTTGCCCAAGGCTGAGGTAGCCGCGCTATGTCCTGAATGCACCCCTTTTCCGGCTGCCTCAACAGCAACTAATTTAACTTGAGGAAGGTCGAGGTAATGGTAATAGATTCCGGCGGCATTGCTTCCACCACCGACGCAAGCGATCACGTAGTCGGGCAGTTCTCGGCCTTCTTTTTCAAGAAGCTGAGTGCCGATTTCTTCTGAAATCACCGATTGAAAGCGCGCCACCATATCGGGATAGGGATGGGGTCCTACCACAGATCCAATGATGTAATGAGTGTCTATGGGGTGATTGATCCAATCTCGAATAGCTTCATTGGTCGCATCTTTTAGGGTCTTACTGCCTGACTCTGCTGGGCGAACACTTGCTCCTAAAAGTTTCATGCGGGCCACATTCGGAGCCTGGCGCTTAATGTCTAGCGCACCCATGTATACGACACATTCCATACCCATCAAAGCGCATACGGTCGCCGTTGCTACCCCGTGTTGACCCGCACCTGTTTCAGCAATGATGCGTTTCTTTCCTAAAGCTTTAGCCAGCAGAATTTGCCCGATAGTATTATTGATCTTATGCGCTCCGGTATGGCAGAGGTCTTCGCGTTTGAGGTAGATTTTCGTTTGGTATTTTTCAGACAACCGCGCGGCATAAAAAAGTGGGGTAGGCCTTCCGACATAATCTTTCAGAAGAGATTTAAACTCTTTCTGAAACTCAGGACGCGAGCTGATTTCAAGATAAGAAAGACGAAGTTCTTCTGTATTTGGATAGAGCATTTCAGGTATGAAAGCGCCTCCAAACTGTCCATAGAATCCGTTGGTATCCACATGATACGTCTCTTTGTTCATAGCGTATGAATTTGAGTGATGAATTTAGCAAGTTTTAATAGGTCTTTATTTCCAGGATCGTGTTCAAATTGGCTATTGAGGTCAAGTCCTATGCATTGCTTGGCAGATTCATGACACATAAAAGTGCGCAGGGCTTCTAATTTTTCGGGTCCGATACCTCCGCTCAACAGAAAATCGGTGCTGCCGCTGTATTGGTCTAAAACATCCCAAGAAAATTGGTGTCCGTTGCCTCCGGGTAACTTTCCAGCGGCATCGAACACAAATAGGTCAGCGAGTGATTCGTATGCTTTGGTTTGATCGAAGTCAAAGGCAGCTGAAATCGAAAAAGCTTTAAAAATAAGGCCGTTATATTGCCCACGCAATCGCTCTAGGTACTTCGGATGCTCACTACCATGCAGTTGTACCCCGTCCAAATTATGGGCTTGAATGGTGGCCATCACCACTTCAAATGGGGCGTCGACAAATACACCAATGCGTTTCGCTTTAGGCTTCGGAGTATATGTCACAGGGGATGCTGGTTGGTAGTAACGCGCTGAACGTTCCCAAAATATATGGCCGATAAAATCTACTCCTAAGGCGTCAATAGCTTCGACTTGATCGCGAACGCCACAGACCTTAATCATTTGTTTCGCTTTCATTTAAAAAGGTCATTAATAGTTTGCAGTGCATCTGTCGGATTTGGTGCGCTCATCAGATATTCTCCGATTAAGAATCCTTTGAATCCTTGCTGAAAGAGGCGGGCGATCTGGGCACGCTCAGAAAGCCCGCTTTCTGCCACGGCCACTTGCGTCGCAGGTATGAGCGAAAAAAGGCGTTCTCCGAGACCAAGATCAATGTCGAAGGTCTTCAAGTTGCGGTGATTGACCCCGAGAAGATCAATGCTGGGGTTGTTTTTTTCAAGTAGTTCTGTTTGATCGTGAACCTCGAGAAGTACTTCGAGTCCCAATTCATGAGCAACTGCGCTGAGTTCATTGATTTGCGATGAAGATAGTGCCGCCGCGATAAGCAAGATGAGGTCTGCCCCATACGCCTTGGCCTCATACACCTGATAAGGGTCGAAAATGAAATCTTTGCGAAGTAGCGGTTTTTCTGTGTGATTACGCGCTATAATTAAGTCGTCAAGACTCCCTCCAAAATAGACCGTGTCGGTGAGAATAGACATTACGGCTGCTCCGCCTTGATCATAGGCCTTCACCACTTCTTGAACACGCGAATTTGTGCTAATCACCGCTTTAGAAGGCGAGCGCCTTTTGTGCTCGGCAATCACCCCGCCCGCTGACAATGCTGCTTTTGCCGATTGTACAGGACGGCTAAACCACTCAAAGCTTTCGAGTGTACTCACAGTGATCGCTCTCTGCTTGGCTGCTACCTCTGTGGTTTTTTGCTGCATGATTTGATTTAGAATGCTCATAGTGCGGCGACTTTTTTAAGGGTCTGAAATGCGGCTAGCGCCTTCTTTTCTAACAGCGACTCTGTAGCTCTTTCTAGGGCCTTTTCTAGGGGTAGATCTTCAGCAGTGGCAATGGCTAATGCGGCATTCGCAAGCACCACGTGATTCTGGGCTACGGTGCCCTTACCTTCTAGAATATTCATAAAGAGTTGAGCGGAGGCTTTAATGTCATTTCCACCTGCGATTTGGTCAGGAGTTAAACGATTGAATCCAAAACTTGAGGCGTCTATCAGCCGTTCACCTGAGGCATTGATCAGTTTTGCGGCTCCGGTAAGCGAGACCTCGTCATAGCCATCTAAGGCGTGAACGATGCCGTAACGCATATCTGAGTGCTGAAATCGATAAGCGTAAAGTCTTGCGAGTTCAAGGCTGAATACTCCGACCAGTTGTTTCTTGACAAACCCTGGATTGACTAGAGGTCCGAGCATATTGAAAAAGGTTTTTACTCCAAGGGCTTTTCGGATAGGGGCTACGGCTTTCATTGCCGGATGAAATAATGGCGCGTGAAACACGCAAATATTGGCTTGGTCCAGACAGCGCTTAAGCACTTCTGGATCGGCTGTAAAATGAATGCCTAGATATTCCATGACATTACTGCTTCCGCAACTCGAGCTGACGCCGTAGTTTCCGTGTTTGGCCACTGGCACTCCGGCCCCAGCTGTAACAAAGGATGCGAGTGTAGAAATGTTGAAGGTGTCTTTTTGATCTCCCCCGGTTCCGCAAAGATCGATGGGGTCAAACGAAGACACATCAATAGAGATGCAAAGCGATTGTAATGCTTCTTGAAATCCGGTGAGTTCTTCTACGGTGATATTACGCATCATGAAGATGGTCATGAATGAAGCCACCTGATGCGAGTCATAGCGGCCCGCTGAGATTTCAGTAAGTATCTCACGTGCCTCTTCTCGGCCCAAGCTCTCGTGGGCAATAAGTCTATTGAGTACCTGCTTCATGAGTCTATCCAATTTTTTAGAAGTTGAAATCCATCTGGGGTAAGCACCGATTCAGGGTGGTATTGCACCCCAGTGAAGGGCAACTGCTCATGTACAAACGACATGATCGTACCTTCTGAATCTCGAGCGGTAACCACTAATCCGGTACCAGCTTTACCGGCGATTACCCAAGAGTGGTATCGGCCAACGGTAAGGGTCGATGCACATCCGCGGTAGAGCGGTGTAGTGGGGTCAACGCTCAAGGTAGAGCTCAATCCGTGATAGACCTCT
>JBJOGS010000067.1:0-33690 GCA_046048095.1 Bacteroidota bacterium
TAGCGTTTTTAATTTTTGCAGATTCTAAGAATAGTTTAAATTTGCAGCCTCGATTGAGTAATGGCCTATGGTGTAATTGGTAACACAGCTGATTTTGGTTCAGTCGTTCAAGGTTCGAGTCCTTGTAGGCCAACATCTTTCTAACGAGTGCCCTGTTGGGTATTCGAAGAGCTTAAAAGAGGGGACAGCTGTCCCCTCTTTTGTTAGTAGCCTATGAGTGAACAGTTTAAAAAAGAAGTCAGCGTACTTTTGGATGCATTTTTTGATGAGCGTCCAGATTTGTTCTTGATTGAGCTGAACATTGGTAATGACCTTCATGTTCGCGTGGTGATTGATGGTGACCATGGAGTGAGCGTAAAGGATTGTGTAGCCTTATCTAGAGCAATTGAACACCGTCTTGATCGAGAGGTGTATGACTTTGCACTTGAGGTGTACTCTGCCGGAGCGACCGCTCCATTGAAGTTGTTTAGGCAGTTTGCTCAGCATGTGGGTAGAACATTAAAAATTGAAACTGCAACGAGCAGTTTTAAAGGAGAACTTACCTCGATTAGTGATCAAATGATTACTTTGAAGTGGAAAGAGCGTCAACCCAAAGCGCTTGGAAAAGGTAAAGTGACTGTTGAATGCGAACAAAAAATTGAATTTGACCAAATAGTTAACGCACAAATAGAAATAACTTTTTAACCCCTGATCATGGAAAATTTAGCACTTATAGAGTCCTTTTCGGAGTTTAAAGACGATAAGTTTATCGATCGAGTGACCCTCATGGCGATTCTTGAAGAGGTGTTTAGAAATACGCTAAAAAAGAAGTTTGGCTCGGATGATAACTTCGATATCATCATTAACCCTGACAAAGGTGACCTAGAGATCTGGCGCAATCGCGTCGTGGTTGATGATGGTATGGTCGAAGATGAAAATGAAGAGATCTCATTGTCAGAGGCACGTAAAATTGAGCCAGATTTTGAGGTAGGCGAAGACGTTTCAGAAGAGGTGAAGCTCATCGATCTCGGTCGTCGTTCTATTCTCGCATTGAGACAAAATTTGGTGGCTAAAATTCAAGAACATGACAACACCACCATCTACAAGCAATTCAAAGATCTTGAAGGAGAGCTCTTCACTGCTGAGGTGCATCACATCCGACATAAGGCTATCATTTTACTTGACGACGAGGGTAATGAGATTATATTGCCAAAAGACCGTCAAATTCCTTCTGACTTTTTCAGAAAGGGAGATAATGTTAGAGGGGTTATTGAGAGCGTAGAATTAAAAGGTAGTAAGCCTACCATCATCATGTCGCGCACTTCTCCGAAGTTCTTAGAGCAATTGTTTTTCCAAGAGATTCCAGAGGTCTTCGACGGACTCATCACTATTAAAAAGGCAGTTCGAATTCCAGGAGAAAAAGCGAAAGTAGCCGTAGACTCTTACGATGACCGCATTGATCCTGTGGGTGCCTGCGTGGGTATGAAAGGATCACGGATTCACGGAATTGTTCGCGAACTAGGAAACGAAAACATCGATGTGATCAATTGGACGAACAACAAGCAACTTCTGGTTACCCGGGCGCTTAGTCCTGCAAAGGTGAGTTCAGTGAAGCTCAATGACGACAATATGACCGCCCAAGTCTACCTAAAACCTGAAGAGGTTTCAAAGGCCATAGGAAGAAGCGGTCACAACATTAGATTGGCCGGTCAGTTAACGGGTTATGAAATAGATGTATTTAGAGAAGGTGTAGAAGAAGATGTAGAACTTACCGAATTCTCTGACGAAATCGATGCTTGGATCATTCAAGAGTTCAAAAAGATCGGACTAGACACTGCACGAAGTGTTTTAGAGGTAGATATAGAAGATCTCATTAAACGCACAGATCTTGAAGAAGAGACGGTGCGTGAAGTGGTTAAGATCCTCAAATCTGAGTTTGAAGACTAACTTTTATATTTGCACCTCAGCGTGACGACTTAAGCCTTTAAATACAGTAGACGAAACACATTTTATGTCTGAATTAGAAACCATACGTTTAAATAAAGTACTTCGAGAGCTCAACATCTCACTCGACAGGGCAGTAGAGCACCTAAAAGAGAAAGGTCATGAGATTGAGGCGCGTCCGACCACTAAAATTAGTGGTGAGGTTTATCAAGTGCTGTTGGATGAGTTTCAAACAGATATGTCGAAGAAGGCTGCTTCACAAGAGGTAAGTGAAGAGAAGCGCAAAGAAAAAGAAGCGCTACTGCAGCAAATAGAAAAAGAGCAAGAAGAAAAGCGCCAGGCCAAAGAGAAAAAAGAAACCGAACTGATCAAGGCTAAGAGTAGTATTGTCAAGCCTAAAACGGTAGGTAAAATTGATCTTGAACCGAAGAAGGCTCAGGCCCCTGAGGTAAAAGCAACGAACGAAGTCGCTGCAGAAGCACCTGCGGCGACTGAGTTGCCCACTGAAGACATCAAAGCGACCCGAGCAGAAGTTGTCGTTGAAAAGTCTAAAGAAGTAGTAGAAGCCCCGAAAACTGCTGAACCAAGTGTGCCAATGACTGATGCTGCGACCGAAGAAGTCGTGTCAGATCAAATAAAAACACAATACCAGAAACTCTCAGGTCCAAAACTCACTGGGGCAACAATTGACCTCTCTCAATTTGAGAAGAAGAAGAAAGATGTGGCTTCACCTGGTGCCTCATCTCAAAACGCGGATAGAAAGCGAAAGAGAAAGCGCATACTCAACGATAAAAATGAGGCAGGTCAGCGCAATCAGTCAGCTAAAGCCAAGCAACCTCAGACACTTAGAGCTGAACCAAGTGATGAAGAGGTGCAGCGTCAAGTCAGAGAAACCCTAGAGAAACTTCAAGGAAAAGGCGCTAAAGGTAAGGGGGCAAAGTACCGAAGAGAAAAGCGCGATCTGCACAAACAGCAGTCTGAAAAAGAACTTGAACAACAAGAGTTAGACAGCAAAACGCTTAAAGTCACCGAATACGTTACCGTCAATGAGGTAGCCACCATGATGGATGTCTCTACGACCCAGATCATTTCGGCTTGTATGTCTTTAGGTATCATGGTGACACTGAATCAGCGTTTAGATGCCGAGACACTTACTATCGTTGCTGAAGAATTCGGCTTTGAAGTTGAATTCGTTCAGGCAGAGCTTGAAGAGAATTTGAATACTGCTGAGGTTGACGATGAGGCTTCGCTGAAGCCTCGTGCGCCGATTGTTACAGTGATGGGACACGTTGATCACGGTAAAACTTCGCTTTTGGACTACATTAGAAAAGAGAATGTTATCGCCGGAGAGAGTGGTGGAATTACCCAGCACATTGGGGCCTATTCGGTTACCCTTGAAAATGGTCAACGCCTGACCTTCTTGGATACTCCTGGTCACGAAGCCTTTACGGCCATGCGTGCTCGTGGTACCCAGGTGACGGATATTGTGATCATAGTTATCGCCGCAGATGACAATATCATGCCGCAAACTAAAGAGGCTATTGCCCATGCCCAAGCGGCATCGGTGCCGATCATATTTGCGATTAATAAAGTAGATCGACCAGAAGCGAATCCTGATAAGATCAAAGAGGGACTTGCCGGAATGAACCTTCTTGTTGAAGATTGGGGAGGCAAGATCCAATCACAAGATATTTCTGCTAAGACCGGACAAGGAGTCAATGAGCTGCTTGAAAAGGTACTATTAGAAGCCGAATTGTTAGAGCTCAAAGCGAATCCTGACCGTAAGGCTTCAGGTACGGTAGTTGAGGCATTCTTGGATAAAGGCCGAGGATATGTGTCTACCGTCTTGGTTCAAAATGGATCGCTGTCTATCGGTGACTATGTTCTTGCAGGAACCTCAAGTGGTAAGGTGAAAGCCATGCAAGATGAGCGTGGTAATCCTGTAAAGAAAGCAGATCCAGCTACGCCGATCTCAATTTTAGGATTGGATGGAGCCCCTCAGGCAGGGGATAAATTCGTGGTGTTGGAGGACGAAAAAGAGGCTAAGCAAATCGCTTTGAAACGCATGCAATTGCAGCGTGAACAGAGCGTTAGAGCGCAGCGTCAACTTACCTTGGACGAGATCGGAAGACGTATTGCCATCGGTGACTTCCAAGAATTGAATATTATTTTAAAAGGAGATGTCGACGGATCCGTAGAGGCCTTGAGTGACTCATTCCAGAAGCTATCTACCGAAGAAATTCAGGTGAAGATTATCCACAAAGGCGTGGGGGCGATCACCGAATCAGACGTTTTATTGGCTAGTGCTTCTTCTGCGGTTGTCATTGGATTCAACGTGCGTCCCATGGGCAATGCGCGTACCGTTGCAGAACGCGAAGAGGTGGATGTTCGTACCTATTCGATTATCTATGACGCCATTGATGACATCAAGAAGGCCATGGAAGGAATGCTTAGTCCAGAGATGAAAGAAGAGGTCAATGGAACCGCCGAAATACGTGAAACCTTCAAGATATCTAAAATTGGTACCATCGCTGGGTGTATGGTGTTGACCGGTAAGATTTTTAGAAACTCTAAAATCCGAATCATTCGTGAGGGAGTGGTTGTCTATGACGGCGAGCTTACCTCTTTAAAGCGATTTAAAGACGACGTGAAAGAGGTGGCTAAAGGTTACGATTGCGGATTGCAAATTAAAAACTACAACGACATTCAGGTCGGAGATCAGTTAGAGGCTTACAGCGAAGTGGCTGTTCAGAAAAAGCTTTAATTGATTTCTCTGCTTCCGGGCTGCAATAAAATTGCTGAGGGAAACAGCTTTCTTAGTTGTGAATAGGCCTTTTCAGCTTCAATTCGATCTGCAAAATATTGAAGGCGTACTCGGTAGGTAGGAGACTCGAAGGTGAGTTTTAGCACTTTATCTTGAAAAAACAGCGAATCGCGCTCGGCGTAATCGTTAAATTTTTTCATTAGGGCGTTGGCTTGTTCAAGGGTGCCAAACCCCAATTGAATTTGGTAGTCGGGTAAAGCACGCAAATAATCGGCGTATAATGCGGCCATAACTTCGTAGTTTTTCGGAGGATTTACCCTAGGATGATCGCGATAAAAAGTTGATTTAAACTGTTGATCGTGAGCAAATACCGCGACCGAAAATATCATCGTAGCTGCTGAGAAGAGCTTGCAGAAATCACAAAATTTAATGGGGTGTAGCATGGGTGTAAAGATAGTGCGCTTCTGAAAAGCAGCCATTAAACACATTGATTATTTAGAATTAAAATAAATTGAATTATGCAGTGTTGGGGTTTTTTTTTCACCCCCCTTGGTCTTATTTTTGTGCCAATTTAAACTAGATCGTATTCGATCTTTTGATGTGACTTTTTGTCTAACTTGAGAGTTTATGAAAGTAAAACCTAGCCGCCTTTCAACTATTTTCTCGGCACTCCTCTTTGCGCTGATCATTTCTCCTTCATTGGCTCAAGATGCCGAAGCTTCAGGGGACCCTGCTAAGGGAAAGCAACTTTTCAATCAAAACTGTGCCGCTTGTCATGCGCTAAACCGCAAGATGACCGGTCCGGCTTTGGCCAATGTAGAACAGCGACTTTATGACGATGAGGGTCTAGATAAAGAGTGGCTCTATGCATGGATCAAGAACAGTGCAGGAATGATAGCAGCTGGAGATGATTATGCCAATCGCATCTATAACGAGTACAATAAGGCGGCGATGACAGCTTTTCCTACACTGTCGAATGCGGACATTGACGACATTTTAGCCTACACCGCCGCTCCACCTCCTGCGGCTCCGGTTGCTGCTGCTGCGACGCAAACAGTTGCGGTGGCCGAATCGAGTTCAACGGCAAACGATGTTGTTCTTGCAGTACTTTCTTTCGTTTTGTTGGTGTTAGTGGTCATGTTGTATCTAGTGAACAAGACCCTGAGACAAATTGCCGCGGCCAACGGAGTCGAAATTCAAGAGCGTGCTGCACGCACTCCAATCTGGAAGGCCTTTGTGCAGAATCAATTCTTGGTGTTTGTTTCAGTAGTGTTTTTACTTCTTGCGAGTGCCTATTTTGCCTATGCTTACATGATGCAAGTGGGTATCGATCAAGGCTATGCTCCGGTGCAACCCATTCACTATTCCCATAAGATTCATGCAGGAGACAACAAGATCGAATGTACCTATTGTCACAGTTCAGCGCGAGTTTCGAAACATTCTGGAATACCTTCGCTGAATGTGTGTATGAATTGCCACAAATCTATTTATGAGTACAAAGGCAATCCAGAAGGGCCTTCAGCTGAAGATTTGGCGAATGGCTATACCAATGAATTCTATACCGCCGAAATTAAAAAATTGTACAAGGCTGTCGGTTGGGATGAAGAAACCCAAAGTTATACAGGCGAGACTCAACCTGTAGAGTGGGTGCGTATTCATAACCTGCCAGATTTTGTTTATTTCAATCACGCGCAGCACTACAGCGTTGCTGGAATTGAGTGTCAGACTTGCCATGGGCCTGTAGAAGAAATGGAAATTATGTACCAGCATGCTCCGTTAACCATGGGGTGGTGTATCAACTGTCACAGAGAAACTAACGTGCAGTTAACTACGAATCCGTATTACGAGAAAATTCACGAAGAGCTTTCTAAGAAATATGGAGTTAAAGAATTGACTGCTGCTCAAATGGGCGGACTTGAATGTGGTAAATGCCACTATTAATTACTCGGAATCCTAACTGATTATGGCGTCACATAAAAACTATTGGAAAAGCGAAGCTGAATTGTCTGAGAACGATCAGGTCGTAGCGCAGTTAAAGCAAAACGAATTTGCTGAAACGCTTCCAGTGAATGATTTTCTAGAAGATGAGTCTACATTAAAGGCTTCGGACACTTCTCGAAGAGACTTCTTAAAGTATGTTGGTTTTAGCACCGCAGCGGCTACTTTGGCGGCCTGCGAAGGACCTGTCAAGAAGTCTATTCCTTATGTTATTCAACCGGACGAGATCGTCCCTGGAGTGGCTAATTTCTACGCGACCACTATTTCAGACGGCTATGATTTTGCTTCGATTTTGGTGAAGACTAGAGAGGGCCGCCCGATCAAAATAGAGAATAATGATCGTGCAGCGCATTTCGGTGGCGCTAATGCGAGAGTTCAGGCCTCGGTTCTAGGTCTATACGATAAGTTTCGCCTTCAAGGTCCTCTAGGTGCATCTGAAGCCGTTTCTTGGGAGACCCTTGATCAGGCAGTGGTATCGCGATTGAGCGCAATAAGTGAGGCGGGCCAAAAGGCGGTTATCCTTTCAGCAACGAACGCCAGCCCTTCATATCAAGCCTTGGTAGCGCGATTGCAAGAGCGTTATCCGAACATTGAACACGTCGCCTACGATACTATTTCTGCAAGCGCCGCTTTAGATGCCTTTGAAGCGACCTATGGCGAGCGTGCTCTTGCTGATTATGATTTTTCTAAAGCAGATTTCATCCTCTCTTTTGATGCTGATTTCTTAGGGGATTGGCAAGGCGGGTCTTACGCCAAATCTTATGTGGCCAACAGAGTGCCAAAGAATGGTAAGATGTCGCATCACGTTCAGCTAGAGTCTACCCTGTCTTTGACCGGTGCAAATGCGGATAAAAGGCTTCCACTGACTTCTGCTGAGATCAAAAAGGCCTTAGCAGCTTTGTTTGCTGTGCTTCATGGTAGTACGATCACCGATTCAGATACTGCTATCGCTGGCCATGTGAATGCCATGGCTCAACAATTAAAGGCCCATGGTACTAACGCTGTGGTCGTATGCGGTTTAGAGGATACCAATGCGCAATTATTGACATTAGCGATTAACGAAATGCTTCAAAGTGCGGCCTTCGATACTCAAGCGCCGCGGTATATTCGAAGCGCACAAGCTAAAGCCATGGATGCGCTTATCGAAGAAATGAGTTCAGGTCGAATCGGTGCGTTATTTATTGATAAAGTGAATCCAGTGTATAGCTTACCTAATGGAACTGCTTTTGCCCAGGCGATGCAGCAGGTAGGTTTTACGGTTACAAGCGCTTATTCAATGAATGAAACTGCAGAACAGTCTTCATTCGTGGCCGCCAACTCTCATTATTTGGAATCATGGGCAGACGCCTTACCAAAAAAAGGGTACTATACTATTTCTCAGCCCGTTATTCGCAATCTCTTTGACACACGTCAATTTGAAGAGTGTTTAATGAAGTGGGCGGGTGTAGATGGCTCGTATCACGATTTTATTCAAGAAAATTGGAGAGCAACAGTGCTTCAAGGGGCTTCATGGAATAAAGCGGTTCAGGACGGAGTGTTTCATAGTGAGGTGGCTTCATCCGAAAGAGTGGCTTCACTCAGTGATGATCAACTTGCTCAGGCGCAGCGTGAATTAGCAGCTTCTTCTTCTAAGGGTCTTGAGTTAGTGCTCTACGCCAAGACGGGTATGGGAGACGGACAGATGGCGAACAATCCTTGGTTGCAAGAGTTCCCCGATCCAATTTCAAGAGCTTCATGGGATAACTACCTTACGATCTCGAAAGCAGACGCTGAAAGTTATGGATTGAAAAATGTGAACGTGGCTAACGGAGGTCTCGATGGTAGCTACGTGAAATTAACAGTAAACGGTACGAGTATCTCTAATGTGCCGGTCATGATTCAACCTGGTCAGGCAAAAGGAACCGTTGGTTTAGCACTAGGTTACGGACGAAAAGTAGGTCTGCAGTCTGAAATGCAAACGGGTGTAAATGCCTATGCGGTATACTTTAATGCCTCAAAGGTTCAAGAGGTAACGATTGAAAAGCAATCGGGTATGCACGAGTTTGCGTGTGTTCAATTGCACAAAACCCTAATGGGTAGAGGGGATATTATCAAAGAGACGACTTTAGAAGACTTCATCAATAAGCCTGCTTCAGAATGGAATGAGGTGCCTGTGGTATCGTTAGACCATCAAGAAGTTCCGGCAAACACGGTAGATCTTTGGGAATCGTTTGACCGCTCTGTGGGGCATCACTTTAATCTTTCGATTGACCTCAATGCATGTACAGGTTGTGGAGCTTGCGTGATTGCTTGTCATGCTGAGAACAATGTTCCGGTAGTGGGTAAAAAAGAAATCCGCGTGTCGAGAGATATGCACTGGTTGCGCATCGATCGCTATTATTCTTCTGAAGAGAGCTTTGCTGCTGACGACGAGAAGAAAGACAACTTCGACGGATTATTCGGAGATAATGGCAGTCTAGGTGGGTTTGGTACCCTTGAAGATCCGTCGGCGAATCCTCAGGTAGCCTTCCAGCCTGTGATGTGTCAGCATTGCAATCATGCTCCTTGCGAAACGGTTTGTCCGGTGGCTGCCACTTCGCACTCGCGTCAAGGGCACAACCATATGGCCTATAACCGTTGTATTGGAACGCGTTATTGCGCAAATAACTGCCCTTATAAAGTGCGCCGTTTTAACTGGTTCAGATACAATCAGAACGATGAGTTTGACTTCCATATGAACAACGATTTAGGACGTATGGTATTGAATCCTGACGTGAACGTTCGATCAAGAGGAGTGATGGAGAAATGCTCGTTCTGTATCCAGCGAACTCAGAAGGCGATTCTTGATGCTAAGGCAGAAGGACGCGCCGTAAAAGATGCCGAGTTCCAAACCGCTTGTTCGGCGGCTTGTGACACCGGTGCCTTAGTATTTGGAGATGTCAACGATAAAGAGAGTGAAGTAGCTAATCTTAAAGAAAGCGAAAGAATGTACCACTTGTTAGAGCATGTCGGAACACAACCGAATGTGTTCTATCAAGTCAAGGTACGCAATACACATAAAGCCTAATCAATAAACTAATCATACCACATTATGGCGTCGCATTATGAAGCTTCGATACGTAAACCACTTGTAACAGGTTCAAAGAGTTACAGTGACGTATCTAATGATATCGCTAGACCTGTAGAAGGACGAGCGAACAAGCAATGGTGGATTGTTTTTGGTATTGCCTTAGTGGCCTTCTTGTGGGGTCTTGGAGCAATTATCTATACCATATCTACCGGTATTGGCGTATGGGGGCTCAACAAAACAGTCAACTGGGCCTGGGATATCACCAACTTCGTGTGGTGGGTTGGTATTGGTCACGCGGGTACCTTGATCTCTGCCGTACTTCTGCTCTTTAGACAGAAATGGCGTATGGCGATCAACCGCTCAGCAGAGGCGATGACCATTTTCTCAGTGGTTCAGGCTGGATTGTTCCCTATCATTCACATGGGTAGACCTTGGTTGGCATTTTGGGTGCTTCCGATTCCGAACCAATACGGCTCACTTTGGGTGAATTTCAACTCTCCGCTGTTGTGGGACGTTTTCGCAATTTCAACTTACTTATCGGTCTCACTGGTGTTCTGGTGGACAGGTTTATTGCCTGACTTCGCTATGATTCGCGATCGTGCGGTGAAACCTTTCCAGAAAAAGATTTACAGTCTATTGTCTTTTGGATGGACAGGTCGTGCTAAGGACTGGCAGCGTTTTGAAGAAGTGTCTTTAGTTCTTGCCGGATTGGCTACGCCACTCGTACTTTCGGTTCACACTATTGTATCTTTCGACTTTGCCACTTCGGTGATTCCAGGATGGCACACCACGATATTTCCTCCTTACTTCGTTGCGGGGGCAATTTTCTCTGGTTTTGCTATGGTGAATACCCTGTTGATCATCATGAGAAAGGTGGTCGGATTAGAGGATTATATCACCGTGCAGCACATTGAACTCATGAACATCGTGATCATGATTACAGGTTCAATTGTGGGCTGCGCTTACATTACCGAGTTATTTATTGCATGGTATTCAGGAGTCGAATACGAGCAGTATGCGTTCTTAAATCGCGCCACAGGGCCTTACGCATGGGCATATTGGGCGATGATGTCTTGTAACGTATTCTCTCCGCAATTCATGTGGTTCAAGCGCCTGAGAACGAGCATTATGTTCTCGTTCTTTATCTCGATTGTGGTTAATATTGGAATGTGGTTCGAGCGATTTGTCATAATTGTGACTTCGCTTCACCGCGATTACTTGCACTCTTCATGGTCCATGTTATATCCGACATTTGTCGATATCGTAATCTTTATTGGTACGATAGTATTCTTCTTTGTACTCTTCTTACTGTATTCTAGAACCTTTCCAGTGATTGCACAAGCAGAGGTGAAGTCGATTTTAAAGTCTTCAGGAGACCAGTACAAAGCACTGCGTGCCGAAGGCAAGCCACTTTATACTATGCCTAAAAGAGGAAAGGTAACGACCTACTCTGTTGAGGCTAAATCAACATCTAACCAAACTCACTAGTAAAGGCTATGGCATCAAAGATTTTTAGAGCACTTTACAACGATGACGACATTTTAATGAATGCCGTTAAAAAAGTTCGTGAAGCAAAGCACCACATCGAAGAGGTGTATACGCCTTTTCCTGTTCATGGCTTAGATAAGGCACTTGGCCTTGAAGAAACGCGCATATCTATGGCGGCTTTTTTATACGGCTGTCTTGGCCTTACTGTGGCCACGGTAATGATGAATTACATCATGATTGAAGATTGGCCTCAGGACATAGGGGGTAAGCCTAGTTTCTCTTTTGTTCAGAATATGCCTGCCTTTGTACCTGTGATGTTTGAGATGACTGTTTTTTTTGCGGCGCATCTTATGGTCATCACCTTTTATTTGAGAAGTAAAATGTGGCCTTTCAAAAAAGCTGAAAATCCATTACCTAGTACTACTGATGACATCTTCTTAATGGAAGTGGCAGTGAAGGCAGGTGAAGAGGATGCCCTTACTGAACTATTGTTAGATACTGGAGCCATTGAGGTTCAACATCCAAAAGCATAAGTCTATGAGCGCTATACGTACTTTGTCATTGACCGTTTTTATTGCACTGCTCACCTCAGCTTGCTTCAATAAAAACAATCCTAATTATCAGTACTTTCCTGATATGTATGAAGCCGTAGGCTATGAGACCTATGCCGAAGTTTCATTCTTGCCTGAAAATACTGCTGCACTAACACCAGCCGAAAATACGATTCCTAGAGGGTGGTTGCCTTATGAATTCGATAATACTTTGGATGGTAAAGCGCTTGCCCGTGAAGATCAAGGTCCATTATTGGCTGAGAATCGCGCCACAGACCTAGCCAAAGGAAAAGAATTATACGATGTCTATTGCGCTATTTGCCATGGATCAAAGGGTGACGGACAAGGTGATTTGGTAAAGCGTGAAAAGATTTTAGGAGTACCTAGTTATGCCGATCAAGCACGTAATATCAACATTGGTAGCACGTATCACACCATCTATTATGGATTGAACTCTATGGGTTCTTATGCTTCTCAGTTAAGTAGTGAAGAAGAAATATGGCAAATTTCTGCCTATGTGATGGAGTTAAAAAATGACCTAACCAAATAACTGTAGTGACCATGTATCAGTTTTCTCAACGATTAAAACTAACCACTTTTGTACTTATGGCCTTGGGATTGTTAGGGTTAGCTTATGGCTTTCTCTCAGTGCCCAGTACAGTTGAAGAGGCCAAGGCCATGGTAGCTGCCCATGAGGGGGATAGCCATGGTTCAAGCCATGCGGCCGACACTGGTCATGCTGCCGACGCTGGTCATGCTGCCGACGCTGGTCATGCCGCTGACGCTTCACACGCTTCTGATCACGATGCGGCTCATGATAAACACGTTTTCGATCAAATGCGTAATCGTCCATGGTCTGCCTTTTATGTAAGCGCATTATTCTCTTTTCTAATTGCTCTTGGAGTGTTGGCGTTCTATGCAATTAATAGAGCTGCCCAAGCCGGATGGTCGCCACTTTTATTCAGAGTGATGGAGGGTATCACTTCGTACCTTATTCCAGGTGGAATTGTCTTGTTTTCATTTTTCGTTCTATCTGCCATGCATCTGAACCACCTGTTTGTTTGGATGGACCCAGAGGTAGTGGCACACGACGAGCTGATTCAAAATAAGAGTGGGTATTTAAACACTACTTTTTTCTTAGTGCGTGCCGCGGTTTTCATTGGAGGTTGGATCTTTTACCGTCAGTTTTCAAGAAAACTATCATTAGCTCAAGAGACAGCCTCAGACAATCGCAACTTTGTATTGAACTTTAGATTGTCTGCTGGATTTTTGGTTTTCTTTTTGATCACCGAATCTATCATGTCATGGGATTGGATCATGAGTATTGATCCACACTGGTTCAGTACACTTTTTGGTTGGTATGTCTTTGCTAGCTTCTTTGTTTCAGGAATTACGGTAATCGCCTTGTTTACCTTGTATTTGAAATCTAAGGGTTTACTCGAAGCGGTCAACAATTCGCATATTCACGATTTGGCGAAGTTCATGTTTGGGATCAGTGTGTTCTGGACGTATCTCTGGTTTAGTCAATTTATGCTTATTTGGTACGCTGATATTCCTGAAGAAGTCACCTATTATGTGATGCGATTTGAGGCGTATAAGGTGCCATTTTTAGGAATGCTTGTGTTGAATTTCTTGTTTCCTCTTTTGGTGATTATGCGCAGTGATTACAAGCGCATTCCTTGGTTTGTTCAAACTGTTGGTATGGTCATTTTGATCGGTCATTACCTCGATTTCTATAATATGATTATGCCCGGAACGGTTGGTGCACATTGGTCTATCGGAGTGCCTGAGCTCGGTGGAATCGCATTTTTCGCAGGTCTGTTCTTGTTTGTAGTGGCAACTGCGTTGTCAAAAGTTCCGGTCACGCCAAAAGGAAGCCCATTGCTAGAAGAGAGTAAACATTTTCACTATTAATTGAAACGCCTTAGTTTTTTACTATGACAACACCTTTGATTCTTGCCGTTCTTGTTTTAGTTGCGATTGCCATTTGGCAACTGGCTAAGATTTTTGAACTTTCTCAACTGGGTGCTGATCGTGCCAACGACCAAATAGCCAATGATGCAGACAATAAGTACAATGGCTACTTGCTGTTCGCCTTTCTCGTATTTATCTACGGAATAACCATTTTCAGTTTTGCCAAATACGGCAAGATGTTATTGCCTATATCTGCCTCAGAACACGGAGTAGATTACGATCGATTGATGTGGATTTCTTTTGCCATCATCTTCTTTGTTCAGACGATTACTCAATTCTTGTTGCACTACTTTGGTTATAAATACCGTGGTGAAAAAGGAAAAAAGGCCCTTTTTTACGCCGACAATGATCGCCTCGAATTTATCTGGACAATCATTCCGGTAATTACCTTAGCGAGTTTGATCTTGTATGGTCTTTATTCGTGGGTCAACATTATGGATTTCAACGATGAAGGAGACCCTTTAGTGGTCGAGCTCTATGCGCAACAATTTAATTGGACTGCGCGATACGGCGGAGAGGACAATGTTCTTGGTGACGCCAGCGTCCGTTTAATTGATATCAATAAGGCCAATGTGTTAGGTCTTGATGAAGGAGATCCAAATGCCTCTGATGACGTTATTGTGAAAGAATTGCATCTTCCGGTTGGTCGCAAAGTGAACTTCTTTATGCGCTCACAAGATGTATTGCATTCGGCCTATATGCCACACTTTAGAGCGCAAATGAACTGTGTTCCGGGTATGGTGACACAATTTTCATTTACCCCTACAGTGACTACTGAAGAGATGCGCCTAAATCCTGAGGTAGTTGATAAGGTAAAACGCACCAATGGGTTACGTGCCCAGCGCGCCGCCGCCGGTGAACCCAATAGTGACCCATGGGAGTTTGATTACGTGCTATTATGCAATAAGATCTGTGGTAAGTCTCACTACAACATGCAAATGAAAATCATTGTTGAGTCAGAAGAGGATTTTAATAAGTGGTTAAAAGAGCAAAAAACCTTTAGTGAAACTGTTACAGCTCTTCCTTAATTTTGTAATTGAAAAAGAAAAAAGAAAAATAGTATAGCTATTATGGCCCACGCAGCAGAACATCATCATCACAAAGAAACCTTTATTACCAAGTACATCTTCAGCCAAGATCATAAAATGATCGCCAAGCAGTACTTGATCACAGGTCTTATTATGGGAGCGATTGGTATTGCCATGTCACTTCTTTTCAGAATGCAACTGGCTTGGCCAGGCGAATCATCGGCTGTATTCTCAGCACTATTGGGTAAATGGGCGCCTGATGGTGTCATGGATGCCGATATCTATTTAGCGCTAGTGACGATACACGGGACAATCATGGTCTTCTTTGTGCTCACCGCCGGATTGAGTGGAACCTTCTCGAACTTACTTATTCCGCTTCAAATCGGAGCCCGTGATATGGCTTCTGGGTTTTTGAACATGGTGTCGTACTGGTTGTTTTTCATCTCGTGTGCGATTATGTTAGGCTCGTTATTTGCCGAAGCCGGTCCTGCCGCCGCAGGATGGACAGTCTATCCACCGCTATCTGCCCTTCCACAAGCTCAGCCCGGTTCAGGCTTAGGAATGACGCTTTGGTTGGTCTCTATGGCCATCTTCATTGCTTCGTCTCTTTTAGGATCGTTGAATTATATCGTTACTGTGCTCAACTTGAGAACTAAAGGAATGACGATGACCCGACTTCCGCTTACCATTTGGGCATTTTTTGTCACCGCTATTATTGGGGTGGTATCTTTTCCTGTACTTCTTTCTGCGGCTCTATTGCTCATTATGGACAGAAGTTTCGGAACCTCTTTTTTCTTATCAGATATATTCATTCAAGGCGAAGTATTGCACTATCAAGGCGGCTCTCCCGTTCTCTACGAGCACCTTTTCTGGTTCTTGGGACACCCTGAGGTATATATTGTTCTTTTACCTGCACTCGGAATTACCTCTGAGGTCATGTCAACGAACGCGCGTAAACCGATTTTCGGATACCGTGCGATGATCGCCTCTATTTTGGGAATAGCCTTCTTGTCAACTATTGTTTGGGGCCACCACATGTTTGTTTCTGGAATGAACCCATTCTTAGGTTCGGTATTTACCTTCACCACGCTGCTCATTGCGATTCCTTCTGCGGTTAAAGCGTTTAACTACATTACGACGCTATGGAAGGGGAACTTACAGTTGAACCCTGCGATGCTCTTTTCAATTGGTTTAGTCTCTACCTTCATCACAGGAGGTTTGACGGGGATTATCTTAGGAGATAGTACCCTTGATATCAACGTTCACGACACCTACTTTGTGGTCGCTCACTTCCACTTGGTAATGGGTATCTCTGCGCTTTACGGATTGTTTGCTGGAGTTTACCACTGGTTCCCTAAGCTTTTCCATGGCCGATTGATGAACAAAAATTTGGGATACATTCACTTCTGGGTTACGGCGGTTGCTTCTTATGGGGTGTTCTTTCCGATGCACTTCGTCGGTATGGCGGGGGTACCAAGACGTTATTATGAAAACACGGCCTTCCCTATGTTTGACGAGCTTGCGGATGTTCAAATATTAATGACCGTATTTGCCCTGATCGCCGCAGCTGCGCAGTTGGTATTTGTGTACAACTTTGTTCATTCAATTTTTTACGGTAAGAAGGGAGACCAAAATCCTTGGAAGTCAAATACACTGGAGTGGACGGCTCCGATAGAGCATATTCACGGAAACTGGCCTGGGGCGATTCCAGAGGTACACCGCTGGTCTTACGACTATAGCAAAACTTATGAGGATGGTTCGTATATCCTAGAAGGACAAGATTTTGTTCCTCAACACATACCGCTTCAAAAGAATGAAGAAGAGTTAAATCACTAAGGATTTAGCGACCTAATGTTCAAGACCTCGCCTACCGGTGAGGTCTTTTTTTTCTTGAATGCACTACCTTTAGCTGGTTAAGTTCTTGTACTATGAATGAAAATCTCGATGCGTCAGGAGCGCACTTTGGTCGTGATGATTTTGACGCTGAGCGAGCGTTGCGTCCTCAGGGTTTTGATGACTTTACCGGGCAAGAGGCCGTTTTAGAGAATCTTAAGGTTTTTGTTGAGGCGGCCAATCAACGCGATGAAGCTCTAGATCATACCTTACTGCACGGACCTCCGGGATTAGGTAAAACTACCTTGGCACATATTCTTGCGAATGAGTTAGATGTATCTATACGGGTAACCTCGGGTCCAGTGCTCGATAAACCCGGAGACCTTGCCGGATTGCTGACCAATCTCGAAGAGCGCGATGTTTTGTTTATAGATGAGATTCACCGGTTGAGCCCTGTAGTTGAAGAATACCTGTACTCAGCCATGGAGGATTTTAAAATTGATATTATGATCGAGACGGGCCCAAATGCCCGTTCAGTTCAAATTCATTTGAAGCCGTTTACCCTGATTGGGGCGACCACCCGATCGGGTTTGTTAACAGCTCCTATGCGTGCGCGGTTTGGCATCCAATCTCGACTTTCTTACTACAATACTGAACTCTTGGCTACGATTGCCACTCGAAGCGCAGAGATACTCCAAGTGCCCATTACCGATGAAGCCGCTATTGAAATTGCGAGACGAAGCCGCGGCACGCCTCGGATATGTAATGCTTTGTTGCGCCGAATTCGAGATTTCGCTCAGATTAAAGGCAACGGTCAAATTGATTTAGAAATTGCGCGATATGGCTTAAAGGCACTCAATGTGGATGCGTTTGGCCTCGATGAGATGGACAATAAAATTTTACTTACGCTTATTGATAAATTTCAAGGGGGCCCTGTGGGAATAAACACCTTGGCTACCGCGGTTTCTGAAAATGCCGAGACGCTTGAAGAGGTTTACGAACCTTTCTTGATTCAAGAAGGTTTTTTAGTTCGTACCCCTCGTGGAAGAGAGGCCACGCCCTTGGCATATAAACATTTAGGCAAAGACCGTATGGGCAATCAGCCCGGACTTTTTTAACCCCATTCGCGCAGCGTATGCAAAAAGACGAGCAGCTTTATCGACGATCAAGGTGGATCAAAGAAGCGGCCATGCGTCATGGATTTGATGCTTGTGGCATTGCTCGTGCTGAATTCTTAGAGGATCATGCGCTGCCTTTAGAGCGGTGGTTAAAAAAGGGAATGCATGCTAAGATGGGGTATATGGAGCGCCATTTTGATAAGCGTTTGGATCCCCGAAAATTGGTCGAAGGATCGAAAACCGTGGTCTCATTGGCGTTTAAATATTATCCGCCTGAATCGATTAGCTTCAAGCAAGATCACTTTAAGATCTCTAAATATGCTTATGGTGAAGATTATCACGTCATTATAAAAGAGCGATTAAATGCACTTCTTGCCGACTTAAGAGACGAGTTTGGAGCTATTCAGGGTAGGGCTTTTGTTGATTCGGCTCCCATTTTAGAAAAGGCATGGGCCGAACGCTCTGGCCTAGGATGGATTGCAAAAAACAGCAACCTGATTAATAAGAGAAAGGGATCTTTTTTCTTTTTAGCCGAGCTCATTATTGATCTTGAATGTGCCTATGACCCCCCTGTAGTCACCGACCACTGCGGCACATGTACCGCATGTATAGATGCTTGTCCTACTCAGGCCATCGTGAGCTCAAAAGTGGTCGATGCGAGTAAGTGTATTTCATATTTCACCATTGAATTAAAAGAGGCTATTCCAACTTCATTTCATGGTCAATTTGACGATTGGGTCTTCGGTTGCGATACCTGTCAAGACGTTTGCCCATGGAACCGTTTTGCAACAGCGCATGATGAACCCCGCCTGCTGCCATCAAAGGCGCTTCAAGAGCTCAGTGAAGACGCCATGATTGAACTTACAGAAGAGACCTTTAAGAAGGTATTTGCCCATTCTGCCGTGAAGCGAACCAAGTTCACTGGCCTCAAGCGCAATATCGAATTTTTAAGGGGCTAGGCTGCCAATTTGATTTATCTTTGGTTACCCTTATTTTAACATAAAAACATATGAGCAAAGCGCGACAAAGGCGCGAAGCTTTGGTGTATCATGCCAAACCTCAGCCCGGTAAGATAAAGATTGTTCCAACGAAGCCCTATCAGACACAGCGCGATTTGGCCTTAGCCTATTCTCCGGGTGTGGCAGAGCCGTGTTTAGAGATCGAGAAATCACCTACAGATGTATATAAGTACACGGCTAAGGGTAATATGGTTGCGGTCATTTCGAATGGAACCGCGGTACTTGGTTTAGGGGACATTGGTCCTCTTGCAGCTAAACCGGTGATGGAGGGTAAGAGCTTATTGTTTAAAATTTTCGCGGATATAGACGGTATCGATATTGAGGTAGACACTAAGGATGTGGATGAGTTTGTGAATACCGTCAAGCGCATTGCACCTACTTTTGGGGGAATCAATCTAGAAGATATCAAGGCGCCCGAGGCTTTTGAAATAGAGCGCAGACTAAAAGAAGAACTCGATATTCCGGTGATGCATGATGATCAACACGGTACAGCGATCATTTCTGCGGCTGCATTGCTGAATGCATTAGAAATTGCTGAAAAGCGCATCGAAGAGGTGCGTATTGTGGTCAGTGGAGCCGGAGCTGCAGCGGTATCTTGTACAAAATTGTACAAGGCCTTTGGTGCCAAGGCTGAGCACATTGTGATGCTTGATAGTAAGGGGGTGATTCATAAGAGACGTGAGAATCTAGATCCATCTAAGCTTGAATTTGCAACAGATCGTCCCGTGGAGACCCTTGCCGAAGCGATGATAGATGCCGATGTTTTTATTGGGCTTTCAATTGCCGATATCGTTACCGAAGAAATGCTGATGAGCATGGCGAAAAACCCTATCGTATTTGCCATGGCCAATCCTGATCCAGAAATCGATTATGAATTGGCGGTGCGTACTCGTGAAGATGTGATCATGGCTACCGGAAGGTCAGATCATCCAAATCAGGTGAACAACGTATTAGGATTTCCGTTTATTTTTAGAGGAGCCCTCGATGTCAGAGCAACCAAGATCAATGAAGCCATGAAGATGGCGGCCGTTCGTGCACTTGCAGAGCTCACAAAAGAGCCTGTTCCAGAACAGGTGAATATCACCTACGATATTACGCGCCTCACCTTTGGTAGAGAATACATCATTCCGAAACCGTTTGATCCGCGACTCATTTCTAAGATCCCCGTTGCTGTAGCAAAGGCGGCTATAGAATCAGGGGTGGCCCAGGTCGAAATTACTGATTGGGAGCGCTATGAAGAAGAACTGATGGCCCGATCTGGAAATGACAATAAGTTTATTCGTTCGCTTCACGATAAGGCAAGATCGAATCCGAAAAAGGTAGTTTTTGCTGAAGCGGATCAAATTGATGTGCTCAAGGCCGCTCAATTTGTTTATGATGAAGGAATCGCCATTCCTATTCTATTGGGCGACAAAGAAGTCATTAGCAGCCTTAAAGAAGAATTAGAGTTTGATGCCGATTTACTCGTACTTGACCCTGGTGAAGACGAAGAACACGAGCGCAGAAATGCGTATGCCGATTTACTTTGGAAACGCGGAGAGCGCAATGGGGTACAACCCTACAGTGCTCGAGTGCGCATGGAGCACCGTAATTATTACGGGCCCATGATGGTGTTGAGTGGAGAGGCGGATGCTATGATCTCAGGGTACTCACGTTCATTTCCGAAGGTGTTGATTCCGGTGCTTGAGACGGTAGGTAGAGGGGCAGGAGTAAAACGTGCCTCTACAATGAATATCATGATCACTCCGAGAGGCCCCATGTTTTTGGCTGATACGGCCATCAATATTGATCCCACTGCTGAAGAACTGGCTGAAATTGCTGTGATGACGGCCAAAGAGGTGAAGGCTTTTGGATTTGAACCTGTAATTGCGATGCTTTCTTATTCAAACTATGGTTCGTCAAAGCACCCTCAAGCGAAGAAGGTAAAAGAAGCCGTTAGACTATTACATCAGAATCATCCCGACCTTATTGTAGATGGTGAGATTCAGGCTGACTTTGCTCTTAATCAAGATATGGGAGCGCACACTTTTCCGTTTTCTAAACTCACGAATCGAAAGGTGAACACTTTAGTCTTTCCGAATCTCGATGCGGCGAACATCACCTATAAGCTGATGAAAGAATTGCACGGGGTTAAATCTGTGGGCCCTGTGATGCTAGGTTTAGAGAAGCCTATTCATATTTTGCAATTAGGTGCTAGTGTAGAAGAGATGATCAATATGACAGCGATAGCGGTTATCGATGCTCAGCTTAGAGAAAAAATGCGATAAATTAAAGTCATGATCACGCAACTGACAGGAAAACTGGTTGAGAAGAGTCCGACTCACGTGGTGATTGATTGCGGAGGAGTAGGCTACCACCTAGAAATTTCATTGCATACCTATCAGCAGTTATCCGATGAGGAGTATCAAAAGCTGTACACCCATCTTCAAATCAAAGAAGATGCGCACAGTTTGTTTGGCTTCACTACGCCTTATGAGCGATCGGTTTTTCGGTTGCTTCTATCAGTGAGCGGTATAGGAGCGAATACGGCTAGAACGATGCTTTCTTCTCTCGCCCCTGAAGAGATTTTAGAAGCCATAGTCAACGAGCACGCACAAAAAATTCAGGCGGTTAAAGGCATTGGGCAAAAAACAGCTCAACGTGTGATTATTGAATTGAGAGATAAGGCTGTGATGATGATGCATGATCAGCCATACAGTCATGGTCCAGGCAAGGTGGCATTGGTTCAAGTTGAAGAGGCCATCGCAGCACTTGAGGTTCTTGGATTTTCTCGAAAAGCGATCTATAAAGTGGTTGAACGATTAGCTAAAGAACAACCAAACTGCACGGTTGAAGAGCTCATTAAAAACACCTTAAACGCACTTTGATTCAACGCAACGCGTATTGTATTGTTTTCTTTATAAGTGTCTCTCTGTTGGCGATGACACAGCGCGTTTACAGCCAAGAGCTTCCTTCTTTACTCCCTTTTTCTTTAGAAGAGGTCTATGAATATGACGCCATAAACAATCGATTTGTAAAGCGTCAAACTCTAGCCGATCAAACATCGGGCTACCCGCGTTATCTTTCATTTACAGAGTTTTATGAGGCCTTAAGACGACAAGGACTGAAGTCAAACTACAAACAGAAGACCGATGCCCTTTCAAAAATCAACGATACCATCAGCGGGGCAAGAAAAGAATTGTTGCCCACCTACTATGTCAATTCTGAGTTTTTTGAATCCATTTTTGGTGGAAATACGATAACGGTTGCGACCAGCGGTGGATTCAACTTCGATACCGGGGCACTCATTCAACGTACTGAAAATCCGTCGCTTGCAGTACGCAATCAGCGCTCGACCCTATTAGACATCGATCAGCAATTTGATTTTAATTTGAATGCTCAAATCGGAGAACGATTGCAGATTAGTGCTGCTGTTGACAGCCGGTCTACCTTTAGTTTTGAGAATCTTTTTAACGTCACCTACACGCCCAACGAAGACGATTGGTTGCGAAATTTAGAGTTTGGAAACGTCAGCCTGCCCATAAGAAGCAGTCTTCTCTCTGGGGCACAAAACGTCTTTGGGGTTCGAAGCGATTTTCAGTTCGGTAAAACGCGTATATCTGCAGTGTATGGTGAGCAGCGTTCTCAGCGTTCTTCAATACGCAGTGAAAATGGAAGTGTAGTGAATCGTTTTGAGCTTAGTGCGCTAGATTATGAAGAAAATACCCACTTTTTTTTGGCGCACTTTTTCAGAGACAGTTACGACGAAGCGCTTGAGAACTATCCGTTTATAGCCACACCAACACAGATCACACGCATCGAAGTATGGGTGACCAATCGGCAGCAGCAAACCGATAATGCAAGGGGGGTTGTTGCCTTTCAAGATTTAGGCGAGTCTTTAGAAGAAAATATCTCTTTTGATGCGCCAGAGAATTTCTTTCGTGCTGCTGGTCTGCTTCCAGATAATAAAGTCAATTACCTTGATCCCGCATTGATTGGTGCCTCAGGGCTTTCATCTGAAATTCGAACCCCTCGATCAAACTTAAGTACGATCTCTGTTTTGGGACAAACCTTGACCAATGGGTTCCATTTTACGAGCCTAAACAATGCGCACAAGTTAGAAGAGGGGGTGCATTTCTCGTTTAATCGCCAATTGGGGTATCTCTCACTCAACCAGCCTTTATCTACGGATGAAGTCTTGGCCGTCGCATTTCAGTACACCTATAATGGACAGTTATTTACCGTGGGTGAATTTTCTAATGACAATACTCTGAATGCCGACCAGCCTTTGGTCTTGAAATTATTGAAAAGTACCATCACCAGAGTAGAGGATCCGATTTGGGATTTAATGATGAAGAATATCTACCCTGTAGGGGCATTTGGTTTAAATGCAGATGACTTTGAGATGCAGTTGTTTTACAATGATCCTAGCCCTAGAAATTTCTTAACCAAGGCCAGCGATGAGCTGCCGTGGCCAAGCAATTTTGAAGATCAGAGTCTATTGCGGATTTTTAATTTTGATCGCCTAGATGCCTACGAAAATATCGCAGAAAGCGGTGACGGATTCTTTGATTTTATCGACGGGGTGACAGTGGATGCCGCGAATGGCAGAATCATATTCACCAAAACAGAGCCTTTTGGGGCCTTTCTATTCGAACAACTCAAGGCGAGCTCCACTGAAACCTATCTAGACATTGAAAGTTACAATGCGAATCAGCGCAAATTTGTCTATAGAAGTTTGTATGCACAGACTAAGGCTGCGGCTCAGCAAGACGCCAGCGCAAATCGATTTTCTCTGAAAGGCTCGTTTGCCGATGCTCAGGCCCAGGTTCAAAATAGTATTCCTCTTGGCGTGCTCTATGCCGTTCCGGGATCTGTTCGGGTCACTGCAGCTGGCAGAGTGTTGACAGAAGGTATAGATTATCGCGTAGATTATTCGACTTCAACCATTGTACTTCTTGATCCCAGCTTAGCTTCATCGGGGGTACCTATACAAGTTACTGCTGAAGATGCCGGACAACTCGGGCAACTTACCAGACGATTTTTTGGTTTGACCGTAGATCATCAGTTTTCAGAAGATTTTCAACTGGGCGGATCGCTTCTAAATCTCAGAGAACGGCCATTGACTCAAAAGGCGGCTTATGGGGTAGAGCCCATTAATAATACCATGTTGGGCGCCTCACTTCGTTATCGCAAGCCCCTTCCTTTTTTGACCCGTTTAATCAATCAGTGGCCGACGATTGATACAGAAGCACCGTCAGAGTTTGCGATAGAGGCTGAAGTGGCCGCTTTGATTCCAAGTGCTCCTGCGAATACCTCTTTCAATCAGGAAGTCACCAGCTATATTGACGATTTTGAAGATACACAGCAATTCATTGACTTAACCGAACCTAGAGAATGGGCACTTTCAAGTAATCCGTTTGGAGAAACAGGAATCGCCGCCATGCAGCACCGTGCTTTATTGGCCTGGTATACCATTGATCCGATCTTTTATGGGCGTTCAAGACCTGCAGAAATTACTGAGGCCATGCTCAATTCGAACCAGATGAGAAGGGTTTTTATTAATGAGGTGTATCCTGAAACTGATGTCATACAAGGGCAGACGGCGGTGCAGCGCACCTTCGATCTAGCTTATTTTCCAAATGAGCCCGGGCCTTATAACACCGATCCAGATTTTATTCCGCAAGCGACTAGTAACCGATGGGGCGGAACGATGCGCGCTATCACCACCACGAATTTTGAGCAGGCCAATATTGAGTATTTGCAGTTTTGGATGATGCATCCCCTTGGACCTCTAGATCAGGCCTCTGGAAAATTGGTGATTGATTTGGGAAATCTTTCAGAAGATCTACTACCTGACGGGGCAACACAATTTGAGAATGGTCTCAGTGATCAGGCTGTTTCGGTGGCCTTTGGAAAAGTGCCACAACGCAATGCACTCATTTACAATTTTGATAACGACACTTCGCTTAGGGAAAGTCAAGATGTGGGTCTCGACGGACTTAACGATACTGAAGAGGCTTTTGTTTATTCAGGACCAGCATCAGATCCGGCAAGAGACAATTACCGAAATTACTTAGAGGCTGAAGGAACCATTGTGGAGCGCTATAAGTTCTTTAATAATACTCAAGGCAATTCGCCCATAGAGGCGGCTGATACCAATCGAGGTGCAACAGTACTTCCGGACGTCGAGGACATTGATCGCGACTTTGCTACGAATACAGTAGAGAGCTTTTTTCAATACGAAATACCGCTAAGCGCAGTGGTTAGCGAATCGATGCCTTACGTCACTACGGTTAGGGCTGCCGATCAAGCGAACGACGCAGTCTGGGTGCAATATAAAATTCCACTTAGAGATTTCACCAAGGCGGTCGGCGGCATCAGTGATTTTCGTTCTATACCCTTTTTAAGAATGTATCTTCAGGGTTTTAGCCAGCCAGTGGTGTTGCGCTTTGCTGCGATCGATCTGGTTCAGGGAAGTTGGCGGATTTACGATAAACCACTCGAAATCGATGCGCCGCTCTTACCGTCCTCGGTGACTGATGTAGAGATTGGAGCGGTAAATATCGAAGAAAACAGTAATCGCAGTCCTATACCCTATGTATTGCCCCCTGGCGTAATTCGCGAAAGGCTCAATAACACCAATACCATTGTACGACAGAATGAGCAGTCTCTAAGCGTGCGCCTGAAAGCGCTAAAACCCAACGAAGGCAAAGCGGTGTTCAGAAGGGTACAATTTGATATGAGGCGCAATGATCGCTTGAAACTATTTGTGCATGCTGAAACTGCCACCGCCGCTGTTGCAGATCAGTCGTTAACCGCATTTATGCGCATCGGTACCGATTATACTGACAATTTTTATGAGGTAGCGTGGCCATTGCGTTTTACTCCCTACGGCGCTGTCGACCCTCAGTCTATTTGGCCTGAAGAGAATGCCTTAGATTTAGATTTGGGCGATTTGAGTCGCGCGAAATCCCTGCAACTTTCTAGTGGATCATTAGATCACACAGTAACCTTTGAACGGTATACGGTTCGAGTCAGGGGCAATCCTTCTATCGGCAGGGTGTCCTCTGCCATGTTGGGGCTGCGCAATACGCGTGCTCAAGTCCCTTTGGATGCTGAGGTATGGTTTAATGAGTTTCGGTTGTCAGGGATCAATCATCGGGGCGGTTGGGCTGCCACGGCCAATGCACAGCTCAATCTCTCTGATGTAGTGGCCTTCGGCTCGGGATATTCAAGATCTACCGTGGGGTTTGGTTCACTAGATGATAATCCCAATCTCAGAAGTTTAGATGACACCCAAAATTTTGATTTTTCTCTCAGCACAAATCTTGGTGCTTTCTTACCTCAAGGGCTTCGATTGACTGCACCAGTCAGTTACTCAATCATCGACTCGCGAAGTACTCCTGAATACGACCCTGTCTATGAAGATCTCACGCTAGCAGATCGCCTTCAAGCAGCGCAGACGGCTGAGGCCTCGGCCGCGATTAAAGAGCAAGCACAACAGTTGACCAAAATTCAAAATGTAGCGATTCAGGGGATGCGCATTGAGCGCAGATCTGGAAGTAGAGAAGACTTTTTCGATATAGAGAATTTCTCGGCTTCAATAAACAGTACCCAAACTACACATAGCGATTTTGAAACGGCCTTTTCTAGTCGTGCCATGGCTAATGGATCAATAAATTATTCGTATTCAGGATCGGCGGTTAGCGCTGCCCTTCAAACCTCAGTGAATCGTGCACTCAACCAACAGCGATTTAGGCAGCTATTTAATCCAGAGGTACAACTTCTAGAGACTCCGTTATTGGTACAACAAAATTACAGGTCTGATTGGCAAGGATCGCTCACGGCTAACCCGATAAGGGGCTTGAGTGTTGCGGTCAACGCTGCACAGAACAATATCATTTTAGCCAACACTCAAGTTCCCTTTGTTCAGCAGTCTATTTGGGACTCGTTCTTCAACTGGGGTCAACCCAACACCTACAATCAATCGATCCGCACCTCGTTTAATTTGCCTTTTGATGCCCTCAACGCCACCGATTTTTTAAGTGCCCAATTAGATTACACAGGCACCTTGAACTGGCAGCGAGGTTCGGACGCTCTGGCTCAACTCGCCAATGAGCCCATCAACACGCTTCAAACAGCGAGCACCCTAACCGCCTCAGGAGCGGTAGACCTCTCATCTGCTATGCAAAAATTGGGTTGGAAGTCTCAGAAATTTGCAGCGAGCATTCGAACGAATTGGTCACAAAATCAAGGTAGTGTACTGCCTGGATATATTCGAAGTATCAATGATCGAAGCCTCTTTGCTTTAGACAGGCAGCTCGCGCTCGGTCGCTTAAGTCAAGATCTTCGATTTGAAGCAGCTCAACGAGGCTATCTTACCCAATTTGAACAATTTAATATCCCTTTTATTAACGATCAAAATCAGTCTTGGAATTCAACAGCTATGTTGAGTTTCGGAGATCAGGTGGTGTTGAACCTCGATTACGATCAGCGCAAAAGCGATCGATTTCAAGAGCAATTTAGAGTAAAGCAAGATGGACAAAACCTTCGCTATGAATCCTTGCTAGCTAATGAAGTTGGAAGCTATAGTACCACTGCCTCTTGGTTGGCTTCGGTTTTTGGTGACACCTCTAATGGGCTCGATTCAAAGGCTTTTGAACAATTTAAATCGCAGCGTGTTCAGGTCGCTAGGCGTCTTGCTGAGGTCAATGGCTATGATTCAAACGCTTTGGACGCCGATGGGTTTCCGGTGGCCTATGGTGCCAATCACCCAGAAGTCTTGCTTACCTCTCTCGTCTCGGCCTATTCGGGACGACCGGTGGATCAAACCTCGTTGAGTCCTTTTCATAGGTTCGCCATACCTAGTTGGACTCTCTCAGTAAACCAACTTTTTCCGAAATTCTTTTCACGTTTTTCATTGAATCATGCCTACAGGGCGGCCTTTTCTATCAACCAGTTTCAGAATAACCTCTCTTTAAACGACGGATTTTTCAATATTGAAAATGGGGATGTAAAGTCGAAGTACATTATTGGTTCGGTTGTACTTAATGATCAATTCAACCCACTTATAGGTATAGACATTGAAACAGAAGGATTGTGGCAAATTCAAACCAGTATCATTCAAGACCGCATGCTGAATTTTAGTTTTTCGAACAATTTGCTCACTGAGGTGCGCGGACAAGAGTGGGTGGTGGGATTAGGTAAGCGGTTTAGTCAGCTTAAATGGAGCGCAATGCTCGGTGGAAGTCGCCAGTACTTTTCAGGAGATTTGATGATTCGTGGGGATGTTTCATACCGAACAAACAGTACGGTATTGCGAAGCCTAGACGAATTATCAGGCAATCAAGTCACTTCAGGGCAAGATCGCTTTGCTGCACGATTCACTGCAGATTATGCCTTCTCGAATCAATTAAATATCATGGCGTATTACGATCATATGTTTTCACGATTTAAAGTGTCTACGGCCTTTCCACAGATGACGCTAAGGGCCGGATTTAGTCTGAATTATCGATTTGGTGATTAACCAAAATTACCTTTCTGAATTAATTACATTTGTGCTTTAACAAAAAATCATCATGAATATTCCAGCAGAATTGAAATACACTAAAGATCACGAGTGGGTGAGACTCGAGGGAGGCATTGCAACAGTAGGTATCACAGATTTTGCTCAGTCTGAGCTCGGAGACATCGTTTATGTCGAGGTTGAAACCTTAGAAGAAACGCTTGATCAGGACGAGGTATTTGGCACGGTTGAAGCGGTGAAGACGGTATCCGACCTTTTTCTGCCGCTGGCTGGAAAAATCGTTGAACTTAATGGGGCGTTAGACGAAGAACCTGAACTGGTAAACTCGGATCCGTACGGTAAGGGATGGATGATTAAGGTTGAAGTCTCTGATGCGTCTCAATGGGATCAGTTACTTGATGCTGAGGCGTATCGTGCATTGGTGTCTGCCTAAGTGCTATAAAAGTGCGCGCCTATCTCTATCGTATTGGTTTTGTGCTTTATGCCACCTGTATAGCGGCATTGAGCTTGATCAATATTGGTGAAGTCGATTGGCTCCCTACTTTTTTTGACGGATTTGACAAACTTGTCCATTTCTGTTTTTACCTCGGGTTTAGTGTGCTTTTAGCTCAGGCCTTTTTAGAGGGCTTTATCGAATTGCCAAAAAGGGTGCTTCAATTTTGGGTGTTTGGTTATGGACTGCTCTACGGTGGGCTTATTGAGTTAGCCCAAATGTGGTTAACTACCTTTAGACAAGCAGATTGGAATGATTTCATTGCGAATACTATCGGAGTGCTAGTTGGAGTAGTGTTTTATCCTTGGATAGGCAGGATTCTTCCAAATGTAAAAAGCAGAAATAATTAGTCCCTTTTTCGAATTAATATTTAAATTAGCCAACATCAAAACGTAGTTTATGGAACCAAAAAAGAATCCAAAAGCCGATATAAACCGAAACAGTGGATTGTATTTCGCTATAGGATTGGCCTTCACCACCTTTGTGGTATGGCGTGCTTTAGAATGGAAAAAGTACGACCAGATGGCGAACTATGATATTGCTTTGAATGTTGAAGATCAGTTAGATGAAGAAGTTCCGTTGACTGAGCAGCTTAAAACGCCTCCGCCCCCTCCACCTCCGGCAGCCCCTGAGGTCATTGAAGTCGTCGAGGACGAAGAAGAGGTTGAAGAGACTGTTATTGAGTCTACTGAAACCTCTCAAGAAGAGGAGGTGATTGAAATTGAAGAGGTCGAGGTAGAAGAGATTGATGAAGATATTTCTGTGCCTTTTGCGGTGATTGAAGATGTGCCCGTTTTTCCAGGGTGTGAAGGGGCGAGTGACAAGAAGGCTTGTTTCCAAGAGCAAATGCAAAAACACATCCGCAAGCACTTTACCTATCCAGAGATTGCTCAAGAAATGGGAGTTCAAGGTCGCGTCAATGTGATGTTTGTGATTCAAAAAGACGGAAGTATCGGTGGAATCCGAATGAGAGGTCCAGATAAAAATCTTGAGGCTGAAGCGCTTCGAATCATTGAATTGTTACCAAAAATGACTCCTGGTAAACAGCGAGGAAGACCAGTGAAGGTGCCGTTCAGTATTCCGATTACTTTCAGACTACAATAGAAGAATTTTAAAGTAAATAAAAACCGGGCCCTTTTGCCCGGTTTTTTTCTTTGTACCTCACCAAGGCCTTATCTTTGCGCTTTGAATGATGACTATAGATCGCTTAGCGTTAACCTCGATTCAGGCTTTCTTTACTGACCTTAAAGTGTTAGTGAAGATTCGGCTTTCTGTGAGTGTGGTTTTTTCTGCTGTTGCTGGATATTTACTGGCCGCCTCGCCCATTGTTCTGTCTGATTTGCTTTTCTTGGCTTGCGGTGGAATGGCTCTAGTGGCCGCCTCAAATGCATTCAATCAAGTCATAGAGCGCAAGCTTGATGCGAAAATGCATCGTACACAAAATCGTCCGCTCGTTACCCAGACGATGAGCGTTTCATTTGCCTTGTTGGTAGCTAGTAGTCTCACGATTTTGGGCGGCGCCATGCTTTTCGTTTTAAATATGAAATCCGCACTTTTCGGATTACTTTCTGTACTGATCTATGTCGCCGCCTATACTCCATTAAAAACCAGGACACCGCTTTCTGTCTTTGTCGGGGCCTTTCCAGGAGCGATTCCATTTATGCTCGGTTGGGTAGGTGCAACTAATCAATTTGGCATTGAAGCAGGTACCTTGTTTATGATTCAGTTTTTCTGGCAATTTCCCCACTTTTGGGCACTGGGTTGGATGCTAGATGAGGACTATAAACGTGGTGGGTTTAAAATGCTTCCTACCGGTGAGCGAGATCGAAAAACAGCCTTTCAAATCGTTGTTTATGCGCTATGGACTATGGCAACTTCTGTGGTACCCGTGCTGGGATTCACTGGAGCATTGAAACTCTCTGTTTTTTCTGCGTCGTTGATAGGGGCGCTAGGTTTGTATATGCTCGTCCCTGCACTGCGACTTTTTCAAACCCTTGAGATGCGTCATGCCAAATCGCTCATGATTCGCTCTGTGATTTATTTAACCTCGATCCAAATCATTTATGTGGTTGATCGTTTAATTCTTGACTAAAGTTGGTGTATTATGAGTCTTTCTGAAGAAGTTCAAAAGCAAAGGCGCGCTAAAAAAATGATGCTATGGTTCTCTTTGATTAGCCTGGTCATGGGGTTTGCGGGATGGACGAGTGCCTACATTGTTAGTAGCAAGCGCAAAGATTGGGTGGCTGAGATCGACCTTCCTCAGGCTTTTTGGATCTCAGCTGCAGTAATTGCCTTGAGTAGTCTCACTATCATTGTAGCCCGAAAAAAACTCGCCACCTCTCGTACCAAAGACGCAAAAATCTGGATACTTGTTACGGCCCTACTTGGGGTAGGCTTTGTTTTCTTGCAATTTGTTGGTTTTAATGAAATGATCGCTGATGGGTATTATTTTACTGGCCCTACAAGCAGTATTAAAATTTCCTATATTTTTCTGATCGCCTTTGTGCATTTAGTTCACCTTTTTGCCGGTTTGATTGTACTAGCAGTATTGTCTTTTAAAACATTGAAAGAGCGATACTTATCTCAAGAAATGCTCGGATTTGAATTAGGGGAAACCTTTTGGCATTTCTTAGGAATCTTGTGGCTCTATCTCGTACTGTTCATGCATTTCGTAAAGTAATTCTTTCACCCTATTTTTGAAAATCAACCAAACCGTTACCTTTGCGCAGTTAACACCTACTTATGGATACTTCAATCTCACAACACACTGAAGAAAACCTCTGGGGAGGCGGAGAACAAAAGCCCTTAAAGGCGAGTTATGGAAAACTCATGATGTGGTTTTTCATTGTCTCAGATGCCCTGACTTTTTCTGGTTTTCTTGCGGCTTATGGATTTTCTCGATTCAAATTCATTGAAACCTGGCCTATCGCCGATGAGGTGTTCACTCACGTGCCCTTTTTTCACGGCAATTATCCGATGATTTATGTGGCCTTCATGACCTTTGTGTTAATCATGTCTTCTGTAACCATGGTGTTAGCCGTTGATGCAGGGCATAACATGAACAAGAAGAAGGTGGTGCTTTATATGCTTTTAACCATTATTGGTGGTGCGATCTTTGTGGGATCTCAAGCTTGGGAATGGGCAACCTTTATAAAGGGAGACTACGGAGCATTAGAAACTAAAGGAGGACGAATTTTACAATTTGTCAATACCGAAACGGGTAATCGTGTAGCCCTCTCTGAATTTGCTCTCGTTGATCCAACCGAGACTGCGATTTATCATGAGTCTTCTCGTGGTGTTTGGTTTGAAAGCGGCGAAAAGCCCTCTACGTATAGTCTTGAAGAGGTAAAGGCCGGATTTCTTGCTAACTCAGATGTTACGATACGCACTGAAACCATTAATGAAGACGGAGAGAAAACGGTACTTTCTCGCTCTGAGGCCATAGAAAAGTTGAATGACGCCGTAAGGGTAGTCGAAGGAGCAAACTTGATTCGCAATGAATATGGTAGTAGGCTCTTTGCTGACTTTTTCTTTTTCATCACCGGTTTCCACGGTTTCCACGTTTTTTCTGGGGTGGCTATCAACGTGATCATTTTCTTTAATGTATTGATCGGAACCTATGAGAAACGAGGTCATTATGAAATGATCGAAAAAGTGGGACTGTATTGGCACTTCGTTGACCTGGTATGGGTCTTTGTATTCACCTTCTTTTATTTGGTATAATCATGGCGCACGAACACAAACTTTCAATCTTTCGCGGGTTAGTGACCTTCAAGAATAACCAGCAAAAAATCTGGGGAGTGCTTATCTTTTTATCGGTAGTAACTGCCATTGAAGTTGTTCTAGGTATTATCAAGCCCGCCTTTTTGACACAGGGGACACTACTCGGAACCAAACTTCTGAACTGGATTTTTATTATCCTGACCTTAGTAAAGGCCTATTATATCGCTTGGGACTTTATGCACTTAAGAGACGAACGTTCTTCACTTAGACGCGTAGTGGTTTGGACTCCGGTGTTCTTAATTGTTTATCTAATCACGTTACTTCTTGCAGAGGCCAATTACGTGTATGAAATATTCAATACTACGTTTATGACTTGGAATTTCTAGTCATAGATTCCCATCTTTATGAAAAATAAGGCAGCCCTTTTGTGGTTGCCTTTTTTTATTTTTGTACTTCCCATTGCTTATGAAAAAGACGGTTGTTTTAGGAGTGCTGTTTATTCTACCTCTAGTAGTCTATCTGTTTTTTGCTTCAGGGGTGACAAACTTCGGAAAATTACCCACTTTAAATCCTAAAATTGATTGGTCCACTACCTCTGCAAGTAAGGTGTTAGAAGGTAAAATTAGCTTGATCGTTTTTCTCGGAAATTCGGTGGATCAAAATAAGGGATACCTTTTTAATCTGAATCAAAAGATCTACAAGCGGTTTTCAGCATTTGAAGATTTTCAAGCCCTCTTAATTAGTTCTCCGAGTCAAAAAGCGGTTATCGACGAAGTGTTGAATGAATTGGCTACCATCACAGATATTTCTCGATATCGCGTTCTTTATGTTTCAGAAGATGAAACGGTATCATTGTTTGCTGCCCTGCAGTCTTCTCATGCCTTAGATTCAAATTTTTCTAGTCCTTTCGTTTTCATTTCAGATAAGAATTCGGCACTAAGAGGTCGCACTGAGGACGAGGACGAGGGAATAAAATATGCCTACGATATGCGTTCAGTTGCCGATTTAAACAATAAGATGGAAGATGACATGAAAATCGTACTAGCAGAATACCGTCTTGCCTTAAAGAAGAATAATGCCAACAACCCATAAGCATTCTAAGAAGATGACCATACTATGGATTTCGGTGATCGTTTTGATCTTCGGAACCATCGTTATTCCTTCGATTGTTAAGCGTCTTAAAAATGACCAGGTAGTGGATATGAATCGGATTGCTATGAC
>JBJOGS010000068.1:0-23539 GCA_046048095.1 Bacteroidota bacterium
ATACTTCCAAACCCTCCATCAGCATATTCAAATCCCTGTTTAGAGACGAGTGACATAAATGGAATATAGTTGGCCGATATCCAAATCCAATCCAAGAAATCATCGTAACTACAGTCTTTAATCGACTTATACTCCACTTGATTTTTAGTCAGATTAGAAACGGTTACCAAGACCTCTTTTGCGCTCTGTTTTACAGATTCAAACTCAAAGGCAGTAATATGTTGACCTAAAAACGCACGAAGATTCTTGCTTTCGCCAAAGGTTTTATTTCCGCGAACAAAACTCCGAAGCACGTTAATATGATTGATGTGTAGATGCACCTCACCGTTTCTATTTCGCATATAAAACGGATTGAGATTAAAGATCTTCTGTGCATCCACTTCCTTGTACACCGTGTGAAGCTTTTCAATCTTATTTAAAGCCAAATGAATGAGAAGTAAACTACCTGTAGATGTGCCAACAAAGAGGTCATAATCCTTTTTTTGCCGCTCAATAAGATATTGAGCAACCCCTCCAGCAAAGGCTCCCTTGCTTCCTCCTCCAGAGATGACTATGGCACGCATAAATGGTTAGGATTTCGTCGAAAGCACTAATTTAGATAAGTTTAACCGTATGAGCACTTCTTCGTTCTTAGAGTTTCCTATTTCATCTATTAAAGGACTAGGAACGAAGCGCGCTGCACTGATTAGTGCCGATTTGAATGTACATACCATTCACGATTTATTACTGCATCTGCCTGCGAAGTATGTAGATAAACGCGAACTAAGTCAAATTTCGAGGATACAACTTGAAAATACGGTGGCCCATATCGCCGGAACGCTCAGCAATATTCGATTAATTGCTCAATCCAAAGGGTATCGGCTCACAGCAGATCTTACTGACGAATCTGGGCAAATCGAACTCGTTTGGTTTAAAGGCTATCAATACATTCAAAAACAAATACAAGAAAATCAGCGTGTTCGAGTATTTGGAAAGGTCAGTCGATTTCAAGACAGGTTCTCTATCGTTCATCCTGAAATTAGTGCTATAGGTGCACACGATCACACTACTTTTTCTGGAAACATTGAACCTATTTATCCCCTATCTGAAAAACTGCAAAAGGCTGGAATCACTCAGCGTTTATGGCGCAACACCCTTCAGTCTTTGGTGAAAGCCAAAGATTTTTATTTGAGTGAGACCCTGCCAAATTATTTGCTACAAGCGCACCAGTTTGCGACAAAGACTGAGTCACTAAAGCACATCCATTGTCCGGTAGATCTTAAAAAAACGCAATTGGCTTTAGATCGACTGAAGTTTGAAGAATTATTTTACATGCAACTGGGGCTTCTTCTTAAGAAAATGCATCGACAGCAGTCGGTGAAGGGAAGAAAATTTGATCAGGTAGGAGAACTATTTTTAAACTATTACGCTCAGCACCTTCCTTTTGAACTTACGGAAGCCCAAAAGAGAGTAATGCGCGAGATTCGAAACGATTTGGGATCAGGACTGCAAATGAATCGATTGTTACAAGGGGATGTCGGATCTGGAAAGACCATGATTGCTTTGCTATCATGTCTTATCGCCATTGGAAATCATTCTCAGGCTTGTCTAGTTGCTCCTACAGAAATATTGGCGCAACAACATTTCGAAGACTTGTATCGTCAACTCACACCATTGGGCGTTAATGTGCGCATTTTAACCGGATCTACCCCGAAGAAAGAGCGAGCAGAATTACATGAAATGCTCAAACGCAACGAATTACAGCTGCTCATTGGAACTCACGCGGTCTTTGAAGATCAAGTGGTTTTTGCAGACTTAGGATTAGCCATCATCGACGAACAACACCGATTTGGTGTAGCTCAACGATCGAAATTGTGGAAAAAGGCAACGTTACCGCCGCATATTTTAGTGATGACCGCAACGCCCATTCCCAGAACCTTGGCAATGAGCGTTTATGGTGACCTAGACAATTCGGTTATCGATGAATTACCTCCAGGTCGATCGGCCATTATAACTTCTCACCGAACGGATGGATCAAGACTTAAGGTATTCGGATTTCTCAAAGACCAAATCAAATTAGGGCGTCAAGTGTACATCGTGTACCCCCTAATCAAAGAATCCGAGGCGCTCGATTACAAAGACTTAATGGACGGATACGAGAGTATCAGTCGAGAATTTCCTGCACCCTCATATGCTATTTCTATTCTGCATGGTCAAATGAGCGCTGAGGCGAAGTCATACGAAATGAAGCAATTTGAGCAAGGAGTCACGCAAATCATGGTGGCTACAACAGTTGTTGAAGTCGGTGTGAATGTTCCGAATGCCACCGTAATGGTCATTGAGAGCGCTGAGCGCTTCGGCTTAGCTCAACTTCACCAACTACGAGGACGAGTCGGTCGAGGATCTCATCAGTCATACTGTATTTTAATGACCAAATCTCAACTCTCAGATGAGGCGATGACACGAATGAAAAGCATGGTCAAACACTCCAGTGGATTCGAACTTTCAGAAATTGACCTGCGACTTCGTGGTCCTGGTGATATTATGGGAACCCAGCAAAGTGGTAGCCTCCATCTAAAATTTGCAGATCTCATCGAAGACAGTAAACTTCTTGCGCAAGTTCGAGTACGTGTGCAAGAGCTTTTAACGGGGGATCCTCAACTTAAGAAAAGTGAGCACCAATGCTTGATAAAGCCTTTACAGCTGACTCTTAAGGGAAAAATATTGTGGAGTTACATTAGCTAGTTGAGCGTTCTAAAGCTCAAGGCTTCTAGAAGAACTTCTTCGTCTAAGACAGTACTTTGATCGATATAAAAAAGTGAAATGGCGGTGCAAAGCCATCGATTAATGCGACGAATTGAAATTTTCTCATTGCTTTTTATTCTTTCAATCAATCCCACGGCATCTGAGGTAAGTGGAAGCCGATCTAGACATTCTAATGGCCTGGTTATGGCTCCTTCTTTCTCGAGCTCTCGCTTGTAGTTTAATGCGCTTTCCAGTTTTTGGGCGGTATAATTAAAATTAAAAGGCACCATATCCTGGTGGGTGTCGGGTTTATGTACTTTAACCACCAAATCAATTCGATCGATAAAAGAATCAGAAAACAATCCGTTGTTAGCATGCTCTAACTCAGTATTGCAACATCCGATTAAAGTGAATTTGGATGGAAAGACGGTAGAATATTGATGTTTTTCTAACACTACCTCTTCCCACTCTAGGGCGGGCTTCAGGGCTTCTAAAACCTTTTTAGAGAATTGATCAATTTCATCGGCCACAAGTAACCCATGATGTGCGAGAGAAATGTACCCAGGAAAGGCTCGAGTACCCCCACCATAGAGCTCGAGAGGTGTGGTGTTCATTTTCATAAATTCAATGGGAAGTACTTCAGATAAGGCCTTTCTTCTTTTTGTTTGAATGGGCCATAGACTATGTTTTTGCTTCTCAGTCAGCCTTGGCAGCGCTTTGGCGTATTGCTTGATTAACATGGTTTTACCTATACCAGGAGATCCGAAAAGTAGTAAATGATGGCGCCCTACAATTGCGAGTTCTATAGCTCTAGACGCCTGAGGCTGATCGTATAGAAGTATCGTGTCCGTCGCATGATGAACTGAAGATGAACTGACCTCTCTTTTCTTGTATTTACCAAATACCACAAACTGGATTAAATCATCTATGGATTGAATCGCGACGAGCTTATGGGCAATTTCTTTAGGCGCTGTTGCAATATTTTGATGCGGAAGAACTAAGAATTCGCACCTGTGATCTATCGCGGAAACAAAATACTCTTCGGGATACTCCAAAGGAATGGCCATTCCCTGAAGATCGAATGCCCCAATGAAACAAGAATGCGACAGATGAGCTTTGGTGTCCTTTGTTGTCGATGCGACTGCCAAAGCAGCCATGGGCATTTCTATATACCCATGAATATTCTTGGAGGCCGGAATGACACTTTGGAACGTATAACGCATTCCTTTAAGTGAATACTTTCGTTGGTTCAGCAGTAGTTTAATGCGCTCAAAGTTATCCTTGACCAGGGCATAAGGGATTCCTGCACTCTTCACACCAAAGCCCTTGGATAATGTAAGAGAGATGGCATTGATACGTAGGTCGAGGTCTACCCGAGAAAAGGTGTGCACTTTGTATACCATGAAACAAAGTACTGCTGTCTTACTGCACTTTACTTGCGGTGGATTCAGATAACCGGAACAATGCAGTCTCTAGCCAACTTGAATATTGATCTCTCGAAGAAAACTGGATCGCTCCGTTAAGTACCTCCAATTCTGGTGAAAGGGCGACATAGTAGGGCTGAGAAATCGTACCGAAGTTCATCGCCTGAAACAAAGACCAGTACTGACCCTGGGTGCGTATAGATTTGATACTTCCGTTAGGAAGCTCATAGACTCCAAGGGCTGATTCGTCAGCAGTCTCTCTGTTGTCTACATAAAGACTAATAATGACAAAGCGTTCGTTAAGCAATTTAAAAATGCGCGGATCACTCCAGACTTCACTCTCCATTCGGCGGCAATTCACACAAGAGTATCCTGTGAAATCGAGCAACATAGGTTTTGAGGTTTGTTGGGCATGTTCCCATCCTTCTTCAAAACTTTGAAAGCATTCGAGACCTAAGGGACAAGATTCAGAAGTAGCATTCAACGCATAGTATAACGGAGGAGCAAAAGTGTTCAAATATCCGGCTGATACTGGATTTTTTAAAGCTCTAGCACTGACTAAAGCAAAGAACGCGAGTGCAAAAATAGCCAGTGATCTAAATACACGTCCCTCTGACTGCACGATAAAAGCTCGTATGAGATAGATGGCTGCTGCCCCGCTAACAACGATCCACATGACAACGACCACTTCATACTTGAATACCGACCATCGTGCCACTAAATCCACGTTTGACAAAAATTTAAAAGCAAGGAGTAATTCTGCGACTCCTAGAATAAATTTCAAATCTGCCATCCAACGGCCTGATTTCGGTAAGCGCTGAAGTCCCTTTGGAAATAGCGCGAATACAACAAATGGTACCGCCAAGGCAACACCAAAAGATCCCAATACAACAAATAGGTTGACCGCAAAAGCATCGGACATAGATTGCGTCGCCAATGTGCCTAAGATTCCGCCAAGAATAGGTCCGGTGCAAGAGAATGACAATAGTACCAAGGTAAAAGCCATAAAAAACACCGAAAGAATCCCTTTTGAGCGTTCACTTTTCTGATCAGCTAATTGCACCCATCGCTGAGGAACGTTGATTTCAAAACCAGTAATAAAGGATAAGGCAAACAGGGTAAGTATCCCAAAGAGAATAAAATTGGTAATTGGATGACTTGCGATTTCATTAAATAGCTGAGGGTCTGCTTGATTACCTATCACAAATGGCAAGCCCACCGCCAAATAAAGACCCACTATAGCCCCTCCATAAATAAAAGCTAAACGCTTTGACCGCTGTCCTTGATTGAAATACGAGACCGTCAAAGGAATCAGAGGTAAAACGCATGGAGTAAAAAGGGCGATTATCCCTCCCAATAATCCGAGCAAGACTAAAGACCATAAAGACGAAGAGGCAGCGTCTGTAGACGCATTGAGCAGCGAGGTATTGGTCATAGGAAGCCGCAGCGATTGCGCGGACCGCACGATTAACGAATCGGTATTAGTATTTGTTGTTAAATCTTGATCAGAATCAAAGCTAAACACAAAGTCTTCAGCCGCAGAGATGCATACCTCTTTGCAGACTTGATAATATAGGGTTATTTCAATTTGTGGTATGGGCTCAAGAAGTGCTATGCGCTGTTCAAAGCGGGCACTGCCTTTGAAAATTTGCTCTGTTACACCAAAAACAGGATTGTAATAAGGGGTAGGTACGGATTCGCTGACCTCACCTATTCTTTGGTACCCCTCTTGTGTAACAAATTCAAAATAAGCTGGTTGGCTTCCTCCTTCTGGCGAGGTTTGAGAAAAAATATACCATTCTTCATCAATTGCAGCCTCAAAAACTAGCAGGTATTGCGCGTCTTCTAGCTTTTCAATATGGGTAGTCCAGCTTACTTGTGAAGCACTGAATTGCGACCACAATTGAAAGGTGCCAAAAAGCAAGATCCAGCTTATAACAATTCGTGCCATACCTGAATTATTTTTGACTTTTCTGAGTGAAGAGGCACAAAACGGTCATCAATTTTATAGCCCAAAACTGCAAGTAACTGGTAATTATAGCACAAAACATGTACTCTTGACTTTGTAATGGGATCGATCTTCAGATCGCGCAGTAGTTTCGATACCTTTTTTGGATTTTGCTTTCCCTTGAGTAAAATAACGTCCTCTGAATGCCATAAACGGACACTCAACTGAGCGCTTTCCTCTAGGTCTTCACGAACCTCTAACTGATATATCATCTCATTGTTCTTAGAGCCCTCATTAGAGTGCGGATAAAATGAGGCACGAAAAACAGCTTTAGGCGTATCGATAGAGGCTAAAAGTAAAGAGCGATCAAATTTCACCAATTTATAAGCCGAAGAAAGCACGCTCTTTCCGTTTTCAGCATTCAAAAGACGTACAATGGCATTGTAATCGGTGAAACCATAGGGTTCAAATAATAGTTTAACGTGCGCGTCGAGAGGGTTTAGTTTAGTTAGGCCCGTAATATTGTAGTCTGTATGCGTATCCAAAGAAGTGCAGAGCGTCTCTTCTAACTGTTCTCTGTATGCCCAACGCAGTGCCTTTTGTTCTTTAAACCAATCTAAACTACTGATTAACTGAGATTTACTATCCGGATTTCTCAATTCCAGCTCTTTAACCACACTATTTCGGACATAGTTCCGCAAGTAATCGTTTCGTTGATTACTCGAATCTTCTCTGTAAGTGAGGTTCTTGGCGCGTGCATAATTCAGCAGTTGTGTCTTTGTGAATCGCTGAAGTGGCCTAACGATGCATGAGTGATCTGAAATACCGCTCAGGCGATTGAGATTAGCCCCAGTAAACACACTCATCAACATACCTTCTATGCTATCATCTAGATGATGGGCCGTGGCAATAGCATCATAATGGTGTCGTCTGCGCAAAAACTCAAACCATTCGTAACGAAGCGTCCGTGCTTCTTGTTGAATGCTTCGCTCGGTGTTCAGTACCACTGCTTTACTGTGTACCTCCACCTGAAGTTGCTGTCCTAAGGCACTGACAAATTCAGCATCACCTTCACTCTCTCTACCGCGCAAGCCAAAATTCATATGGGCTAATCCAAAGCAGATACCCACCTTTTTAAGGGCATGAGCTAGAAGCACACTGTCTACGCCCCCACTACAAGCGAGTAGCACCCGTTTATCGCTGTGAACAAGAAGTGCCTCTTTAAGCGCAGTTTCAAAGTTTTGTAATTCAAACACTATACATGAAGTGCCCTGTTATCTGTAGCCGCAAGGGCAGCCTCTTTCACGGCTTCTGAGTAGGTCGGATGTGCATGAGACATTCTGGCAATGTCCTCTGCCGAAGCTCTGAACTCCATCGCTGTAACCGCCTCAGCAATTAAGTCAGCGCAACGAGCACCTATCATATGTACGCCTAATACCTCATCGGTTTTCGCGTCTGCCAGGATTTTAATAAATCCATGGATATCGCCACTTGCTCTAGATCTTCCTAAGGCGCGCATGGGAAATGAACCTGACTTATAATCTGTTCCGCTAGCTTTCAATTGTTCTTCGGTTTGACCCACCGAAGCCACCTCAGGCCATGTATACACCACGTTAGGGATGAGGTTGTAATTGATATGAGGCTTTTGCCCTGAAAGATATTCCGCAACAAATACGCCCTCTTCTTCTGCCTTGTGGGCAAGCATCGCCCCCTGAATGACATCCCCAATAGCGTAAATATGCGATTCAGCGGTTTGTAAATGCTCATTTACTGCAATGCGTCCTCTCTCATCTAACTGAATAGAGGTATTTTCGAGTCCTAGACCCTCAGTATTTGGTACGCGCCCTACAGACACTAAAGCATAATCTGCTTCGAGCTTTAGTAGTTCTTCTTTTTGGGACAAAGCCTCAATGTGTACCTGATTACCTTTTCGCTCTACCCCTTTTACGCCATGTGAAAGGTAAAACTGGATCCCTTGCTTTTTCAATACTTTAAGCAACTCTTTCGAAAGGGCCACATCCATAGATGGAATGATGCGATCTGCATATTCAATCACACTCACTTGAGCCCCTAGTCTGTGGTATACTTGACCAAGTTCTAATCCGATCACCCCTCCTCCAATAATGACTAAATGCTTTGGAATTTCTTGCAGTTCCAGCGCTTCAGTAGAAGTGATGATGCGTTCTTTATCTATAGAAATAAAAGGGAGATTCCCAGGCTTAGACCCTGTAGCAATAATAAATTTATTGGCACTGTATAGCGACTCGGTATTTTCGTGTTTCACGGATAGCGTGGTTGAATTTTTAAAGCTCCCCATTCCGCGAATCACCGTGATCTTATTTTTGTCCATTAAATAATCGATACCCTTCACAGTTTGATCTACTACAGACTGCTTACGCGCAATCATCGCTTTGAAGTCAACAGCGATCGCCCCTTCAATTTGAATCCCATGCGCGCTGCTCTCGTGAAGTATAGTTTCGTAGTGGTGAGAAGAGTCAAGAAGCGCTTTGGACGGAATACATCCTACATTCAAACAAGTTCCTCCCAAAGTAGCCTCTTTTTCAACAATGGCGGTATTTAATCCCAATTGAGCACAACGAATAGCAGCAACATATCCACCGGGGCCTGAACCAATCACAATCACATCAAAATTTTGCATAATAGATCAAATAAATGTCTTGCAAAATTAAGATGTTTTAGGCGTAAACGCTAGTTTCAAAATAGAATTGCTCAGCGGATTAATTGGCACAAACAGTCGATTTGTCGTAATATCGTATGATATTCTAAATTCAATGACTCGGTCTCAACCCATCAGCCTCTTTCAAGCATTAGTTCCATTGGTCATTCTAGTGGCAATGCTAGCGGTAAATGTGTTTTATTTTAAAGATGCCAGTCTCGATGGATCAAACCAGTTCATTTTACTTCTGGGTGGTGCGGTGGCGGCCATTGTAGGATTCACAAGAAAGGTATCGTACGAGCGCATGATGGATGCGGTTGCCGATAACCTCAAATCTACCTCATCGGCCTTACTCATCTTGCTCATGGTTGGGGCCTTGTCAGGAACCTGGCTTTTAAGTGGAGTCATTCCAACCATGATCTACTATGGCATTCAATTGCTCAACCCGAGTATATTTCTGGTAGTAAGCGTTGTGGTTTGTGCGCTAATCTCTGTGGCTACTGGAAGTTCGTGGACGACTTCGGCCACCGTAGGGATTGCGCTTATTGGTATAGGAAATGCCATGGGTATTCCGATGGGGATGACCGCGGGGGCCATTCTTTCAGGAGCTTATTTCGGAGATAAAATGTCTCCTCTTAGCGACACCACTAACCTCGCAGCAGCAATGGCCGGATCTGAATTATTCACCCATATCCGATACATGATGCTAACTACGGTTCCGACCCTTTTCATTACACTGGTGGTCTTTACCGTTATCAGCTTTCAAATTGAGCCAGCCGCCGCTGTTCAGACGGCTGATCTTCTTAACGCGATCACCGAGGTTTTCACCATTACACCTTGGCTTTTCATCATACCGGTGGTGGTAGTTATCCTTATTGTTCGAAAAACTCCTCCATTAGCCGCTTTGTTAATCGGAACCCTTTTAGGTGCCCTTGCGGCGCTTATCGCGCAGCCCAACCTTATCGCTGAACTCAGCGGCAGTACTTACTGGACTTTTGGTTCGGTATATCAGACCCTTCTAAATGCGATCACGGTGGATCTAGCGATTGAAAGCTCAAATAGTCTACTCAATGATTTATTTACCTCTGGGGGGATGGCCGGAATGCTCGGCACGATTTGGCTCGTCATATGCGCCATGGTATTTGGAGGCGTTATGGAGGCCATAGGTGCACTCCATAAAATTACAGAGACATTGCTTCAACTTTCAAAATCAGTTTTCGGTTTATTCGCCAGTACCGTGGGCAGTTGCGTCGCATTGAACTTAACCGCCTCAGACCAGTATTTGGCTATCGTAGTACCAGGAAAGATGTTCGCTAAGGCCTACGAGCAAAAAGGGCTTGCTCCTGAAAATTTGAGTAGAACGATAGAAGACTCTGGAACGGTCACTTCGGTTTTAGTACCCTGGAATACCTGTGGCGCCTACCACAGTAGCGTTTTAGGTGTTCCTGTTTTTGACTACTTCATCTATGCGGTATTCAATTATGTCAGCCCGCTGATGACGCTTCTTTTTGCCGCGTTTGCCATTAAAATTAGAAAGCTCGTTTCGTTGCCTAGTGCCTAAATTCACCCCTTTCGTCCTAGGTATTATTTGTAATTTAGCCATCGATGAGTCGCTCAAAAAAATCTGCTAAAGCCCATCCTAAACGGGCCAAATACCGTATTATTTTCGGAGCCTTTCTATTTTTCACGGGGATAGCTAGTGCCATTGCTTGCGTATCGTTTTTAGTACACTGGAAGACTGACTTGAGTGCAATAAATGCGATGAAAGATTCGGCAGCCGAAGTACAAAATCTCATGAAAAGCCTAGGATTGTACACGAGCTATTTTTTGGTATACAGAGGATTTGGAATTTCAAGTGTATTTATGCCCCTGTTACTGGCTATCACCGGATTCACATTGTTTTTTAACCTGAGTAAACGCGCGCTACTGAATCTTTGGTCCAGTGGTATTTTTTGGATGCTCTGGGTAAGTTTTACCCTCTATCTCGTTCTTGAGTCCGGCTCTATTTACGCTGGAGTGATCGGCCAAGAAATCGGTGAACTCATCACCATGCAGATTGGAACCATAGGTCTAGTGTTCACCCTGCTTTTTACGGCCATTGTTTACACCGTACTGGTCTTCAGCTGGACGCCATCATTAACATTCGACAGCTTACGTCTACCTGCTTTCAACTTCAAAGCATTTAAATTTAAATTACCCAAGCGCTCGATTCAGCAAGAAACAACTGCTTTCGATGAATCTATAAAAGCTCCGACTTCTTTGAATGAAGATAAAATAGCGAATCAAGAAGTGTTTTATCCGGATGAATCTTCGGCAATTGACTTAACTGAAATGACCTCTAATGATGAAACGGACGCAACCGATACGTCCAATCAAATACGAGCTGAGCGTGAAGAAGATGAATTAGTAGCTTTTGAAATTCACACCACCGAAGAAGACGAACTCGATAAAAAATCGATTCAATTAGTAGAAGATTTCGGAGAATTCGACCCGACTCTTGAGCTGAGTAACTACAAACCTCCTCATGTTGATCTATTAGAAAGCTATGGAAACGAACAGGCTCAAATTGAAATTGACAAAGAAGAGCTAGGGATAAATAAAAACCGCATCGTTGACACTCTGAACAACTACAATATTGCCATTGAGCGCATCACAGCAACCGTTGGTCCTACTGTCACTCTTTACGAAATTGTTCCGGAGGCCGGTGTGCGAATTTCGAAAATAAAGAACCTAGAAGATGACATTGCGCTATCATTATCCGCCTTAGGAATTCGCATTATTGCCCCTATTCCAGGAAAAGGGACTATTGGTATTGAGGTTCCTAACAAGCAAGCGACCGTGGTAAGTATGCGGTCGGTCATTAGTTCGAAGAAGTTTAGTACAGCGCCCTTCGATCTTCCTATCGCTTTTGGAAAAACTATTGCCAATGAAACCTTTGTAGTGGATCTGGCCAAAATGCCTCACTTGTTGATGGCCGGAGCCACAGGACAAGGAAAGAGCGTAGGGCTTAATGCCGTTTTGACTTCTTTATTGTACAAAAAACATCCGGCCGAAATCAAGTTTGTACTGGTGGACCCTAAAAAGGTTGAACTGACCCTATACAACAAGATTGAACGTCACTTTTTAGCCAAACTTCCTGACGTAGACGACGCTATTATCACCGACACCAAAAAGGTGATCAACACCCTTAATTCATTGTGCTTAGAAATGGACGACCGTTACGACCTTTTGAAGTCGGCCATGGTTCGAAACATCAAAGAATACAATGCAAAATTTGTCAAGCGAAAACTTAATCCTAACGACGGACATCGGTATTTGCCGTATATCGTACTCGTCATTGATGAGTTCGCAGACTTAATCATGACAGCCGGAAAAGAGGTTGAGACACCCATTGCAAGGCTTGCGCAATTGGCACGTGCCATAGGTATCCACCTGATCATTGCCACTCAACGACCTTCGGTAAACGTGATCACAGGAATCATCAAAGCTAATTTTCCGGCGAGATTGGCTTTTAGGGTAACTTCAAAAATTGACTCTCGAACTATTTTAGATGCTTCAGGTGCAGAACAGTTGATTGGTCGTGGAGATATGCTTTTCACTCAAGGCAATGAAATGATTCGCCTGCAATGCGCTTTTGTAGACACCCCTGAAGTCGAAAAAATAACTGATTTTATCGGTTCACAACGGGCCTATGCACAAGCGTACTCTCTTCCTGAATACGAAGCCGATGAATCGGGCGGATCGCTTTCTGACGATTTAAACGAACGTGATCCTCTTTTTAAAGAAGCCGCAGAAATTGTAGTGGCAGCGCAGCAGGGATCAACCTCTCTGATTCAACGAAAGATGAAAATCGGATACAACCGGGCCGGCCGCATCATCGATCAACTTGAAGCAGCAGGCATCGTTGGCCCATTTGAAGGTTCTCGGGCGCGCCAAGTGCTATTTAAAGATCGAGCGAGTCTTCAAACGTTTTTAGATAACCAATAGACCCATGGAAGCCATGACTAAGCGTATCACCCTTCTCATTCTTACTGCACTGACTTTTACTTCAGCATCTGTCGATGCTCAAAAAAACAATTACGTCGCTGAGTCTGCCCTAGATAAGGTCTACGCAGAGATGTCTAAATACGACCACATGGTGTTGAGTTTTGATTATTCCTTAACGAATAAAGAGGCTAAACTGACTCAGAACACTTCGGGCACGATTTACATTCAAGAACCAAAGTACCGTTTAGAGCTCTTCGAAAGCATACAGCTCTTTGACGGAATAAACACCTATAGTATTCTCCCTGAAAATTTAGAGGTAGTGATTAGCGCCCCGAGCCCAAAAAACAACGGCGATGAAATCAATCCTAGTGAGTTGTTTTCTTTTTACAAAGAGGGCTACCGCATCGACAAGGGATCAGAAGTGGGTCAAGAGCGTTTAGAGGTAGTACTTTACCCCATTGACTCTAATGCCGAAATTGAAAAAGTGATCGTGTTGATTGACCTAAAGGCCAACCGTTTAATTTCACTAAAGCAAATAGGTTTTAATGACACAGAAACTACGATTACCATTAAAGGGTACAATACCACTACTCCTATAGACCAAAAACTATTCGCATTCGATCGCAAGACATTTGAGGCGAAAGGGTATTACATTATCGATTAATGAAGTGATGCGCATTCTAGACCGATACATTCTCAATCAATTTGCGCGTACCTTTTTCAGTGTCTTCGTAATTGTACTGTTTATATTCATCTTTCAAGCCATTTGGCTCTTCATCGACGAATTAGCAGGTAAAGATCTCGACCTACAGATCATAGGTAAGTTTCTGCTTTACTACATGCCCACCATCATCGACGATGTGCTGCCGTTGGCAGTTCTTGTGACTTCTATTTTAACCTACGGTTCTTTCGCTGAACACTATGAGTTCGCGGCGATTAAGGCTTCCGGGGTATCATTTCTTCGTGCGATGAGAAGCACCTTCGTTTTTTCTGTGCTTTTAGGGGTAGCGACCTTCTTTGTATCAAACAACCTGATTCCGGCCTCTGAACAGAAAATATTCAACCTTAGAAGAAATATTGCTAAAGTGAAACCTTCTGCGGCCCTTGTAGAGGGCATTTTTACCGATATAGAAGGGACCAACATGAATATGAAGGTACGTGAGAAGTATGGAGAGAACGATCGCTACCTGAAAGACGTGCTCATCCATCAAAAGGCTAAAAATCAAGAAAACACCGTGGTTATAAGTGCTAAAGAAGGCGAATTTATAAGTAACAAAGACTCTGAACTACTCAAATTGGTGTTGTACAACGGTTACTACTACGAAGAAATCTTATTAAAAGACCCTGAGGATATTAAAAAGCAACCCTTTGCTCGGGCCTCTTTTGATACGTACATTAAATTTATTGACTTATCGAGTTTAGATGAAATTGACCTTGAAGAACAGTCGTCAATTACTACCGATAAAATGAAGCCGACAAGGCAATTGCTCAAAGACATCGATTCATTAGCGCAGGACACCCAACTGCAATTACAGCAATATTCAGATGCCACTATGAGACGTATGGCGTCTACCTTTGTTTTAAAAGAACGAGAAACAGCTAGTGGCGACACCCTTCCCTATCACGAACAATGGGTATCCCGGTATTTACCGGTAATGGATAGAGATTCACTCTTTTTTGAGGATCCGAGATCGAATGCGCTCTTGGCAGCGCTCACTGCACAACAACGCTCAAGCGCAATCAGAGCAGCAACCAATCAACTAGACAACCTACGCATCATCGCCTCGACCAAATCAACCGAGATGGGTAAGCGATTTGAATTTTATAACCGTCATATCATTTCACTACATAAAAAGTTTGCACTGGCCTTGTCTTGTGTGCTTTTATTTTTTGTTGGCGCCCCTATCGGAGCACTCATACGCAAAGGAGGTCTAGGGTTACCCATGGTTATCGCCATTATCCTCTTTTTGACCTATCACTTTCTTGGAGTATTCGCCGAGAATTATGCCAAAAGAGGAAATATTCATCCGATTATAGGTGCCTGGTTCTCTACCTTTGTTATGCTTCCTGTGAGTATTTATGTCACACGGATGGCCGTATTGGATAGAGGACTCAAAGGAGCCTCGCTTAGCTTCGGATATTTATGGTCTAAGTTGAAAAAAGGGTAAAGATGAGTTCAGCGCTGAATACAATTAGTGAAGCCATTGAGGCGATAAAGAATGGTGAGATTATCATCGTCGTCGACGATGAGGACAGAGAGAACGAAGGAGATTTCGTAATGGCCGCAGAGAAAGTCACCACTGAGGCAATCAACTTTATGTCTAAATACGGACGCGGACTGATATGCGCTCCTCTTACCCCATCACGCTGTGAAGCTTTATCGCTGCACAAAATGGTGAACGATAATACCGACCCGCTGAAAACAGCCTTCACCGTATCGGTAGATTTAAAGGGAAATGGAGTGACTACTGGTATCTCTGCAAGCGATCGTGCGAAGACCATTAAAGCCCTTACTGATGCCACCACCAAACCAGAAGACCTTACGCGCCCAGGACATATTTTTCCGCTCATCGCCAAAGAAGGAGGGGTGTTGCGAAGAACGGGTCATACCGAGGCGGCCATAGATATGGCGAAGTTGGCCGGATTATCCCCTGCCGGTGTCATCGTTGAGATAATGAATGAAGATGGTAGTATGGCGAGATTTGACGATCTCATCAAAGTGAAAGAGCAGTTCAATCTCAAAATGATTAGCATTGAACATCTGGTCGCTTATCGAATGATGCATGACAGTTTGATTGAACGTCAATTCAGCAAGGTTATTGATACCATTTATGGCCCATACACCCTAACAACCTACCGTCAAACCACCAATGATCTGGTGCACCTTGCCCTTACTAAAGGGGAATGGAAGCGCGGAGAAACTGTGCTCACTCGCATACAGCCTTACCACGCTGGATCCGCATTTTTTAATTTTTTAAAAGGCGCTGAGGATCAATCCCTTCACCGAATTTTCAAACAAGCTCAAAGCGCAGAAAAAGCGGCCTTACTTTTTATTAATAAGCAACCCAATGCTTCTGATTTTATGGGGTCACTGAATGAACTTTTGGAATCTGATGAGAAGATGGGTGCCCGCGTTAAAAGCATGGATGAAAAAGACTTCGGTATTGGAGCCCAGATTTTACATGACTTAAACCTCATTTCACTCAAACTATTGTCCAATTCGTCTCCGATACACCGTGTAGGTCTCAGCGGATACGGCTTACATATAGAAGGAGTGCAAGGGTATTAGAAAAACCACAATCGAATGGCCATGAGTACCACCATGATTATTAAGGCCGTACGAATAAAGCCCTCTCCTTTTCTGACTGACAATCGAGCTGCCATCCAGCCTCCAACCATGTTTCCAAAGGCGAGTAGTAAACCAATGAACCAATCGATAAGATCGTTCCAAATGAACACCACCAAGGCGGCAGAAGTGTAAATAGCCGTTACTAACACCTTAGTAGCATTCGTACGGATAAGATTCATCCCGTTAAAAATATTTAACCACAGAATCATCAGTAGCCCCATACCTGCATTAATGAATCCTCCGTAAACTCCTAAAACAAGAAATACAATCAAGCTAAGCCAAAGTGACTTTCCGGTAAGACGTTCTTGATCAATCACTTTTTTGATTCGTGGCTGCACCGCCATAAGCGCCACAATAAGAATCATAATAATCGCTAATACACGATTAAAAAGCTTTTTGTCAAAATCGACCGCGATCATTGCCCCTAATACTGCTCCGATCGTGGCAGCCAAACCAATGTAAAGGCTGAAAGGCATGACACTGACTTTTTTACTTTTAAATCCAGCGGCAGCAGAAAATGCTGAAAGTACAATGCCTAATCGGTTAGTCGCATTAGCGACAGTGGGGTCTAACCCTACAAGAATCATGGCTGGAAGGGTCAAAATAGACCCTCCTCCGGCAAGTGTATTGATAAAACCTGCGATAAATCCAACTACGGTAATCAGCGTCCACTGTAATGCCTCACTCATGGCGCAAAGGTAACTGCAATTGGCTATATTTATAAAAATTCTCAGTAGATGAAAGCACTATACTCACTTTTATTTATTGCACTTCTAGCCAGTTGCGCTACACCCTCTAAAGTCGATCTCGATGACGAGGTGGGACTTATGCTCTACACCATAAGGGATCAAATGAAAGACAACCCTAAAGAAAAACTAAGTCGTGTAGCTCAAATAGGTTACGATTATATTGAGGCGGCAGGTTATGAAAACGGCAGGTATTACGGTATGGAACCTGCTGAATTCAAACGTTTTATGGATGAGATAGATCTTGATCCTAAAAGTTCACACCACGGATCAATGACCTACGAAAATGCAGATAAAGAAATTGCAGATGCAGTTGCTGCAGGGTTCGACTATGTGGTCATTCCTGTTCCTCCGATGGGGATGTTTACTTATGACTTTGAGACCCGAACGATGGGAATGAAAGGAAGTCCTGAAGAACTAGTGACCTTCTTAAATACCGTGGGCGAAAAGGCCAGCAAAGCCGGACTAAAGTTGTTATACCACAACCACGATTTTGAATTTAAACCAAATGCAGAAGGTGTGGTTCTGGCCGATTATATACTTGAAAATACCGACCCTCGGTATGTAAACTTTCAACTCGATCTATTTTGGGCGACCTACGCTGAGGCAGACATTGAGGCTTTCATAAGACGTCACCCCAAACGAATCAAAGCGTTTCATGTTAAAGACATGGATAACGAAAAAAACATGGCCCCTGTGGGTAAGGGAACGATCGATTTTGTCTCGATTTTCAAACTTCAAAAAACCGCTGGGTTAGAGTATTTCGTTGCAGAACAGGATTTTACAGGAGAACTAGATCCTATGGATGCCATTGTATTGTCTTACCAAGGGCTTAAAGACATTGTTCAATCTTTTGATCCCGACAACGATTAAATACAACGTATCAGACGCGAAATTAAAAAGGCGCCTACAGAGTAGGCGCCTTTTTCTTTGGCAACACTTTCGATTTAAAGTTGCTTTTTAGCTAGATAAAAGTCTATTTTTTCAATGCTGGTGTCAGCAATTCGAGCATCCATCTCAGCGAGGGTTTTTGGCGGAGGTACAATGACCTTATCGCCGGGTTGCCAGTTTAACGGAATGGCTACTTTATTTTTATCGCTAAACTGAAGTGCTTTTAATGCGCGAATGATCTCATCCATATTTCGTCCGACATTGAGCGGATAATACATAATTAATCGGATTTTATGTTCAGGATCAATGAAAAAAACGGCTCTTACAGCGGCAGTTTCGCTTTCATTCGGCTGAAGCATTCCATACAATTTCGAAACCTTCATGTCTAAATCAGCAATGATTGGAAACTGAAAATAAACTCCTGTTTTCTCGCGGACATTATTCACCCAAGCTAAATGTGAGTGAATGGAGTCGATAGAGAGTCCGACTAAGGCGGTATTCAGCTCATCAAATACCGATTGGTTCTCAGCAAATCCACTCATTTCGGTGGTACATACCGGAGTAAAATCAGCAGGGTGAGAGAATAGAACCTTCCATTTTTTGGGCTCGTACTCAGAGAATTTCATTTTACCAGTGGTAGTTACGGCTTCGAAGTCTGGAGCTTTATCTCCTATTCGGGGCATGCTATATAATTCTTGTTGTTCCATAGTGTGATAATTTATTGGATTACTTATAGAACAAAGTTAGGTGGATGATTCAAGGAATACTTCAGATGGCCATCGTATGAATTGATTTAAACATAAACTATTCTTATGTGTTACTTAGGTTACATAAGATTTAGCTATAATGTTGAATTTTACAACTCAGAGAGTTACAGTAACAGCCCTCGCCGCCAATGGCAGCTGGGGCTCGGGATTACGCGCCTGCGGCGCATGATCCGCAAGGGAGAATCCTACAACTCCAAAAAGCCCTCGCCGCCAATGGCAGCTGGGCCCTTTTTACTTTGCACTACACCGAGCAAGCTCGTGTACCGCAAAGTAAAAAGCCCCCACACTTTCGTGTGAGGGCTTTTTGGAGTTGCGGAGAGAGAGGGATTCGAACCCCCGGAGGTGTGACCCTCAACGGTTTTCAAGACCGCCGCATTCGACCGCTCTGCCATCTCTCCTTTCGAGGGGGCAAATATAATTGGAATTGGTGATAAAATAAAAAATGCCACACAAAAATGCGTGGCATTTTATCGCTAAGAAGCGAATTGTCTATTTTACTTCCTCGAAGTCAACATCTTCGACATTATCTGATCCCCCTTGAGCAGCACCTGAAGCATTGCCTGAAGAAGCATCTGATCCTGCAGCAGATCCCGATTCAGCCTGTGCTTTATACATCTCTTCTGAGGCATTTTTCCAGGCCTCATTAATCGCATCTAAAGCAGGTTTAACGGCTGCTACATCTTTAGACTCGAAAGCCTTTTTCAATGTTTCTAAACCATCAGTGATAGGCTTCTTTTTCTCTTCAGAAAGCTTCTCACCAAATTCGGATAATTGTTTTTCAGTTTGAAAAATCATTTGATCCGCCTGATTTAAAGACTCAGCGTTCTCTTTCACTAACTTGTCCGCTTCGGCATTCGCTTCAGCTTCTGCCTTCATTCGCTCAATTTCTTCTTGTGTAAGACCTGATGAGGCTTCTATACGGATGTCTTGAGACTTCCCTGTAGCCTTATCGGTAGCAGAAACTTTAATAATACCGTTGGCATCAATGTCAAACGTTACTTCGATTTGAGGCGTTCCACGTGGCGCAGGCGGAATTCCGTCTAAATGGAATCGTCCGATCGTCTTATTGTCCGCGGCCATTGGGCGCTCTCCTTGAATTACGTGGATCTCTACCGATGGCTGATTGTCGGCTGCGGTTGAGAAAACTTGCGACTTTTTAGTCGGAATCGTTGTATTTGACTCAATTAATTTGGTGGCCACCCCTCCCATGGTTTCAATCCCTAATGAAAGTGGAGTAACATCCAACAGAAGAACATCTTTAACATCTCCTGTTAACACCCCTCCTTGAATCGCTGCTCCAACAGCAACAACTTCATCTGGGTTCACCCCTTTAGAAGGAGCTTTTCCAAAGAACTTTTCTACCGCCGCTTGCACTGCAGGAATACGGGTAGAACCACCGACAAGAATAATCTCGTCGATATCGCTTTTTGACAAACCTGCCGATTTAAGTGCAGACTCACATGGTTTAATCGTACGCTCTACAAGGTCAGCAATTAACTGTTCAAATTTTGCTCGAGAAAGTGTACGTACCAAGTGCTTTGGACCTGAAGCGGTGGCCGTTACGTAAGGCAAATTAATTTCGGTCTGATTCGAAGAAGAAAGCTCAATTTTAGCTTTTTCTGCGGCTTCTCTTAAACGCTGAAGGGCCATGGCGTCTTTTCGCAAATCAATAGCCTCATCTGCATTAAACTCATCCGCTAGCCAATCAATGATTTTTTGATCCACGTCGTCTCCTCCAAGATGCGTGTCTCCATCTGTGGCTAATACCTCAAAAACACCGTCCCCGAGCTCGAGAATAGATACGTCGTGCGTTCCGCCTCCAAAGTCAAAAACGACAATCTTCTGATCCGCATTCTTTTTATCTAATCCATAGGCCAACGAGGCGGCGGTAGGCTCATTGATGATGCGCTCTACGGTCAATCCCGCAATTTCACCTGCCTCTTTGGTTGCCTGGCGCTGCGCGTCATTAAAGTAGGCCGGAACGGTAATTACCGCTCTAGTGACCGTTTGTCCAAGGTAATCTTCAGCAGTCTTCTTCATCTTCTGAAGAATCATCGCAGAGAGTTCTTGAGGAGTGTATAAACGGTCGTCAATTTTTACTCTAGGAGTATCATTATCTCCTTTTACTACTTCATATGGAACGCGACCTACTTCACTTGACGATTCAGAGAATTTATTTCCCATAAATCGCTTGATCGAATAAATCGTTTTATGTGGATTTGTGACCGCCTGTCTTTTGGCCGGATCACCAACCTTTATCTCTCCACCTTCAACAAAAGCGATCATCGAAGGGGTAGTTCTCTTTCCTTCGGCGTTTGGAATGACAACAGGATCATTTCCTTCCATTACCGAAACACAAGAGTTTGTGGTTCCTAAGTCAATACCTATGATTTTGCTCATAACTGAAAGATTTCTTTTTTCCTTCACCTAGTCAATCATTATGCCATAGTCAGAATCCTGACAAGCTGTCATAGTTTTTGAAATATCTTTGATAAAATATCCGATATGCGCGCGATTAGTATTTTTGAAATGCTCAGTATAGGTGTGGGTCCGTCCAGTTCACACACGCTTGGACCCTGGCGTGCCGCACTCGAGGTAAATCAGTTATTCAACCGCGAAGAAGTTCCGCTTCATCACATCCGTCAGTTCCAAGTGCATCTGTACGGGTCACTCTCGCTTACCGGTAAAGGGCATTACACCGATAAGGCCCTGATTTGTGGACTCATTGGTTTAGACTACGAAACAGCCACCGCTGAACTCATTGAAGCCACTATAAAAAAAGTAGAAGAAACGGTAGAGATTCAGCTCTCTAACAACACGGTGCTTCCCTTTAATCCAGTTACAGACTTGGTCTACCACAAATCGTTCTTACCTTTTCATCCCAATGCGATGACTTTTGTGGCGACAGAGAATGAGCACACTCTTTGGAAGAAAACCTATTATTCGCTTGGGGGTGGATTCATTTGCAGTGAAGAAGAAATTTCATCTCAGCTAGAACCCCAATATACCTATACCTATCCTAGTGAGTCAGCCAATGACTTGCTTAACCACTGTATTCGGGAGCAAAAAAAGATATCAGATATCGTCCTTGAAAACGAAAGCAAACGCTACTCAGAATCTTACGTCACAGAACGTCTTGATGCCATTTACCAAGTAATGCGTGACTGTGCGTATAAGGGCTGCCATACCGGCGGATATTTACCTGGACGTCTTCATGTAAAGCGTCGTGCCTTCGACATGCATAGCTCGCTAATAAAAGACGCGCAATATGGCAATTCCGAAGAATGGATCGTCGCGATTAGAAAAACTAAGGTTTACTTCAGAGAGATACTTAAATGGGTGAGCTGCTTTGCCATTGCAGTAAATGAAGAAAATGCCGCGATGGGACGCGTTGTCACGGCCCCGACAAACGGAAGTGCAGGCGTGGTTCCAGCAGTATTGCTCTATTACCTCGTCATCGAAAACCACAAAGCCAACCAAACCCACATACGTCGCTTTTTATCCGTTGCAGCTGAAATAGGTACCTTATTTAAGAAGAACGCCACCATCTCGGCTGCCATGGGCGGATGCCAAGCTGAGATTGGTGTATCTTCAGCTATGGCGGCGGCAGCCCTCACCGAATTGAGGGGCGGTGACGTGTATCAAGTGCTCACTGCTGCCGAAATTGCAATGGAACATCATCTGGGACTGACTTGTGACCCCATTGGAGGCTTAGTTCAAATTCCGTGCATCGAGCGCAATTCTATGGGAGCCATCAAGGCCATCAATGCAGCAGAACTCGCACTAGGAACTAAAAAAGAAGATACTCATGTTTCACTAGACGAAATTATTGCCACCATGTGGGATACCGCTAAAGACATGAATGCTAAGTACAAAGAAACCTCAACAGGTGGCTTGGCCTTGCGGGTAAATCAATCCGATTGCTAACCTATCAATTATTTTCAATTTACCTTTACGGATCCAAAATCACATTATGTCGGTCTCTAAAAAAGAATACAAGCGTATTACCGTAAAAACACTAAGCGAAATGAAGGCATCAGGCGAAAAGATCGCCATGCTCACGGCTTATGATTTTACCATGGCCAAGATGGTAGACTTAGCCGGGGTGGATGTTATTTTGGTTGGTGATTCAGCAAGTAATGTCATCGCCGGACACGAGACCACCCTACCCATTACCCTCGATCAAATGATTTATCATGCGAGTGCAGTAGTCAGAGGTACGCAACGCGCGCTTGTGGTTGTTGATCTGCCTTTCGGAAGCTATCAAAGCGACTCCAAAGAGGCGTTGCGTTCTGCGATTCGAATCATGAAAGAAAGCGGAGCGCACACTGTGAAATTAGAGGGCGGTATTGAAAATGCTGAGTCATTGAAACGGATTTTAGGGGCAGGTATTCCGGTGATGGGACATTTGGGACTCACCCCCCAATCGATTTATCAATTTGGCACCTACACCGTAAGAGCAAAACAAGAACAAGAAGCAGAAAAATTAAAGGCTGACGCACTGTTTCTTCAAGAACAGGGTTGCTATGGTCTAGTCCTTGAAAAAGTTCCGGCTGCGCTAGCGAAAACGGTATCAGAATCCCTGCACATTCCGGTGATTGGTATTGGCGCAGGTTCAGGAGTAGACGGACAAGTTCTAGTGCTTCATGACATGCTTGGAATGACAACCGAGTTCAGTCCCCGATTTTTGAGACGTTACCTGAATCTAGACCAACAAATTGGAGACGCATTAAACCGTTATGTTTCAGACGTAAAAGCCATTGCATTTCCGAATAGCGATGAGCAGTACTAAAATTCAGGTACTTTACGAAGACAATCACCTTATTGCGGTACACAAACCTGGAGGCCTTTTGGTTCAGGGTGATCAAACAGGAGATGTGACGTTGCTCGATCTTGTAAAAGACTATCTCGTTACCACCTACAACAAACCAGGAGACGCCTTTTTAGGAGTGATTCACCGGATTGATCGGCCGACTTCAGGGATCGTACTCTTTGCAAAAACCTCCAAGGCCTTAGCCCGGATGAA
>JBJOGS010000069.1:0-21627 GCA_046048095.1 Bacteroidota bacterium
TAGATGATATGATTCTGGTTCACGGGGTGAACGGACGAAAGATCAAGGCGCAAACCTTCAATCAAAAGCGATTGGTTGAAGCCGTTATGAAAAATGACATGGTTTTTGCTATCGGACCGGCAGGTACTGGAAAGACCTATACAGGGGTGGCTATGGCGGTTAAGGCCCTAAAAGAAAAGCAAGTTAGGCGCATCATTCTTACACGTCCTGCCGTAGAGGCCGGAGAGAACCTAGGTTTCTTACCGGGTGACCTGAAAGAAAAACTCGACCCGTACATGCAACCGCTTTACGATGCGTTACGAGATATGATTGCGCCTGAAAAACTTCAAAACTACCTTGAGACAGGCGTCATACAAATCGCTCCAATGGCTTTTATGCGCGGACGTACGTTAGATGATGCCTTTGTAATTCTTGATGAGGCGCAAAATACCACCCATGCACAGATGAAAATGTTCTTGACGCGCATGGGAAAGAATGCGAAGTTTCTTCTTACCGGAGATCCGGGGCAGATTGACCTTCCAAGAAGAGTGATTTCGGGGCTTAAAGAAGCGCTTTTAGTCCTCAATAAGATCGAAGGTATTTCAATGATATACTTGGATGATAAAGATGTCATCCGCCATCGACTGGTTAAAAAGGTCATTGATGCCTACAAGAATATAGAACACCAGAACTGATTTCAAACACAGTTATGTCTAATCAAACGCTAATGCACACCGATTTTTCCTTTCAAGGACAACAATCGGTTTACCGGGGTAAAGTAAGAGAGGTTTACACGCTTGAGAATGATTTATTAGTCATGGTGGCTACCGATAGACTTTCTGCTTTTGATGTCGTCATGCCCAAAGGAATTCCATACAAAGGACAGTTGCTGAATCAATTAGCTACAAAAATGCTCAAGGCGACTTCTGAATTGGTGCCCAATTGGCTAATTGAATCGCCGGATCCCAATGTGACCGTGGGTAAAGCGTGCGAGCCAATTAAAATTGAGATGGTTATTCGCGGTTATCTAGCGGGGCATGCCGCACGCGAATACGCCTCAGGAAAGCGGCAGTTATGTGGGGTAGAATTGTCTGAAGGACTGCGAGAAAATGACCGCTTTGATAAGCCGATTATCACCCCGGCTACAAAAGCCGAGCAGGGGGCCCACGATGAGGATATATCTGCTGAAGAAATCTTAGAGCGCGGAATAGTTAGCGAAGCGGATTATACCCTTTTAGAGAAGTATACCCGTCTCTTGTTTCAGAAGGGAAGTGAAATGGCAAAGCAGTCGAACCTTATTTTAGTTGATACCAAATATGAATTTGGAAGAACAACCTCTGGAGAGATCGTTTTGATTGATGAAGTTCATACCCCTGACTCCTCGAGGTATTTTTATGCGGATACCTATGAAGACTTACAGCGTAAAGGACTTCCTCAACGGCAATTGTCAAAAGAATTTGTACGTAAATGGCTTATTGATCAGGGTTTTCAGGGCAAAGAGGGTCAGCAACTACCTGTGATGAGTGATGACTACATTCAAGGGGTTTCTGAACGATACATTGAACTCTATGAGGCTATTCTTCGTGAGCCTTTTGTCAAGGCAGATGTCAGCAATATTAGAGAGCGTATTGCCTCGAATGTGCAGTCATTTCTTTCATCGCTTTGAAAGAGAAGGAGATTTATAGCGCTTTTTTGCAGATTTCAACCCGGAATCTCATTAATTCTCAGATAAATAGCTTTCTTTTGCAGAAGATTTTTAAATTATGAATGGTACAGTAAAATTTTTCAATGAAACCAAAGGTTTTGGTTTTATCACTAACGACGAAACCGGTGAAGACGTGTTTGTACATGTTACAGCCCTAAAAGGTCTAACTATCAAAGAAGGTGATGCCGTTTCTTACTCAGAAGAGCAAGGAAAGAAAGGCCTTCAGGCTGCGAATATAGAATTGCTATAACATACCGAATTATATTTGCTAGAATCAAAAGCAGCTCTTTGAGCTGCTTTTTTTATTTAACGAATTACCCCTCACCTTAAAAGGTGAGTGGTGAGTCCCTAGGGGGAAGCTTACAACAAGCACAACCACAAACTGTGCTGCGCACAGTTTGCCACTTTTTTATTTTACAGCTGGTTCGAGCGAGCTCAACCCGCTGTAAAATAAAAAACCACCTTGTTCTTCGAACAAAGTGGTTGTGGTTGTTGTAGCGAGGGGGGGAATTGAACCCCCGACCTCAGGGTTATGAATCCTGCGCTCTAACCGCCTGAGCTACCTCGCCTCACGGATTTTTAGGTGGCTGCAAATATAAAGAGTAATTTTTTTTAATCTTTACTTTTTGGTTAATTTGCTCAAATGCCTAATGTGAAATTATGAACCCGAAGAGGAAGATAGAGATGGAATTTGTAATCCAGGCATCTCCGCAGTTACTCTACCAGTATATTTCTACAGCCTCAGGGCTTTCAGAGTGGTATGCGGATAACGTGAATTCAAGAAGTGAAAAATTCACCTTTATTTGGGACGGTAACGAAGAGGAAGCCTTGTTGTTAAAAAAGAAGTCAGACCAATACGTTCGATTTCAATGGAGTCATGCTGAGAGTGCCGAAGAATTTTTTGAACTGAGAATCGTAGTGGACGAGATAACCAAAGACGTCTCTTTGTTTGTAATTGATTTTGCTGAAGAAGACGAAGTTGAAGAGACTAAAATGTTGTGGGAGAATCACATTGATGATTTGAAGCACGTTCTTGGATCGGTATAAAAATTGCACCTAATGTTCCTAAATGTCAATGGAAGGTTAGTCGCTGCCGATCAACCTCATTTTACCTTTGCTGAAAGTCATCTGAGCACCACAGCACTGATTGAAGAACAGTTATTTTTTAACGGACTAGAGTGTAGGGATTACGAGGCCCATTATTTCTCAATAATGGCTGCCATGAGGATGTTTAGAAGAAGCATCCCTATGGAGTATACCCCAGAGTTTATTTTAGAGGAAATTCAAAAGACGATTAAAGAAAACGGGGATGATTCACTTTCACTGGTACGCTTCTATTCGGGTACCTCGAGTCTGGGAATACCGAATTACTACATCTCGGTGAATCCGATGGATAAAGGCCACTTTAAGGCCAAAGTGGTTGAAGAAATCGATGTCTTTAAGGATTTCTATTGGCACTCGGATTTTTTGAGTGGAATACGATTGAATTCACTTCCGTTGTTGGACGTAGCACGTGCGTACTGCCGTGATCATCATTATGCCGACTGCATGCTTATCAATGAGCGCAAAGAGCTGGTAATGACACTAAAGGGTTATGCCTTTTTGCGTTTTGGTCAAGCGATTAAGACTCCATTCGAATCCTCTGGAGTCTATAGAGGAGTATTCAGGTCGAAGGTGATCGATATGTTAAAGACGCTTGAGGAGTATACCGTCGAAGAAAGTGTGCTTAATCCTTTTGATCTTCAGCGTGCAGATGAATTGATGATCATTAGCCAAGAAGGCGGACTATTTTCAGTGAACAATTACCGCAAGACAAGTTACAAGGGTCAGAGCCTATCTCAAGTTGAGCAAGGACTAATGAAATTAATTTAAGCGGGGATCGTCTGGTGTATTTACCCAAGCGAGATAAGCGTTTCCTTGTTGGGCGATGAGATGTTTCCATAGGGTGGCAGACGGATATTCAAGAACCGCTTTTAAATTGTAATCCTCTAGTACGATCCAGCTTCCTTCTGTAATTTCTTCTTGTAGTTGTTCATAGGTCCATCCTGAGTATCCCATAAAAAATTGAATCTGGGTGGGTGAGTAGCCCTGTTGATTCAATAGTGCTAGGGTGCTTTCAAAATTTCCTCCCCAATAGAGTGATTCACGAATTTGAAGGCCTCCGTCTATGTGCTGCGAAAGAGAATGTATGAAATATAAATTTTCTGACTCTACAGGTCCGCCATTAAATACCTTGAGGTCGTTCACAGGATTTTCAAGAATGTCAGACAACTGAATTCTTAGGGGTTTATTCAATATAAAACCTACCACACCTGCTGCATTCACTGCCGTGATTAAAATCACGCTCTTTCCAAAGTCGCGGTCGATCGCCAAATGGGGTTTCGCGATCAGTAAATGTCCTGGTTGAATTTGGACTCGAGGTATCATAAAGTGAAAAATAAAAAAAGCGCCTCTAAAGGCGCTTTCTAATTGAAATAGTAAGCAACGAATTAGTTTACTGCAGAAGACAATTCAGCACCTGCCTTAAACTTAACTACATTTTTAGCTTTGATTTTAATTGTAGCTCCAGTTTGTGGATTTCTTCCTTCTCTTGCACTTCTTTTAGATACAGACCAAGATCCGAAACCTACTAAAGAAACACGTCCTCCTTTTTTCAAAGATCCTTCGATGTTACCTAAGAAAGATTCTAATGCTTTTTTTGCAGCAGCTTTAGTGATACCGGCATCAGCAGCCATTGCATCGATTAATTCAGTTTTGTTCATAGTAAATTAATTTTTAAGGGTTATTGTTTGATAACGCTCTCAAATATAATCGTAAATCTCTGTAAATGGCCTAAATACGGGGCTTAGCTTGTATTTTGTTAATAAGTTTAATGGTTTATTAACATTTAGCCCCATACAACAACTGAATTATGGCGCATTAAAGATAAAAACAGGCGCTTTGAACTCATGTCCATTGAGAAAGTCTTTGACGCTAGTCATTCTTTTTGATGGAAATTGCCAGGCTAAAAGTTCAACAGAATCATCCTTTAGACCTAAAAAGACACGAGATCCTTCAATGGTCACCTGATGCTTGTTGAGTTTCTTCGATGGGGCAGGGTGAGCTGCACCGATTTTAATCGCAAAATCGTGATTACCTTCTTTTAAAATGGCCTTTGCTCCGGGATAGGGGGTGAGACTTCTGATGAGATCTACGAATTGCTTTGCCGAAAGATCCAAGTCTATGAGTGTATTCTCTTTAGTCAGCTTTGGGGCGTGTTTTTCTTTTTGAGCTTGAGGCTGGACCTTAGGGACTAAAGATTGTTCTGCTAATCCAATGAGTGTCTTCTCAATGAGCGGAGCGCCAAGGCGCATTAATTTATCGTGGAGGGTTTCAGCGTTGTCATCAGGGGCAATTGACGTGGATTCTTGCAATAGAATACTGCCGGTATCTATTTGGTCGTCAATTAAAAACGTGGTCAAACCGGTGAGGTGTTCTCCATTGCGAATTGCCCATTGAATAGGCGCTGCTCCCCGATAGTCTGGAAGTAGCGAGGCGTGAAGATTGAATGTCCCCATTTTTGCCTTGCGCCAGATTACTTCGGGTAGCATTCGAAATGCAACGACCACGGCACAATCGATGTTTAGGGCCTCATAAGTCGCAACGAAAGTCTCACTTTTCAGGTTGGCTGGCTGCAATAGATTTAAGCCGTTTCGTAAGGCCGTCTCTTTCACGGCAGAGATTTTCAAAGCTTTACCCCGGCCTGCTGGCTTGTCTTCTGCTGTAATTACGGCAACCACCGTGTATTTTTGTTCTAACAAATACTCTAATTGATAAGCCGCAAACTCAGGGGTTCCAAAAAATGCTATTCTCATTGTGCGGGCACTCATAGGGTATAAAATTTTGCTTGAGCATTTAATGCCAGCGTTCGGTCTTCAACCAGCAGGCTGAGTATGCGTATTAATTCTTGTGGTGTGCAGTCAAATGTAGCCATACATTCGTCTATCGTTCTAGGTTCTCTGCAAAAATCAGTTATTTCATGTTCAGTGGGGCGATGTGGTTCACAGTAATCACAAATTCCACAAGGGGCGGATGCCTGTCCGAAAAACTCACTGACATAGCTCATCGCACAGGTATTGGTGCTTTCTAAGAAATGTTGCATGTGAAGTGCGCGTTCCCTTTTTAGTTCAATAAATGGTTTGTGGTTTTTGGTGATGAGATTCAGTACGTAGCGATCTTCTCTGGGGATAGCCAGATTCATCTGATAGAGGTCTTCGATTTTCTCTAATTCAATCTTTTTGCGTGAAGCAGCAGATTCGGCCATTTTTAAAAAAACGCTACTTGAAAAGTGATAAATGAACCGGTCAGATCGGGCTTCTTGCCGGGCTTTACTCAGTGCTCTACAAAGGGTGTCATCACTGTCTTTCTCTATGGCGCCAAATTTTGAAGGATTGAATTGAACCACCCAGCTTACTTTTCGTGATTCAGACCAATGAATGACCCCGTATTTCTCTAGTGTCCGAAGTATGGCATGCCACTCGTGAACCTTGAACTTTAACTTTTCAGCACTTTGACTTAGACTCATCATGAAAGCTTCTTTGGGCAACTCTCTATCCGCAATCTGAAAAAGGCCAATAAGCTTTTTGTAACCGGCATAGAGCGTTTCTACAGAGAGGATCTCGCGTTCAACCTTCAAGGTGAATTGTGCAATCGTTTCAGGAGAAGAAAGCAAAATAGCCCTCGCAGGTTTTTGGTCTCTGCCCGCTCGACCGATTTCTTGATAATACTGTTCTAGACTTTCGGGAATGTCATAGTGAATGACTAGCCTGACATCAGAACGATCTATCCCCATGCCGAAGGCACTCGTGCAAACCATAATTGGAGCAGCGGCGGTTTGAAAGTAGGTGAGTCGTGTTGATTTTTCGTCAGCATTTAATCCGGCGTGATAAAACTGACAGGGGATTGCCATAGCGTTGAGTAGGGCACACAACCCCTCTGCGCGGTACCTGCTTCGAACGTAAAATAATGCGGTTAATGGTTGTGCCCGTCTAAGAATATGTATAAGAAGCGTTTCTTTATTCTGGTGGTAAAAGCGCTGAATCGCCAGTTGAGGTCGAACAACAGGTCCGATAATTTTTACGGGATCGTTGAGCTTTAGATTCGCCAAAATATCTTCTTGTACCTTGGGTGTTGCCGTAGCTGTAAGAGCGAGCACCGGAATAGTAGGCAGGGCCTTTCTAAGTTCTCCTAAGAGGCGGTAAGCAGGTCTAAAATCATGTCCCCACTGGGAGATGCAATGCGCCTCATCCACCGCGATAAAAGACAGATGTAGTTGATTTAATCGATCACGGACCAATGGATTTTGAAGGCGCTCTGGGGCAATAAAGGCTATTTTATAATGACCATAGAAGAGATTGTCTAGTTGCTGAACAAGATCTTCTTCGCTAAGGGGGCCAAATAATCCTAAGGCTTTGATTTCTCTTTTTCGTAAATCTATAAGTTGATCTTCCATCAAAGCAACCAATGGTGAAATGACGAGACAGGTTCCGTCAAGAATAAGTGCAGGCAACTGATAACACAGTGATTTACCCGCGCCGGTAGACAATACGCCTAAGGTGTCTTTTTGATTGATAATCGCCTCAACAATAGGCTCTTGTAGTGCTCGTAACTGAGTGAACCCCCAATACTTTAAAAGCGTCTCTTTTAATGCTCCATTCAACTTCTTACTGTTTTTTCGATAAAAGCTATGCGGCTCTCAATACTTCCTGTAGGCACAGTGATTGGAGTGTAGCCGAGACAAGTATAGGTGGACTTAAGTTGTTCATTCAATTTTAAAACGTCTTTAAACGTTTCTAAACGTTCTTCATCTATCGTGTAAATGGCTTCCCAAGGCTCGAAATAAAGTAATAGGTCATAGGGATACCGCGCGCAAAATGCTTCAAAATAGGCAGGGGGTTCTTGATTAAAGAACTTCATGTAAGCCACTACATCGATGAACGATCGGTCAAAAAAAGTGATAGCATCTGTGCTGCAAGAGAAGTAGTCTTGCATACGGGCGAAAAAAAGACGTTCGTTAAAGTCCAAATAGTCGTCCAAAGCTTCTAGCGGATTGCGAATGGTATGGCGTTCTTTGCTGATGAGCAGTTCTTGGGTGAGTTCACGAATGATCTCGTGACGAACAGCGTAGTTTCGGGCTTCAAGCGCCTCAATCACACTTGATTTTCCGCTGCCCGGAGCACCACTTATCAGTATTCTTTTCTGGCTCATTTCAAGACTGTATCTTTGCCAAAAATACGTCGAATGAGTGCGCAAACAGAAGATGATTTTTACGAGAGCTTGAAACAGAAGCTCAACGCGCAAACAGCATGGCCTGCGACGTACCTTTTTAAATTTATTGTGAAGGCCGATTCCGACCAGATAGATCAACTCAAGGCCATCTTTGAAGATGAAAAAGAGAGCATTGAACTAAAACCATCTAAAAACGGAACTTACCTGAGTTTTAGTTTAAAAACGAAGATGCTCGATGCGGATTCTGTGATTGAAAAATACAAGTTAGTGGGTAAAATTAAAGGAGTGATCGCGCTCTGAACCCATCTTTATTCTTTACTTTACCCCTATGAATTTAGAAGCATTAGAATACCTAGAATACAATACGTCGCGCTCGCAATTGATTATACCTGAAAACGGTAGGCACTTTCAAAAAATGATTAACAGTGCCCTTGAAGTAGGCGACAGAGAAGAGCGCAATAAAATGGCCCATGCGATCGTAAGTGTTATGGGAAATATGTATCCGCATTTGCGAGACGTACCTGATTTTCAGCATAAATTATGGGATCAGCTCTTTATTATGTCTGATTTTAAGCTCGATGTAGACGCGCCATACCCCAAGCCTTCTAAAGAAGAATTAAGTCAGAAGCCTGAAGTGCTGCCTTACCCGCAAAACTTTCCGAAATACCGCTTTTATGGCAATAACATTAAGCGGATGATCGATATTGCTGTTCAATGGCAAGATGTCGAAAAACGAGAAGCTTTAGCGTTTGCTATAGCTAATCATATGAAGAAGAGTTATTTAAATTGGAATAAAGATACGGTTGAAGATGCAGTCATTTTTGAGCATCTCTACGAATTGAGTGAGGGTAGACTCGATTTGAAATCGCAAAGCGAGAAGTTGACTGAGAGTGAAGCCATATTGCGTTTCGCGAATCAAAAGCATCCGAAATCGAATCACCCGAAAAAAAACAACCGTTCTAATCGCAACAAAAAGAAGTAAGAGGTATGGGCAGTTTTGTGATTGAGGGAGGGCACGCGTTACAAGGAGAGGTCGTGCCTCAGGGCGCAAAAAACGAAGCCTTGCAAATCTTGTGTGCTGTATTGTTGACTCCTGAAGAGGTGGTAATTCACAACGTACCTCAGATTATAGACGTGATAAAGCTGATTGACATTCTCGGTCAGATGGGAGTGAAAGTGACGCAGTTAAGCACGCATTCGTATTCTTTTAATTCAAAAGAGGTCGACCCTGAATTTTTGCATTCTGAAGCTTTCAAAAAAGACGCCTCTGGGCTGAGAGGTTCGATTATGTTGGTTGGACCAATGTTGGCGCGTTTTGGAAAAGGGTATATTCCAAAACCCGGAGGCGATAAAATAGGTCGTAGACGACTCGACACCCATTTCGAAGGATTTATTCAACTAGGCGCGCGTTTCAGGTATAATGATGAAGAGTCGTTCTATGGAGTAGAAGCGGATCGCCTCAAGGGTTGCTATATGCTCTTAGATGAGGCTTCGGTCACTGGAACGGCAAATATTATCATGGCGGCCGTGTTAGCAGAAGGTGAAACGGTTATTTATCATGCTGCCTGCGAACCCTATATCCAGCAACTTTGCCAGATGTTGATCTCAATGGGGGCTCGTATTGAAGGAGTAGGGTCTAACCTGCTGAGGATTCAAGGGGTAGAGCGTCTGGGCGGAACCACTCATACACTGCTCTCAGATATGATTGAAGTGGGATCTTGGATTGGTCTAGCTGCAATTACGCGATCCGAGATTCGCATTAAAAATGTAGGATGGGAGCATCTAGGACAGCTCACCCGAGTGTACCAACGCTTAGGTATTCAATTGGTGCGTGAAGGAGACGATATGCTAGTTCCGCGACATACTAAGGGATATACTATTCAGTCTTTTATTGATGGCTCTTTAATGACTGTGTCGGATGCTCCTTGGCCAGGGCTTACCCCAGATATCTTGAGCGTGCTCTTAGTCGTGGCGACACAAGCTAAGGGGTCGGTGCTCATTCATCAGAAAATGTTCGAAAGCAGACTGTTCTTTGTAGACAAATTGATTGATATGGGGGCGCAAATTATATTGTGTGATCCGCATAGGGCCACCGTCATCGGTCAAAATTTTGAAACTCCTTTACGGGCGGCAAAGTTAAGTTCACCAGATATTCGAGCAGGAATGGCACTGCTTATAGCAGCCTTATCAGCAAAAGGCACTTCAGTCATTCATAATATAGAACAAATCGACAGGGGATATCAATTTATTGAACAGCGTCTAAAGGCTCTTGGAGCTGTCATAGAAAGGCATCACTAGCCATGAGCTATAAGGCCGTTTCAAGAAGTATTTCTCTGACTTCTTGGAAATAATCACTCGTTAATTTGCTCGACTTCTCAAAAGCCTTTGAGGCCTCAAAGAATTTATCGATTTGTCGCAATTTGTGTTGTGCAGAAAGTCTGAGATTTCCATAGTCATAGAATGCCATGCTCCAGCGATCAAAAATACGCTCATCGCGGTCTTCTGTTTTGAGCACGGTAATTTTGTGGTGTCGGGAGTCTGATTCAATAGCGCCAAAGAGCTGAATGACCAAGGGTTTTTCTCCTTCGAGTAGTTGAAGGAATTTTCTGTCGTGATAAAGTAGACAGCCAGTAATGTGATGCTCGGCATTGAAGTCTCTCGCGTCGCTGAGCATTTTATAAATGTCAGATTCAATAAAACTTTCCTTTGCTACCGAGCGATAGATCAAGGAAAACATAGGATTAGGTTATCCTCTAATTTACTCTAAATTATTGATTATCAGTTATTTTCTTTTGGTAATTTGATATATCCGTCGGGATATTGTGCAAAGCGGTCGCGATCTGCATCATGAACGTGTTCAGCTGTAGGCCAGGGCCAACCTCCGAATTCAGTACGTCTATATTTAGAGATGGCTTCTTCGATTTCGGCGCTCGTATTCATCACAAAAGGACCGTATTTGGCTACAGGCTCTCCAATAGGTTTGCCTTGCATGAGTAGCGCGTATACCTTTTCTTGAGAAGTATTGAGTACTTCAGCGGCTTCGTGAGTCTCGAGATGAATACCAGTGCTTTCTGCTATGGGTTCACCATTAATCAAGACGTTTCCTTGATAGATGTACAGTGCACGATTGACTTCGCTTTGATGGGCAGGGATTTGAAGTTTAGCTGATGGATCAATGATGTACTGCACTAGCTGTAAGTGATTTTCAGGATCCGCAGCCCAAGAATTTGGAGGGCACTGACGTTGTACATGTCCTTCAAGTTCGCCGAAAATGAGTCGAGTAAACACACCATTCGCAGTCCATTGCGGAACGCTTTCAGACCAAATCATATCAAAGTGAGCTTCGACTTGTTTTGAGCGAGCAGGAAGGTTGAGCCACAGCTGAAAGAGTTCTAATCGATTCTCTTTATCGGTATGACGCAGCGGAAACATTTCACTGTGCTGCACACCTGATCCAGCCGTCATCCACTGCACATCACCCTGACCGAATCGGGCAGCTGCACCCAGTGAATCACTGTGATCGATGTATCCTTCTGTCACTAGAGTAATCGTCTCGAATCCGCAATGGGGATGGTAGGGGAAGCCCGGAATATTTTTTCCATGGTACATTCTAAAGCCGTCTTTTTTTTCAAAGTCATTGCCTAAGGCACGCTGTCCTAAATACGCCGGATCGACACCTAGCCTTCCATTTCCTGGAGGGTAGACGTCTTGATGGTGCGCACAAAATAAAAACGGATCAAAGGTGTGCCAGGGAAACCCCATTGCAAACTTCTTCATAGGTGCAAGTTTTATTTCAAAGTTAGAACAAGTCGCTATCGCCTACCCTTAAAGTAGATTAAGAATTGGGTTTTAAGGCATTGTTGTAGGCTGTAAGGCAACGTTCTCTGGCTTCTTTATGGTCAACAATCAAAGACTGTTGATAGGTGAGCTCTTGAAATTCTGGCACCCAACGCTTGACATACTTTAAGTGCTTGTCAAATTTCTGAATTTGGGTGGTGGGATTGAAAATTCTAAAATAGGGGGCGGCGTCCACTCCTGATCCGGCTGCCCATTGCCAATTTCCTACATTGCTTGCCAATTCAAAGTCAAATAGTTTTTTGGCAAAATACGCCTCTCCCCAACGCCAGTCGATCAGTAAATGCTTGCATAAAAAACTCGCAGTCAGCATTCGCACCCGGTTGTGCATGTATCCGGTGTGATTTAATTCACGCATTCCGGCATCAACCAATGCGTATCCGGTCGTTCCAGAACACCAGTGCTCAAATTCTTGAATATTATTTCGCCATTCAATACGGTCATAGATGGGCTTAAAACTTTGACGCACTGTATTTGGAAAATGCCAGAGGATCTGCTGAAAAAACTCTCTCCAAATAAGCTCGCTCAAAAAGGTAGCATTCGAGGTTTGGTAAGCTTTGGAAACAATGTCTCGAGTTGAAAGCGTGCCAAAACGTAGATAGGTGCCTAACTTAGTCGTTCCATCAGTATCCATAAAGTTTCGAGTAGCCTCATAGTTTTCGAGTCGAGAGGGCTCGATCTTAAATTGGGGTGCATTCAGTGGTGAACGCTTCTTACTAAAGGCTTCGAGCGAATCAACTGTATGTGGGAGTTCGAATGAAAGACGCTTTAATTTATGTAAAAACGTTTCACTGGGATAGGGCAACAAGTGCTTAGTCGAATCAAGTAGGCTTAGCCATTTCTTCTTGTATGGAGTGAAAACAACATAGGGTTGACCGTCATCTTTTACCACTTCATTTTGTTCGAAGATGACATGGTCTTTCAAACGCACGAACTGAACGTTGTGATTAGTGCACTGATCAAGCACCTTTTTATCTCTTAATCGGGCATAAGGCTCATAGTCGGCGTTGGTATAAAGCGCCGATACGGGATGCCTTTGTAGCAGCGTTGTAATGATTTCAACAGGATCACCGTAGAAATAGTGGATAGGTCGCTCGTTATTCCACTGGGCATTAAGACGTTCAAGGGTCGTATATAAGAATGAAATCCGGTGATCATCCGCAGGTAACTCGTCAAGAATGGTCGCATCAAAAATGAAAAAGGGATAGACTTCATCGTTCTCAGATAAGGCGCTGTAAAGCGCGTGGTTATCTTCAAATCTGAGATCCCGTCTAAACCAGAACAGCGCTTTCTTCATCGCTAGAGGCTTATTGAAGATTTACCTCCGTCTATTGCCAAGACCTGTCCGGTAATCCACGAATTTTTCTCATCGAGCAAAAAAGCAAGTGCGTTAGCCAGCTCCTCGGCGTTTCCTATTCGTTTTAGCGGGTGGCGCTCGGCAATCATCTCAACCTTTTTCTCATTATTAAGCAGCCGACTTGCAAGAGGCGTATCTACAATAGATGGAGCAATGGCATTCACTCTTATTTTTGGCGCTGCTTCTGCCGCTAGTGCTCGCGTAAAACCTTCAATGGCCCCTTTTGCCGAAGCGATGCTGCTGTGAAATGGCATTCCGGTTTGCACCGCTACTGTAGAGAAAAATACCATACTCGAACCTTCATTCATCTGCGCATAAATAGTTTTAACGGTCTCGACTAAACCGAAGAAATTGAGTTGCATTTCTTCTTTAAAGTGCTCGAGCTTGAGCATAGACAAGGGCTTTAAATTGATATTCCCTGGAAAGTAGACGAATTTATCTATGGGACCAATCGCAGTAAGCTGTTCAGGTTGGGGCTGGGTCACGTCGTAAACCAGATGTTGAACGTTCTCATGAGAGAAAGAAGGTGGGGTGCGTGATGCAATGATTATCTGATGATTGTCAGCGAGTTTTTTGACGAGTGCCGCTCCTATACCGGTCGATCCGCCAATACATAAGATTCTTTTCATAGCTAAGCCTTTATGCGTTGTAAAGTGATTTCGTAGTTGTGACTGTGGGGGTTGTTGATCAACCGGTTTAATGCCTCTCTTCTATAAGCGAATGCCTTGTTTAGCGCAGATTTTACGTATAAAAAATAGGCGAATCGACCCAGTAACCCGAAGGGTAACTGAAAGTGGATTTCGTCTACCAATGTGCAAGGTCCTGTGTCGTTGCCTTCTATGCGATGTTCGTGAATCCATGACTTGTAGGGGCCACTGAGTTGTGTATCGCAAAAGCGTTTCATAGGTTCAAAGGCACTAATTTCACTGATCCAGACCATTCGAATGAAGGGTAGCGGTTGAATCGAATAAGCTAAAATGCTGCCCATGGCCAATTCGGTAGACCGCTGGCTTAAAAGTTTAAATCTCATGTGTTTTGGAGTCATCGCTTCTAGGTTGTCGATGTTGCCTAGAAATTGCCATGCTTGTGCTCTTGAAAGCTGCGTGTGGTGACGGACATTGAGTTGGTACCAAGGCATGCTTCAAAGATACGCTTTGTCTAATCTTTTTTATAAAAAATAAAACAAAATTACAAGGATAACCAGGATGAAAGTGCCCGGTAAACTAAATGTGTGGGTAGACCCATAACGGTGAAGTAAGATCCTTCAATTGCAGTGATTCCTACAAGACCGATCCAATCTTGAATTCCATAGGCACCAGCTTTGTCAAAAGGATTTTCAATAGTGAGATAATAGTCGATTTCTTCGTTGCTCAATGCTTTAAATGTTACTCTTGTCTCGGCAAGCCAGGTCTCTTGAGCGGTGGTAGCAGTCAGGCAAATCGCACTAAATACGTGATGGGTGCCTCCGGATAACTTTTTGAGCATTTCAGCGGCCTCTTGGCGCGTAGATGCCTTCTCTAAAGACGTGTGATTGCACCATACTACCGTGTCGCTCGTCAGCAACCACTCGTGTGGGCTAAGGGTTGATTTTAGCGCATCCGCCTTGGCCCGAGCGAGATAACTAGCAATTTCTCCGCGAGTTAAAGTTGGGGGATAGGTTTCTTCAATGTGACTTACCCGTTTTGTGAAAGTCAGTCCCATGTCACGCAGCAGGGATTCTCGTCGTGGAGAAGCAGATCCCAGTACCAGCTCAATGCCTTTATGCGCTAGTTGTTGATGAATCAATGTTCCAGTCTCCTTTTACTTTAAGTACTTGTTCAATGACATCTCTCACGCACCCCGCACCCCCTTTAATTGGCGATACGTAGTCTGCAGAGCTGCGTATTTCTGCTGCTGCATCTGCCGGACAGGTAGCTAGGTGACAGTATTGCATCGCCTCTAAATCGGGGATGTCATCGCCCATATAGAGTGCGGTAGCGGGTGAAATTTGATGGATTTCGAAGTATTCCTTTAAGACTTGTAGTTTTTGATGTGCCCCCAAATAAATAGAATGTATTCCTAAATCACGTAGTCGGGTCCGAACCGATTCATTGGTTCCGCCAGTAATGACGCACACTTCATAGCCCGAAGCTAGCGCCTGTTTAAGGGCATATCCATCGCGCACACTCATTTTTCGAACAAGCTCACCTTGGGCATCCAGGTATAGCGTCCCATCAGTCATGACTCCATCTACATCGAATACAAAACAACCGATATGATGCAGTTCTTCTTTAAAACTCTTTTTCATGAAATTCTTGAATTGAGGTAGTTAGCGCATTGTAAATCTGAAGTAAAGATACATGCTCACTTAACAGCACTCGATGTTGAGCGAGGGTTTTTTCATCCCTTCTTAGTGCCGGACCCGATTGAATCAGTGCGGCATTAGTGAGAAACGCTTCATTAAATTTCGATTCAAGCATGGGTTTTAACCATAAAAAGTCAAGTGAATTCTCGCTGCACCATTGTTGGGTCTGAGCCAAGAGATGATTGCTAAAATTCTGACTGATCACGGCAGCTAAATGCAATGCTAGTCGGCGTGGACTCTCCAATTCAACCACCTGTTCAGAGAGTGATTCTGCAAAAAATCTGAGGCGCTTCAATGCTTGCGGATTGCTGGCTTCAACAAAAAGAGGTGTCGCTTTCAGCGAAGTGCGTTGCGATTTGTTGAAGCTATTGAGCGGATAGCATACGGCTGAAGGATAGGTGGTTCTAGGTTGAATCGCTGTTGCTCCGCTGCAATGGGTGAGGATGCCTTTGTACGAATCCAAAGAACTAAACTGTTGATGAAGTGCATGATCTGGCAAGGCCACAAGCAAAAGCTCAGCCTCGAAGAGTTCTTTTAGATCGGATTTCCAATGCGATCCAAAAAAAGAAGCATCGCCTTCATTTCTTCCGTGAACCCCTACACACTGTATGGTTTGCTCTTGCTGAATCGCCTCAAAAAGACTTCGTGCTAGGGCTCCGGTACCAAGAATTGCTGTTGTTAACATACCCATAAATAGACCTTCGAAACTAGCGTTTTTAGGTCAAAAGGTGATAATTTTGCAGCACAAAGAAAAATGCTGATGCGTTCATTCTCTCTGCTTAAGTTTTTAGTTTCTTCTCGATTAATGGCCGTACTCTTTATTGTGTTTGCAGCGGCCATGGCAATCGGAACCTTTTTAGAAAGTATTTATTCTACAGAAACAGCGCGTATCTACATCTACAATGCCCGTTGGTTTGAGGTGTTGATGGTTCTTTTTGTAATCAATTTTGTTGGCAGTATTAAACGCTATAACCTTTGGCAATGGCGTAAGTGGCCGATTTTGTTTTTACACCTTTCTTGGATTCTGATAATCGTTGGTGCAGGGGTGACGCGCTACATCAGTTTTGAAGGCATGATGCCTATTCCTGAAGGTGAAACAGCCAATACGTTTTATTCAGACAAGACATTTCTAACCGCATATATCGATGGCGATCTCGACGGGTCGCGTCGAAGAAAGGCACTCGAAGATGACATGATCTTCAGTAGTGAAGCGCGCAAGACTTCTTTGCCTTGGTCGACCTCATTCGGAGAAATCCCGGTGGCTATCGAATACGTTGATTTTATCGCGCATGCTACTGAGGCAATAGTAGAGGATGCATCGGCGCCACTATTGTTGAAAATTGTAGAGTCGGGCGATGGATCGAGACATGAACACTTTCTCAAGGAAGGTGAAATCGCAAATATACACAATGTGCTCTTTGCCCTCAATACGCCTGCGCAAGGTGCGATTGAAATCAAGGTTGATGGTGAAGCGTATAGCATTAAATCTCCATTTGATGCGCAGTTCATGCGCATGGCTGATCAGTTTCAAGGAGATCTCATGGCTGATGTGCAGCAAGAACTCCAATTACGATCGCTGTATACTATCGGCGATTTTGGATTTGTCATTCCTGAACCGGCACGACGCGGACGCCTTGAAATTGTTGCCGCCCCAGAAAACGAAGAGACCGATGCGAAACAGGCATTAAAGTTATTGGTAACAGCCAATGGAGTAGAGCAACAGGTAACCCTCATGGGCGGTCAGGGTTATACTGATTTTGAGCCATCGTTTGACCTTGGGGGGCTTACGTTTACTATGCGCTACGGTTCTAAAGAATACGAGCTTCCATTTGCGATTAAACTCAATGATTTTATTGCAGAGAAGTATCCAGGAACAGAGGCAAATTACGCTTCTTTTATGAGCCGAATCGAGGTAATTGATGAGCGCTCGTTTGACTATGACATCTATATGAATCATGTCCTTGATCACAAGGGGTATCGGTTTTTTCAATCGAGCTTCTTTCCGGACGAATCCGGAACGGTACTTTCGGTTAATCATGATTTGTGGGGTACATGGATCACGTACATTGGCTATTTTTTATTGTACATAGGATTAATGGGGTTGATCTTTTTTGGCGATACCCGATTTAAAATTTTAGCACGCTCGTTAGAGAAATTGACGGCTAAGAAATCCGCACTTCTTTTGCTGGTGATGTTCGGTTTAAGCGCCTCGCTTAGCGCTCAGAATCAGAACTTACCGAGTCAACAGACTGTTGATTCACTTATTTTTTCAAATGTCATTGACAAAGCGCATGCTGAGCGCTTTGCCTCGCTGGTGATTCAAGACGACAATGGTAGAATGAAGCCTGTGCACACTTTTGCTTCTGAATTACTTCGTAAAATCAGTCTCAAAGACCACTATAAGGGGTTAACCGCTGAGCAGGTGTTTCTATCCATGATGATGTATCCGGGGTTGTGGTACAATACTGAATTTATTGCTTTGGATAAAAAAGCGCAAAATGACAGTATACGCTCAATTATTGGGGTCCCAAAAGAAAAGCGTTTTGTCAAGGTGACTGATTTTTTTGACGAAGAAGGAAACAACAAATTGAGACCCTATTTGGTAGAAGCTTTTGCCACGAATACCCCGAACAAGTTTCAGCAAGATTTTAAAGATGCCTCAAACCGTCTAGCACTGCTTAATCGCGCTTTGAGTGGAGAGATTTTGCGCATTTTTCCGGTTCCTACAGACGAGAACAATAAGTGGACTTCGGCATTAGAGTATCGCGCCGGGGCCGTACAGTTGGCTGATACCCTTTACGGTAGTTTTGTGGCGAATTCGGTACCGTTATACTTGCAGTACGTTGATAATGGGGTACAAAACGGAGATTACCAGCAGGCAGATCAGTTGCTTGAAAGCTTAAAGAAAAGTCAGCGACAGTTAGGAGTAGAAGTGATTCCTTCCCCCGAAAAGATTCATACTGAAATCACGTATAACCGCTTAGACTTGTTTAATCGACTGTACAAGTTTTACGCACTTTCAGGGATACTGCTCTTTTTCTTGGTGGTGGCCCGAGTTTATAAGGACCGTAAGGCCTTGCGTTTGAGTATTCGAGGATTCTCGATAGTGATTTATGGTTTATTTGCTGCACATACCGCCGGATTAATTCTGCGTTGGTATATTTCAGGCCATGCTCCTTGGAGTGATGCTTATGAGAGTATCTTATATGTTTCTTGGGCAACACTTGGAATTGGACTTTGGTTAGGGAAGAAAAGTGATTTTACCGTGGCCTCGAGTACCTTTGTGAGTGCGATCTTGCTTTGGATTGCTCATCAAAATTGGGTAGATCCTTCAGTCGCCAACCTGCAACCCGTGCTGGATAGCTATTGGCTCATGATTCACGTCGCGGTTATCGTGGGTTCTTATGGACCCTTAACCGTGGGCATGATCTTGGGATTGGTGGTTTTGATTCTTATGCTTTTGACTACACCTCAGAACCAAGAGCGAATGAAAATTTCAATAAAAGAATTGACCATTATTAATGAACTCGCTTTGACCATAGGTTTAATTATGCTCACCATTGGAAACTTTCTTGGGGGGCAATGGGCTAACGAATCGTGGGGAAGGTATTGGGGCTGGGATCCGAAAGAAACCTGGGCCCTTATCTCTATATTAGTTTATGCGTTTGTTTTACATATGCGTTTGGTTCCTGGTTTGAAAGGGACTTGGGTGTTTAATTTCGCCAGTGTAGTAGCTTTCTCAAGTATTATGATGACCTATTTTGGGGTGAACTTCTACCTTGTCGGACTTCATAGTTACGCCTCTGGGGATCAGGTGATCACTCCGTCATTTATCTATTATACCGCAGCATTTGTCTTGATTCTCGGAGCATTAAGCCGTTGGAAATACAGAAAGGTCTATGGAAAATAAGATTCAGAAACTCGATCTTTTAGTGATGGGTGCTCACCCTGATGACGCTGAGCTTGGAGCAGGTGCAACTATTGCAAAAGAAGTGAGTTTAGGCAAGCGGGTAGGAATTCTCGACTTTACACGAGGTGAACTCGGAACGCGCGGAACGGTTCAAACGCGCGATCAAGAGAGCGCCAAGGCCGCTAAAATTCTTGGAGTGTCAGTGCGAGAAAACATGAATTTTAAGGACGGTTTTTTTGTAAATGACGAAGCGCACCAACGCGCACTGATTCAAAAAATACGCACGTACCAACCAGAGGTCGTTATTTGTAATGCCATTTCTGATCGGCACATTGATCATGCCAAGGGGAGTAAACTAGCAAGTGACTCTTGTTTTTTGAGCGGATTAGCTAAGATCGAAACCTACGATTTGTCAGGACGACTACAGCAAGCATGGCGGCCTTCACGGGTTTATCACATGATACAGTGGCAGGATATTGAGCCTGATTTTGTAGTAGATGTAAGTGCATTCATGGAGCAGAAATTTGAATCGATTCTTGCCTACGCTACGCAGTTTTTTGATCCTAATAGCAGTGAACCCGAGACCCCGATTAGTACCGAGAATTTTCTAAGTTCGGTTCGCTACAGGGCACAAAATTTGGGTCGATTGACTGGTGTAGCTTTTGGAGAAGGCTTTACGGTAGAACGTTATCCCTTAGTGGATTCTCTAGATGCGCTAAAATAAAAGCGAAGAGGGGGCCTGTTATTGAAAAACATCATAAAATAAACTACATTTGCCAACCGAATTAAATGGTGGTTGTAGCTCAGTTGGTTAGAGCGCTAGATTGTGGTTCTAGAGGTCGCCGGTTCGAGCCCGGTCTTCCACCCAAAAAAGCCCGCATTTGCGGGCTTTTTTTATAAGTAATTGTGAATCAATTAGTCCTGTTGCACTGGTTCGACAGCCTTGTCTACCACGGGTCTTTCTTCTCGATTCGCCACTTCTAATAGGGTGTGAAAAACAAGCCTTGTTCTGTTAGTTAAAAGATCGTAATTGATCTTGTCAGGGGTATCGGTGTGCGCGTGATAGTCATCATGCGTTCCATTAAAATAGAAAATAATTGGAATGTTATTCTTTGCGAAATTGTAATGATCCGAGCGGTAATAGAAACGATTCGGGTCATTTTCGTCATTATACGTATAGTCGAGCTCGATCTGTGTGAATTTAGAATTCACTTCTTCAGAAAGCTGATGCAATTCGCTGCTTAACTTGTCCGAACCAATGAGGTATACATAATTGCGGTCTCCTTCTCTTTTTGGATCAATACGACCAATCATATCAATGTTTAGGTTCGTCACCGTCTGCTCTAGCGGATATAACGGTTCAACATCGGTATAATACTCAGATCCGAGAAGACCCTTTTCTTCACCAGTGACATGAAGAAAAACCACAGACCTTCTTGGTCCTTTTCCTTGAGCTTTTGCCTCAACTAAGGCTTCAGCGATTTCAAGCATCGCTACCGTGCCTGATCCGTCGTCGTCAGCTCCGTTATTAATATTTCCTTCAGCATCGATCCCAATATGATCGAGATGAGAAGATACTACCACATATTCTTCGGGCTTTTCTATCCCTTCAATAATGGCGACGACATTTTCAGTATCCACAGCTTCTGAACCACCCTCGATAGCCAAGCTGATAGGTTCATCAATTGCTTGAGAACTATTAGGGTCATATTCTCCGAGCCATGAAGCAGCCACCTCTGGACGAATAATGGCTGAGAATAGTGCGTTCTCTTCTTCAAGACGCATTTGTCCGCTATTATTTCGCTTCATATACGAATAATAACGCGAATAACGATCGAAATTCGCTTGGTCTACAAATAGCAATCCTGCTGCACCTTTAGCTTGGGCCGCTGCTAAGCGCTTTGGTAAAGCTTCGGACACATTACTCCATTTCGAATATGAACTTGTTCCTGTTAAAGTATAGGTGCCGTCTTCACTTTGAGGCTCTCCGGCTACAGCGATAACTAGTTTGCCAGTGACATCAATTTCTGAGTAGTTTGAGTACTCTGGACTATCTATTCCGTATCCAACAAATACTACCTCGTAATTTCCAGATGCGCCCGAAAAGGTGATGAAATCATCTCCAATAGCGTGGGTTTTACCGTTAAATTCAAGAGTGCCATTAGGGGCGGTGGTGTAGATCACAGGAACCTTTTGCAGGTAATTATTTG
>JBJOGS010000070.1:0-11130 GCA_046048095.1 Bacteroidota bacterium
TGAACGTACCCAAACAAATCTTAGAACTCGAGCAAAAACTCGAAGACACCCGAGCTCTTAAAAACGAGGTGGTCAAAAAGCAGAAATACGAAGAGGCTGCGAAACTAAGAGACGATGAAAAACGGGTTGAAAAGGCACTCGCTGATGCGCAACTCGCATGGGAAGAAGACAGTAAACTGCACCGCGAGACGGTGACTGCAGAGAATGTGGCGGATGTCGTTTCAATGATGAGCGGCATACCTGTATCGAAAATTGCCCAAGCCGAAAGCTCAAAGCTTGCGAAGCTTCCTGCAATAATTTCATCAAAAATCATCGGGCAGAACGATGCGGTTCAAAAGGTGGCTAAGGCGATTCAGCGCAACAGGGCCGGGCTTAAAGATCCCAACAAACCGATTGGTTCATTCATCTTCTTAGGGCAGACTGGTGTGGGTAAAACCCAACTAGCCAAAGTCTTGGCCGTAGAGCTCTTTGACAGCGAAGAGGCACTCATTCGAATTGACATGAGTGAATACATGGAGAAGTTTGCAGTTTCACGGCTTGTAGGGGCTCCTCCGGGATACGTCGGGTATGAAGAAGGCGGCCAACTTACTGAAAAGGTCAGACGCAAGCCGTATGCGGTGATTTTATTAGATGAAATAGAAAAAGCGCATCCAGACATCTTTAATATGCTCTTGCAAGTGCTCGATGATGGATTTCTCACCGACAGTTTAGGACGTAAGGTCGATTTTAGAAATACCATTATCATCATGACTTCGAACATTGGCGCGCGTCAAATTAAAGACTTCGGTCAGGGGGTCGGATTCGGCACTGCCGCTAAAAAAGCCCAAGAACACGATTACACCAAAGGGGTAATCGAAAAGGCCCTTAAAAAAGCATTTGCGCCCGAGTTTTTAAACCGGATCGACGATGTAGTGGTGTTCAATGCTCTTGAGCGTGAAGATATCGATCAGATCATTCATATCGAACTTAAGAAAGTCGTCGGTCGCATTGAGGCCCTAGGCTATCACATTCGCCTTTCTGAGGCAGCTCAAACCTTTTTAGCTGAGAAAGGATTCGACAAACAGTACGGAGCACGTCCGCTAAAACGGGCCATACAGAAATACATCGAAGACACCCTAGCTGAAGAGATCGTGAATAGCCGCTTGTCTGAAGGGGATACGATTGAACTTGACTTGTCTGAAGACAAAGAACAGCTCGTTGCCAAGACAGCTAAAACACAAGATGCTGGCGAGAAAAACCCCTAATTTGTGGGATTTCTTTAGGTAAAGAATCTATTCGTTACAAAACTGGAATTTCTTAGTAAAAAGAGCACCTTTTCTTGGGTGCTCTTTACTTTTTAAAGTAATTTTTGCCCCTCAAAATAACTCATCAATCTTACCTCATGGTTGTTCTAAAGTTCGGCGGAAGTTCGGTGAAAAATCCGCAAGCGCTTCAACAGATGGCTTCAATAGTGCAAGCCCATGCTGAAAAAGAAAAGCTGATCGTAGTGGTATCTGCATTTGGGGGCGTAACTGACTTGCTCAGCAGCTTTGCCCATGAAGCGGCTTCACAGACAAGTACGTACACTACCTCTTTAAAAGAAGTATCGACCCGTACCCAAGAAAACCTTGATTTTTGGAAGGCTGATGCCCGCACTCGTGAAGCGGTGGCTCAAGTACTCACTCAAATAGAAGACCTAGGCAAACAGCTCTATCACCGAGCGGTATCCCTCACCGAGGTTTACGACGAACTCTTAGTTTCTGGAGAGACCATTTCAGCACAGGTGGTAAGTGGGTTCTTGGCACATCTAGGATGGCGCAATACGCTTAAAGACAGCAGCCAGTCTATCGTAGCTTCACAAGAAGGACGCAGAATACGTGTCGATTATACTCTCACCTATACTCGCCTTAAAGCTCTGGTTCAAGAAGAATCACTAATCGTGATGCCCGGATTTATGGCGCGCACCAAAGAGCATAAACTCACTACCCTGGGTAGAGGTGGCTCTGATTTTAGTGCCGCTCTTATTGCGAATGGTGTAGACGCAGAGAAGCTTTACATCTATACTGATGTCAGTGGTATTTATACGGCTGACCCACGATTTGTCAAACAAGCGAAACCCATAAAGCGATTGTCTTACGAAGAGGCCTTAGAGCTCTCCCATTTCGGAGCGAAGGTGCTCTACGCCCCCTCTGTACAACCCGCTTTCGAGAAAAACATACCCCTTTTTGTCAAAAACACCTTTGACCCTTCTGCCGAGGGCACACACATCTCTTCTAGCGAACTGATCACGAGCCAAGAAACCGTTATAGGAATCAGCCATCTTAGTGCAATTTCTTTAATTACCGTTGAAGGTGCCGATTTGATCGGTCAGATGGGATTCACTACGCGCTTCTTTGAAACTTTATCTGCACATAACATTAATGTTATACTTATTACTCAGGCTTCCTCTGAGTATTCGCTTTGTATTGCCATAGATACGGCAGATGCCGAGAAAGCACAACAAGCCTTAGATGCGCGATTTAAACAAGAGATTAGTACAGGAAGAATGAAACCCGTTCACCTCACTCATGGATTGAGCATTGTTGCCCTTGTAGGTGAACACATGAAGAGCCATACTGGAGTCAGCGGTAAACTTTTCAGTAGCCTCGGTGCCAACAATGTCAACATTATTGCCATCGCGCAAGGCTCTTCAGAGCGCAACATCTCGTTTGTCATTAACGAAAAGAATGTCAAAAAAGCACTAAATACGATTCACGAGCGGTTTTTTGAAAAGCAGCGCAAACAGATTAATCTTTTTGTAGTTGGAGTAGGAACCGTAGGGTCGAGGCTTCTCAATATTTTGCATCTTCAGCACCAGCACTTACTAGATAAGCTGGCCTTAGATATCCGAATTGTCGGATTGAGCAATTCAAAAAGAATGACTTTTAATGAGCAGGGCCACGACCTTTCGAATTGGAAGGCACTACTAAGTGCAGGAGAAACTGCCTCATTGGATAGTCTAGTTCAAAAGATACAGTCTCTGAATTTACGCAACAGCATACTCATTGACTGCACGGCGAGTTATGAGGTTTCACATCGCTACCTCGAATTACTTCAGCACGGTGTTGGGGTGGTCACTTGTAACAAAATCGCCTGCTCTTCTGCCTTAACGAACTATCAGGCACTTCAAAACGCGAGCATTGACCAAAAAGTACCTTTCTACTACGAAACAAACGTAGGCGCTGGATTACCAATCATAGACACCTTAAAGAATCTGATTGATTCAGGCGATAGTATTCGCTCTATCGTCGCTGTACTTTCTGGCAGTTTGAATTTTATTTTCGATACCTACAATGCGACCACTCCGTTTAAAGAGGTGGTTCAAGCGGCAATGACAGGCGGATATACTGAGCCCGATCCTCGAATTGACCTCAGCGGACTCGACGTCAGACGAAAGCTGCTCATTCTTGCGCGTGAAGGTGGATTCGAGCTTGAGCTAGAAGCTATCCAATCTACCCCATTCTTGCCTGAAGGTGCTTTAGAAACCCCTTCTGTAGAGGACTTCTTGCAAGTTCTAGAGCAAAACGAAGAGCACTTTGCTTCACTTTACAAAGAAGCCGCGGCCAAAAAGCAAAAGCTCAAATTCGTTGCAGAGTTGAGCGTGAATAATCATGTCTTAGAAGCGAAGGTTGGATTGCAGGGCGTAGACTCTAGTGCCGACTATTACACCTTGAGTGGCAGCGACAATATTTTAATGCTCTACACCGATCGTTACAACAAACAGCCCATGGTCATCAAAGGTGCCGGAGCCGGGGCTGATGTGACCGCCTCGGGTATATTTGGTGATATTATCCGCGCCAGTAACCATCGATAACTCATGAAAGATCAATGCAGCATATGGTGTCCGGCCTCAGTATCTAATCTTAATGCGGGCTTTGATGCGCTAGGATTCTGCCTTTCGGATTGCTTTGACATCATGCATTTCAAACGCGTGGCACTCCCAGGGGTACATCTAAAAAACAACACCGGGTTTCCGGTTCCTGAGCGAGCCTCAGAAAACATTGCTTGTGTCGCTGCCCAATCGTTACTAAAGACCTATGGTGACCCTGCGATAGGTATTGAAATATCTATCGATAAACGCATCAAGCCCGGCAGTGGTGTCGGCAGCAGTGCGGCCAGTGCAGCCGGTGCTGTGGTAGGAGTAAACACTCTACTCGGGGCAAACTTTAGCGATCAAATCTTGCTAGAAGCTGCCCTAGATGGTGAGCAGTTGGCTAGCGGAGCACGTCACGCCGACAATATTGCTCCCGCGCTATTCGGTAAGTGCTGCCTTATCATTACTCAAGCATCCCATCGTGTGGTGCCGCTCACCACCCAGCTTGATTTGCATTATGTGGTTGCCCATCAACAAATCGAGATTAAAACCTCTGAGTCGCGAGGAGCCTTACCCAAAGAAATCTCTCTTAAAACCGCGGTAAAGCAGTGGAGTACTTTAGCAGGCTTTACTACCGCATTATTAACCAACGATCTGGATCTATTGCGCCATTGTGCGGTTGATTTCGTGGCTGAGCCTGTACGAAAGGCACATATTCCTCATTTTGATGCGCTAAAACATCTGGCTCTAAGTAACGGCGCACTCATCTATGGGATATCTGGTTCAGGACCCTCAGTTTTTGCGCTTTGTCACGGAGCCGCAGCAGCCAAAACGGTAGTCACCGCGTTTAATGACTTTTTACAAGAAACCACTATGGCGTTTAGATTGTATTCAGGAGAAATTCATCAAACCGGAGCTCATGAACTTCTATAGTCTGTCCACTCCAAAACATCAGGTACCTTTTCACCGCGCGGTGATCGAGGGATTGGCACCAGACCGCTCACTATACTACCCCAGCTCGATTGCAAAACTCGACCCTAGCCATACCGATCCATCGAGCCATCGCAGCTTTGAAGATCTCGCTTTTGAGGCGCTGTGGCCCTATGTTATGCCCGATCTCACCGCCGAAGAATTGACCGAGGTACTTCAAAAAACACTACACTTCGACCTGCCGCTTGTTCCGGTTAACCCTTACCTCGCTCTTGAACTCTACCACGGACCTACCTTGGCGTTCAAAGACATTGGGGCGCGATTTATGGCCGAATGTCTTGGTTTGTTTAACAAAAAACTGAACAAGACCAAAAAAACGGTGGTACTGGTTGCCACCTCGGGGGATACTGGAGGCGCCGTGGCTAGTGGGTTTTTAGGAGTAGAGAATGTCGAGGTAGTGATCTTATATCCGAACGAGAAGATCAGTGAAGTTCAAGAGCTTCAAATGACCACATTTAATCAGAACATCCGTGCCATTGCAGTGGATGGAAGCTTTGATGATTGTCAGCACTGGGTAAAACAGGCCTTCGTAGATGAACAGCTCAAAGCGACTATAGACCTCACCTCAGCGAACAGTATTAATGTAGCGAGATGGCTTCCTCAGATGCTCTATTACCTCAAGACCTATCATACCCTGCGTGAATCAAATGAAAAGCGCGCGCTTGTCGTATCGGTGCCATCAGGTAATTTCGGAAACCTCTGTGCCGGATTACTCACCCAACAAATGGGTATCCCTTTCGATCGCTTCATTGCTTCAACAAATGTCAACGACACCGTAGTGCGTTACCTCAATGGGGAAAAGTATGCGCCAAGAAAGACTATCGCCACCCTTTCAAACGCCATGGATGTCAGTGATCCTTCAAATTTTATACGCATAGAAACACTGTTCGGAAGAGAACGACTCAAAAATGAACTCCGCGCTTACCGGTTCACCGACGAACAGACGCTTGAGGCGATCACCCACTTGGATCAAAACTGCGGATATGTGGCAGAACCCCATGGAGCGATCGCCTACCTTGGTCTTGAACAAGAAGGTCTCGACCCAGATAAAGAACTCGGAATATTTTTAGAAACCGCTCACCCAATTAAGTTCGCTGCAGCAGTTGAAAAGGCACTAAACCGAAGCCTCGAAGAACCTGAGGCCATTAAAGCCTTACGCACCCTTAAGGCGAGAAAAGAATTCCTTTCGACCTATGAAGACCTAAAGAAGGTGCTCTTATCGTATTGAAGATCTTCTGTCTATTTTTGATAAAAATTTCAGCGCATGAAAACAGTGGCCTTACACCAACAGCACCTTGAAGAAAAGGCAAAAATGATCCCATTCGCAGGATTCGAAATGCCGGTTTCATACACCAGCATCAACGAAGAACACCTCGAAGTGCGAAATAACTGCGGGGTATTTGATGTGTCTCACATGGGAGAGTTTCGTTTGAAAGGCACCCAGGCGAAAGCGCTTTTAGGCCGGGTGTGTAGCAACGACATCAGCAAGCTGGTTCCAGGAAAAGCACAATACAACTACTTACCTACAGAGAGTGGTACCATTGTAGATGACCTCATCGTGTACATGAAAAATGAAGACGATTACCTTTTGGTAGTGAACGCTTCAAATATTGAAAAAGATTTCGCTCATCTGCAGCAGGCCAATGCCACAATCGGTGCGTCATTAGAAAATCTTTCAGACCAATTGTCGCTTCTTGCTGTTCAAGGGCCAAACGCAGCGAATCTGCTTCAAGAATTCACAGATGTCGACCTAAAAAACATTCCGTTTTATCATTTTTCAGAGGCTGCTTTCGGACCCATCAATTCAGTGCTTATATCAGCTACAGGCTATACAGGAGCGGGTGGATTTGAACTTTATTGCTCAAAAGAAGACGCCCCATTGCTTTGGAAAATGATCCGTTCAAAAGGTATCCGTCCCATTGGATTGGCTGCACGTGACACCCTAAGATTAGAAATGGGGTATTGCCTCTATGGCAATGATATTGATGAAACGACAAACGCCCTCGAGGCCGGGCTCGGATGGGTCACCAAATTCAACACGGACTTCATTGGCAGTGCTGCCTTAATGCAGACTAAAAAAAGGGGATTGTCCCGAAAATTAGTTGCCTTTAAAATGATCGAAAAAGGAATCCCAAGAGCCCATTACCCCATAAAAGACGCCCAAGGAAATACCCTTGGTCACGTTACTTCAGGAACCCTCTCGCCTAGTTTAGGATACGGTATTGGCCTAGGATACGTTGCCATCGAATCCGCTTCAGTCGATCAAGAAATCTTTATCGAAGTACGTAACAAAGCTTTAAAAGCAGTCGTGGTCAAGTTGCCCTTTGTCTGATCTTTCATGCCAAAAAAGCAGCGAATTCTCATTTTAGGCGCAAGCGGATTTCTTGGCAGTCAGCTTTTCAAAGAGCTCAGCGCTTATTTTGACACCTATGGCACCTACTGCAATGCTACCACCTTTCAGGTCAATCAACGGTATTTTCAGTACGATGTGGCATCCGACGACATTGTAGCGCAGTTAGGAACGCTGCAGCCTGATCTCATTATTTCTGCTATGCGCGGGCCAAAACAAGTCCTTCAAATCGTCCATGCGCATCTGGCACAATACGCGTTAAAGCAAAGGTGCAAATTGATTGTCCTGAGCTCAGCAAACGTCTTCGATGCTTATTCTAAATATCCCTCTTACGAAAACGACAAAACCCTCTCAGAAAGTCTTTATGGCCGCTATCAAATCCATATCGAGAATACGGTAATGCGCCTACCGCAAGAGCAATGGCTCATTACACGTATACCTATGATCTTTGGAAACGGCTCTCCGCGTATACTCGAGCTAAAAAATCAATTGCGCACTGAAGAGGCGATAGAAGTGTTTCCAAATTTGTCAATCAATACCACGTATGTCGATAAGTTAGTGCAGCAACTACACTATTGCATCAATCGAAAAAAGAATGGGGTGGTACATCTAGGCAGTAGCGATCTGATATTACACGAAGATCTCATCAAGGCGCTCGTCGATCGACTAGGCAATTTTCACGCCTTGTACAAACGTGTCTACACGACCAATGATATTCGGTACTTGGCGGTATTACCTCGAGACAATCCGCTTCCTAAATACCTTCAATTTAATACTCAACAGGTCATCGCACATCATTTAGAGTCCCTTAGCTAGGGTAAAATCATTATTTTTGGCCCACTAATATTACCAGAAATGGGAAGAGCATTTGAGTTCAGAAAGGCGCGAAAAATGAAGCGTTGGGCGGCGATGTCTAAAGCCTTCACACGCATAGGAAAAGATATCGTAATGGCGGTGAAAGAAGCAGGGGCAGACCCTGATTCTAATGCGAGACTTAGAGCCGTCATTCAGAATGCCAAGGCCGTAAATATGCCGAAAGAGAATGTCGAGCGCGCTATAAAAAGGGCTTCAGACAAGTCTCAAGGAGACTACAAAGAACTCTTGTATGAAGGATACGGACCCCATGGTATCGCTGTGCTCGTTGAAACAGCCACAGACAACCCCACCCGCACCGTGGCCAATATTCGAAGTTATTTCAATAAGTGCGGAGGCACCCTAGGCACCTCAGGATCCGTTGAATTTTTATTCGACCATAGCTGTAATTTTAGAATTGCAGCCGCAGACTGTGATCTTGAGGCGCTTGAACTCGACCTCATCGATTTCGGGGTAGAAGAAATTTTTGAAGATGAAGACGGCGTGCTGATCTACGCTCCATTCGAGGCGTTCGGAAATCTTCAAAAAGAATTAGAGAGTCGTTCTATTCAGATTTTATCCTCTGGATTCGAACGCATTCCTCAGATCACAAAAACATTGAACGCAGACCAAATCGCGGACATCGAAAAATTGCTTGAAAAAATCGAAGAAGACGACGACGTGCAGAACGTCTATCACACTATGAGCGAGTCTGAATAAGACGCGCTGCCTGTTGCAAATCTTCCAGGGTATCTATTCCAATGCTATCCACCGCGGTTTCTACCATTTGAAGTACCCTGCCGTGTTCTAAAAAGCGTATCGCCTCAATACTTTCGGCCGCCTCAAGTGGACCAATGGGTAGACAAGCAAAGTCGATTAACGCCTGTTTTCTAAAGGCGTACACTCCTTTGTGTTTATAAAATTTAGAGGCTTTTTCTTGATCTCTGAAAAAGGGAATAGGTGCCCTAGAAAAATACATCGCCCTGTTATTGAGGTCGGTGATCACTTTGACGACATTTGGATTCTGTGCCTCTTCAGGCGTTATTAAGGTCATCAAAGAGGCAAGATCCACCTGCTTTTTAACGTCGGCTCGAAAGACCTCAATGAGCTGTTCAAGGCTTGATTTATCAATAAAAGGCTCGTCACCTTGAACATTGATGATGATGTCCGCATCTACCAATACAGCGGCCTCTGCTAGACGATCACTTCCGGTCGCGTGATGCGATGCGCTGAAAAGCACCTGAGCTCCTCTCGACGCCACCAAGGTTTCGATCTTTTTGCTGTCTGTAACCACCATCACCTCCTCAAAAAGGTTCATCTGAGTAACCGCCTCGTAGGTGCGAACGATCACCGGCTTTCCGGCGAGGTCACGAATCAATTTTTCAGGCAACCGGGTCGATTCGAGTCGGGCGGGAATCATCGCGATAATCTTCATAGCATGGTGCAGATTAGGATTCGTAAAAATAATCGTTTTCAAAACCCATCAGGTACAATCGCTCTGAAGCCCTGGTAAAGGCTGTATACAACCACCTGAGATGATCGGTATTCATGCCTTCAGGAGAGTAAGGCTTTTCTACAAACACCCGTTTCCATTGCCCTCCTTGAGCTTTATGACAGGTTATCGCATAAGAGTACTTCACTTGAAGTGCATTAAAAAACCGATTGTTTTTGACTCCCAAATATCGCTTGTACTTTGAGCGCTCATGAGCATAATCTTCAGTCACCTTTTGGTATAGGGTATTGCTGTCTTCAAAACTCAATGCCGGCTGATCGGCTTCAAGCACATCGAGTAAAAGAACCGTGTCAAACGGAGGGGATTCATAATCGAGCAAGCGGACTTGGACCTCAGCAAATTTAAAGTCATACAGGTCTTTAAATCCATAAATCTGTAAGACTTCTATGGCGTCTCCATTGGCAATAAACGCGACGTCTTTAGACTCGGCTAGCCAATAATAATTATTCTTTACCACCATCAGGATATCTCCTACACTCAACTCATTATCCAATTGCAAGATGCGCTGACGAATATTCTTATTGTAGAGGTTCGCCCTTTTATTTGAACGAACGATAATAGCGGTCTCTTGCAATCCTACCTCGCGGTAAGCATCCTCTAGCGCTTCAAGCAGTTCTACCCCATCAGTCATTCGATAGACTTCTGATCGATTGCTATGCGACATTTTAAACTCAGTGCGCTCTGAAATTAAAGCGTTTCTGATGTCCGTGGCATTTGTGAGAATTTCACTTTCAGCGGCTTGACGAACCACTTCAGTCAGACTTGCAGTGTAAGGGGTCAACTCAAAACGCGAAGCTAATTCCTGTTCATCTAGAGCAATACTTTGCAGTTCTGAAACCGGAGGCAATTGCGCCGCGTCACCGATGAGCAAAAGCGAACAGTCTTGTCCACTATACACGTATTCGAAGAGGTGCTGCAGCAGAGAGTCGGTGGCGAAAAGACCTTTGTCTGGCTGTCGATCAGACAACATAGAGGCCTCATCTACAATAAATAGGGTGCGTCTAAATTTATTTTTAGCCAAGGTGAACGAGATAGGACCCTCTCCGCTGCGTTTCGGGTAGTAAAGCAGTTTGTGAATCGTCGAAGCGTGGTAGCCCGAGTAGCGTGAGATCACCTTGGCCGCTCTTCCTGTGGGGGCCAACTGAACAGATTGTCGGCCTAACTGCTGTAAGGTCTGAATAAGTGCTTGAATAAGTGATGTTTTGCCCGTACCGGCATACCCCTTTAGAACAAAGAATTTTTTAGGCGATTCCGCACTTAAAAATCGAGTGAATTCTTCCAAAGCCTTTTTCTGAGAAATAGTGGGCTCAAATCTCAGAGAGTTAAGAAGAGAAGTGTAGATTTTATGGGGATTCAAAAACGAAACTTTCATCGAAGATACACATCATTTCATTTCAAGCTAAAAACTTTGGTGATTGGAAAAAAATTGTAGATTTGTTCACGTTCAAAACAAAAAACCAAACGATGAAAACTGTTATCCAGTACGTTCTTCTTGTGGTCTCAGGAGTTCTTGCTTACCTTATTTATCTCTCTGTCATGGCCCCTATTTCTTTCAATAAAGTGAAAGAAGAGCGCTTCTCAGCAGTCATAGAA
>JBJOGS010000071.1:0-3231 GCA_046048095.1 Bacteroidota bacterium
CACTCGTCTCTAAACAAGGATTTGAATATGCGGATGGAGGATTTGGAAGTATCGTTTCTGTTGAAAAGGCCATTGAGGCCGGAGCTACAGAGATCGACGTGATTGTGCTTCGGCAAGAGGATAAACAAGCTTTTCGTCTACCAACGACAAGCGCCTTTGACCTGATGCTAAACATGTTTGGCTTCTCATTAGACCAAATTGAAGAGCAGAATATCGCACTCGGCGCGCTCAAGGCAAAAACAAAAGGGGTAAAAATCAACTTTATTTATACCCCAGCCATGCTCACCCAAAATCCTTTATTGTTCGACAAAAAGCGCATGATTCGATGGTGGCAGCGTGGCTACTTGCATGCCCAACGTCAGTTTGAAAAAGAGCCTACTTAACGAGCGCTCGTATCGAAGCATAGAATTTCTCGTAATCAGGATGAAGCTTTATAAATAAAGTGTCTGAAGGGGCACTAGATTGAAAAAGAAAGCGATTTGGCTCTTTTCCAAAGCTTTGAGTGAAGACCGTAAAAATGCGCTCCGCTAAAGGCCGCGTTTTCGCATTTGTTTCAAAGCTTACTTGATAGAATTCATGAGTTGCAAGCGCTGAGTCTAAAGCCATTAAATGCTTATCACTAGCTAAAGCAGCGTCTGATTCATTTGTGCTAACAAGGAATGGAAATTTCAGTCCGCCGGGTTCAAGTTCCATTCCTTTCGCTTTGGAGATGACCGGACGGAACTTCTTTAAGGTTTCAATTAAAACAGAATCGTGCTGAATGAGCGAGCCCTTAATCTGCTGATTCTGCTTTTCAAGAGAGCGCATACTTTCAATTTGATCACCAATGTTCATAATGTTAGTCACCGACTGATTCGCAAATTTACTCAGCCGCTCCATGAGCGCTTTATTGGTAGATTTCAAATTTTCTGTTTCAAACTTATAGGTCTCGTTTAACGATTCTACTCGAGTAAGTTGTTGCTTTAAATCGCGAATGGTAGCCTCATTACGCTCAACTAGCGCATTTAAAGACTTATTGTCTTCGAGTAAATCAGTTTTCTTTTGAGCAGCAACCGAATAGGTTGAAACAACTAAGGCAGTGTAAAATAGGAGAGATCGCATTTATGATTTCGCGTTTAAATAATCAATAGTAAGTTGGGTCAGCGCTTTTACCCCATAAATCATCCCTGATTCATCAATCATAAAGTCAGGAGTGTGATGTGGATAGGGTGTGGTATTTCCAGGGGTCATTCCACCCAAGAAAAAGAAGAAACCTGGGGTGTCTCGAACAAAGTAAGAAAAATCTTCTGCTCCTGTGGTGGCCTTGGTAAGTTGAACGTTGTCCGCACCCAGAGCCTTTTGTAGAGAAGGAAGCATTTGCGATACAAGCCCAGCATCATTGTAGGTGATATCGGTCATTTCGGTGATTTCAATCTGGGCGCTTCCTCCGAAAGCATTCGCAATAGCCGGAACCATTTCATTCATTCGCGCCTCAATCAGATCACGCATGTCATAATCTAACGTCCGGATAGTACCAATGATCTCGGCAGATTCAGGAATAATGTTAAATCGTAGTCCTGCTTTGATTTTTCCGACACTAATCACCGCTGCCTCTTTGAGAAGATTGGACTCACGACTCACTAAAGATTGCAGGCCATCTATGATTTGAGCGCTGATATAGATAGGGTCTACACCTGACCAAGGCTGAGAGCCATGTGTTTGCTTACCTTGAACGTTAATTACAAACCGCTGAGCAGAAGCTAATAATCCGCCAGATTTGTAACGCACCACACCTACTGGGGTTTCTGAATTGATGTGCAACCCAAAAATGGCGTCCACTTTAGGACGTTCAAGCACACCTTCTTTAACCATGAGCAGTGCACCTCCTTCTTCTCCGGGTGGAGGACCCTCTTCTGCAGGTTGAAAAATGAACTTTACTGTCCCTTTAATATGTTCTTTGTGGGCGGCTAAAACTTCTGCCACACCCATTAAGATAGCGGTGTGCGTGTCATGACCACAAGCATGCATCACCCCTGTCTGTTCACCCAAAAACTGAGCGGTCACCTGAGATCTAAAAGGGAGGTCATTTCGTTCTGTTACCGGCAAGGCGTCTATATCGGCTCGAAGCGCTACGACTGGTCCGGGCTGCAGTCCTTTTAAAAGGGCAACGACCCCTGTATGCGCTACTCCGGTTTGCACTTCTAACCCCAAAGATCGTAGGTGCTTTTCAATTTTTTTGGCGGTCTCTACTTCTCTATTGCTCAATTCGGGATGCTGATGAAAATCTCTTCTCCACTTGATTATTTTGTGTTCAATTTGATTAAAAACCTCGTCATCAATGTGTTGGGCAAAAACAGCATTGGTTGAAATCAGTGTAATTAGAATGACTTGAAGGGTATAAATTATACGCATAGCGTGTACCGTTAAAACTTGTTACTAAATATATGGATAAGAACGGTCAGGGCCTGAGCAAAATCAATAATTTCACTTTGTAAAGCACCTAGGATTAATGAAGTATTTAGAAGCTTTAAATCAGGCTCAAAGAGAAGCCGCACTGCACAAAGAGGGCCCTCTTATGGTAATTGCAGGCGCTGGCTCTGGAAAAACAAGAGTGCTGACTTACCGTATAGCCCACCTCATTAACTCAGGGGTCGATTCGTTTTCAATTCTGGCTTTAACGTTTACGAATAAAGCAGCTAGAGAAATGAAAAATCGTATTGCCTCTATTGTCGGAGAAAGTGAGGCTAAAAATCTATGGATGGGTACATTTCATTCTGTTTTTGCAAGATTACTTCGAGCAGATGGCCATCACCTTGGGTTTCCGAGTAATTTTAGTATCTACGACACTCAAGATTCTCAGCGCCTGATCAGTTCGATTATTAAAGAGATGGGCTTAGACAAGGATGTTTATAAATACAAGCAGATTCAGCAGCGCATCTCTTCATTTAAGAATAATCTCATAACGGTTAATGCTTATTTTCAAAATCCTGAATTGCAAGAGGCAGACGCCATCGCTCGTAGACCTAGAATAGGAGAGATTTATAAAGAATACGTAGAACGGTGTTTTCGAGCCGGGGCTATGGACTTCGACGATCTATTGTTGCGCACCAATGAACTGTTAAGTCGCTTTCCAGAGGTTTTAATAAAATATCAAGAGCGGTTTAAGTACATCTTGGTGGACGAGTATCAAGACACCAACCATTCTCAGTATCTCATAGTACGAGCACTTTCTGATCGCTATCAAAACATCTG
>JBJOGS010000072.1:0-6913 GCA_046048095.1 Bacteroidota bacterium
GCACTGTTTTTAAGCTGTCTTTGCGTGAGACCAATATTTTTTCGAAATAATGCCGCTAGCATGAGCATCAGGCATCCAGCAACGCAGAATCGAATACCCGCTAACATGAATGGCGGAAGCGCCATCACAGCCACCTTATTCAACATGTACGTAGATCCCCATATCATATAGATCGAAAAGAATGCTAAGTACTTGATTATATTGTTGTTATTCAAATTATATTAAATCAATTATTTATATTCATTTAAAGGTTCATGTATTATTTATTAAACTATTGTATATCAGATAATTGATATATTAAACCGTTCACTACGGCAGTTTTTATTTCACCTTCTGACTCAATAAAAAAGGTTGCATTCTTGTATGCCGCTTCTAAATCTGAATGAGCGGTGCCAATCATTGGAAAAGCATACTTCTGACCTGGCCTATTTTTTGAACTAAATCCATACCCTTGTTTCAACAACGATAAAAATTGCTCATAAGAACCAATTTTTCTGCTATAAACTTTCGGAACCACTAATTTTTGCCCACTAGCATCAATCGTAGTATACCCGTAAAACGTACTGAGATCCCCCTTATCTTCTACGCTCGCATTTACACTAAATCCTTGTAATTCGTTTGATTCATTGAGGTTTATCCCCAAATCTAACAGGTAATGGTTGCCTTTGAAATTCACTGAGATTCGTTCTACTTTCAGATCGAATAGTTTTCGATCGTTTTCAGGGATATTCCAATACACCGCTTCATCCACTTGTTCAAAGGACTGGGTAGCTATTGATTCGAGAGCTGCAGTAATCAACACAAAATTCATTTTTCTACCGAGCTCTTTTTCAACATCATTAATAAATCCGCCTGTTTCTATAAGCAGTAAACGCGTGCCCCATAATTGAATGTTGTCCCCAAATGCTCTAGGTTCAAAATCGTCATTATACCTACCGGTATGACCAGGTATAAACAGTTCATTGATGTGGTTAAGGTATCCTAAGAGCTGAGCCGCGTCTCTTCGCTTTTCGTTCATTTCCTTTTCGTAATTGTAGGCCGTAGCTAAAAACGATATGCTTGCTTGCTTTGAAGTCTGACTCACATTATAATAGCGGCTCTGATCATGCAAGTTAAAGCCATAGTCCGCATTAAGACTATCACGCATCCTTTTAAGTAGTTGAGCTTCAGGAGACACCAAGCGCAGCGCGTCACGATTAAGATCAATACCTAGTGCATTCTCTCGTTGAAAGCGTGCTGCCCCATCAGGATTGAGCATGGGAATAACATGAATTTTTAGAGAATTAAGCAGGCCTTTAATTTCAGGAGACGACTGATTCTGTGCGATATAGTTTAAAACATCAAATAAGGCTCTTGTTGCTGTCGACTCGTTTCCGTGCATTTGAGACCAAAGCAAAACGTTTGTTTTTCCTTCACCAAAACTAACCATCTGAATAGGCCTTCCTTCTACTGAAGCTCCGATACGCTGTATATTGAAAAGCATTGGGTTTGTTGCTCTCAAATGCGCTATAGATCGATGTACCTCATTCGGATTGATGCGCCGCACGTTAAACCCTTCCACTTTATATTGTTCGTAAGAGGTATAAAGGGATTTTGCAAAACTAAAATCCTGTGCTGCTGCGAAAAGGGAGAAGCCCAGTAAGAAAAAAGATAAGAGTCTCTTCATGGCGTTATGAAATCCATTGGTCACTATTAAATTTGGGCTTACGCTTTTCAAGAAATGCATCTCTCCCCTCTTTTGCTTCGTCAGTCATGTAGGCTAGACGAGTGGCCTCTCCGGCGAATAACTGCTGCCCAACCATTCCATCATCGGTAAGGTTCATGGCGTATTTTAACATCTTGATTGAGGTAGGCGATTTAGCCAAAATTTCTTCTGCCCAACGCACCGCTTCATGATCGAGATCTTTATGTGGAACGACCTTATTGACCATCCCCATCTCGTAGGCTTCTTGAGCGGAGTAGGTTTTTCCTAAGAAAAAAATCTCTCTTGCACGCTTTTGCCCCACCATTTTTGCTAAATAGGCTGAGCCGTATCCGCCATCAAAAGACGTGACGTCTGCATCGGTTTGCTTGAACTTCGCATGCTCTTCACTGGCTATAGTCAAATCGCAAACAACATGTAAGCTATGACCTCCACCCACTGCCCATCCTGAGACCACAGCGATGACGACCTTAGGCATAAAGCGAATGAGTCGCTGAACTTCAAGAATATTAAGTCGATGCGCACCGTCCTCTCCTACATATCCGCGCTTTCCTCTTGATTTTTGATCCCCTCCACTACAAAAGGCATAGACGCCATCTTTAGGCGAAGGACCCTCTCCGGCCAATAATACTACGCCAATGGTCGGATCTTCAGCCACTTGATAAAAAGCATCAAAGAGCTCAGCAGTGGTCTTAGGTCGAAAGGCATTTCTCACTTCAGGTCGATTAATCGCAATTCGCGCTATTGCTCCGGCGCGCTTAAAGGTGATATCTTCATATACCTTAACCGTTTCAAAGGAGACACTCATAGGGGTGCAGTTTTATTTCTTTATAAAGTAACCATTTAAAAACGAGTCGTCCACTTACGATTCGATTCTCGCATAGCATTGTACCAGTTTACTTCGAAGTTTCCGATTATAGTCTTCTTCAAGCCACTCCTTGTAGTTTTTTGTATTGTTCATAATGCAATAGGTGTACTGCTTTACACGATTTTTTATATCGTCTTCTAGCAGAATCATTAATTGACGGGCCTCGGTAATATTCGCACTATTTTCAATACACATGAGCGCGTGTTGATCAATACTTTCTTCTAGCACCTTTTTAGGACGTTGACCCAGGGCAAATAACTCTTTATAACGTTCTTTTACATCAAACTCAATCGATCTTGTCTTTGAAAACCTGCTTCTAAGCGCCTCAGGCATACTGTATTCAAAGTTTCGTTCAATTTCTTCATCACTTTTAATACTCTCCAAGTAGAAATCTGGAAAATAAAAGATATCATTCCAGTCAATCGGATCACTCCATGCTCCAAAACGAAGCGTGTTATTACCCAAGTCGATCACCTTGAATTCGGATTTATTTTTGAGTACCCTTGACCCTCGCCCAATCATTTGAAAGTAAAGAGTCAACGAGCGAGTGGCACGATTCAAAATAACCGTTTCAACAGTAGGCTCGTCAAAACCGGTGGTTAAAATGCTTACCGAAGTAAGTATCGCATCTGGAGTACGTTTAAACCAAGACAAAATCTCTTGGCGCTCTTTGGCAGAGTGTTTATTATCCAAATGCCTTACGGGCAACCCTGCACGCTTAAAAGTCTCGTAAACCGCGTAAGAAGCGTTAATTCCATTATTGAATATCAACGTTTTAGACCCTTTAGCTACCTCGTTGTAAACACTGAGTAGCTTTCCTAGCATGCCGTAGTTTGAATAGAATGCATCACTACTCTTAACGGTGTAATCACCGTTGATTCCCAATTTCAATCCTTGCAGACTCAGATCGTAACGATGAACGATCGCTTTAGCTAAAAAACCTTTGTCTATCAACGACTGAATAGATTCTCCAATGATTAATTTTTTATAAAAATCTTTCATTGGTAGCTTGATATTTGAACTCAGCGGGGTAGCGGTTACCCCGAGCACATAAGGCTGTTCAAAGTACTTGAAGAGTTTTCTAAATGAGTTATAATGGGCTTCATCGATAATCACTAATCCGATGTTTTCTAGCACAATCTTCTCGTCATTTAGTCGATTGTTTAGCGTTTCTACCATGGCCACATAACACTTATGTGGATCGCTAGGTTCAATTTCTTTCACTGAAGAGTTAATGACTTTGTTTTTAACCCCAAAATCATCTAGCATCTTGGAAGTTTGACTACTCAATTCAATACGATGAGTAAGCACTACCACTTTCTTATTTCGGCGTTCAATGAAACGTTTGGCGATTTCACTAAACACTACAGTTTTTCCTCCACCTGTAGGAAGTTGATAGAGTAAATTCGAACCCTCTTCTACCTCATCGAGCGCATCAAAAATGCGCTCAAGGTCTTTCTTCTGGTAAGCGTATAGCTCTTTAGAATTTGAACTATTTGTAGGCATCTACTAACGGGTCTAATTTTGCAAAAATAGCCATAAAAGCATGTAAATCGGTGGCTGTCGCACAAAATTCTTATTGGTGATAACTTCTTGATAAACTGAAAACTGAGCTCTTGTGAAAGGAAGAAGACCGTTGTAATATGTATCAAATTTTAAGATTCATGAGACAACTCAAAATAGTCAAGCAGGTTACCAATCGCGAGTCGAAATCACTGGATAAGTACCTTCAAGATATCAGTCGTATTGAACTCATCACTGCTGAAGAAGAGGTTGAACTCGCCCAAAAAATTAAAAAGGGAGACCGTCGTGCGCTTGAAACATTGGTCAATGCTAATCTTAGGTTTGTCGTTTCAGTAGCCAAACAATATCAAAATCAAGGACTTACTTTACCTGATTTGATCAATGAAGGAAATTTAGGGTTGGTTAAAGCCGCTCAGCGGTTCGACGAAACTAGAGGGTTTAAATTTATCTCTTACGCCGTTTGGTGGATTCGACAAAGCATTTTACAGGCGCTTGCTGAACAATCGAGAATCGTTCGGCTTCCCTTAAATAAGATAGGATCAATCAATAAGATCAACAAAACCTTCTCTTACCTCGAGCAAGCGCATGAAAGACCTCCATCTGCTGAAGAAATTGCAGAAGAATTAGGCATGACTGTAACAGAGGTAAAACAATCACTAAAGAATTCAGGTCGTCATATCTCTATGGATGCTCCTTTCGAAGAAGGAGAAGATTCGAATTTATACGATGTACTCTCTTCAGATGGGTCCCCCCTTCCCGACAACGATCTAATCAACGAATCGTTAAGTACTGAAATACACAGGGTGCTAGAAACACTCACTGAACGCGAAGCAGATGTCGTTCGTCTTTATTTTGGCATTGGACAAAACGCCACCATGACCTTAGATGAGATTGGAAACGCCTTTGATCTCACCAGAGAGCGCGTGCGGCAAATACGAGAAAAGGCAATTAGAAAACTGCGAAAGTCAGCAAAAAACGAATTGTTTCAGTCTTATTTAGATTAGTTTGTCATTCATGAATACGCGCTCTGAACATCTTTTAAATCAACGGCCTGAACTTTTAGGTTCAAGAATTCATGACAATATGAGTCGCGAAGAGTTTTTTCAAAATGCGGTATTACGTCCGATTTTGAAATTTCAAAACGAACTGTTTATAGAGGTGTTTAGAAATTACATTCGAAAACACAAAAACGTCTTTCACGACCTAAGTTTGCCCAAAAAATTGCAATACATAGAGAATAGCATTCAACGTGATGTGAAATTCAGAAACAACTTAAAGGGAATTATTTTAGGACAGCTGACTATTGAAGAATTTGAAGTCTACGCTGAAAACTCTTCAGCGCTGAATAAGCGAATGATGAATTTACTCATTGAACGACTAAAAGATCAAATTCAATTGTTCGATAAAAAAGACCCGGCGCTCTCGGCCTAAATTGAGTTTGACTTCTACCCTATTCTAGTCCTGAAAAATAACTGTTATATAGGTCGTTGAAAGTGGTTCTTTGATCGATCCTTGAACTGTTGAGTTTTTCTTTGGCTACCAAAGCCCAGAGTATAATCTCTTTGTAAAAATACCTTTCTTCTTTTGGGCAATCTTTATAATGCGCCTGAAGAAGTTCGTCTAAAGGGGTGATGCGATCTAGCTCACTTTGAAAGAACTCATCCGGGGCGTCGTCTAGTAATTCTACTGGGTCATTATCAAAAAACCAAGTATAAAGCTGATCATATGCCGACGGAGCTCCTTTCTTTTCGAGCTTCTCAATTTTAGGAAAGTGCTGTTCAAAGGTGTGAAGCACCGCCTTTTTGATCAGTTCTTGTGCCACAAAATCTGCTCCTTCTTGCTCTCCTTCATAAACCAACTCTACTTTGCCCGTAATCGCTGGGCCGATATTCATAATATCTAATACCCGAAGCGATGACTGTGTCTCGTTGTTTTGTATCATTCGCAATTCGGCGCCACTTACTGCATTCTCGAATGCACTAATACTCAAGCGTGCTGAAACGCCACTCTTAGCATCCACATACTCGCTCGTTCTGGCCTCAAATGCTATCGCCTCAATGAGGTCGCGAGCTGCTTCACTAATCAAGAGACCCTCTACAGGCGGCTTTGCCTCTTGACGCGTAATTTCTTTAGCTATTGCGATCGTTTTAGGATAGTGAGTGAGTATTTGTGAGCCAATTCGATCTTTGAGCGGAGTAACAATGCTACCGCGGTTTGTATAGTCTTCTGGATTGGCGGTGAAAATAAAAGAGACGTCCAAGGGGAGTTTCATTTTGAAACCTCGTATTTGAACTTCTCCCTCTTGAAGAATAGAAAACAAGGCCACCTGAATCCGCGCTTGTAAATCCGGAAGTTCATTGATTACAAATAGACAACGGTTTGCCCTAGGCACCATTCCGTAGTGGATCACCTCTTCATCGGCGTACGAAAGTTTCATATTGGCTGCCTTTATAGGGTCGATGTCACCGATTAAATCTGCCACACTCACATCTGGAGTAGCTAACTTCTCAAAAAATCGATCTGATCGACCTAGCCACGCTATAGGGGTATCATCCCCTTTTTCAGCAATGAGATTGCGTGCAAATTTTGAAATGGGCAGAAAGGGATCGTCATTAATCGTTGAGCCTTGAACGATAGGCACATACTCATCTAACAACTCAGTCATTAGCCTCGCGATTCGAGTTTTGGCTTGTCCGCGCAGCCCAAGTAAATTGATATTGTGTTTCGAAAGAATAGCGCGTTTTAGCTGAGGAATCACCGTGTGTTCGTAACCTATGATACCTTCAAACACGGGCTGGTCTGCTCTTATTTTATCTATG
>JBJOGS010000073.1:0-3481 GCA_046048095.1 Bacteroidota bacterium
GACTCGAACCTTGAACGACTGAACCAAAATCAGCTGTGTTACCAATTACACCATAGGCCATTACTCAATCGAGGCTGCAAATTTAAACTATTCTTAGAATCTGCAAAAATTAAAAACGCTAATTTCGTTGAGCCAAAAAGGGCATGAAAACAGTACTATGATGCAGTTCGAATTCAAGCGTTTAGAACGCTTTTTATCTGGGTTAGTGTTTTTTATTGCGTTGGCAGTTTATGGGCTCACCGTTGAACCTACAGGCAGCTTTTGGGATGCAGGTGAATACATTTCAACCTCTGCAAAGCTTCAAGTAGGACACCCTCCGGGAGCACCATTATTTCAATTGATTGGCGCCTTCTTTGCCACTTTTGCCTTTGGCTCTTCAACGAAAATCGCCCTAATGGTCAATTGGGTGTCTGTGATCTCTAGTGCTCTTACTGTTTTTTTGACCTTCAAAATTATTACCAATCTCGCAGAGAAGTGGGTACGCAGAAGACTAGAACAAGAATCAACACAGAGTAAACTAGATCCAACGGCAATCTGGTCTATCCTAGGAGCAGCGCTTGTCGGATCGCTCACCCTTTGCTTCTCGGACAGTTTTTGGTTCAACGCTGTTGAAACCGAGGTATACGCAATGGCCAGTCTAGTGATGGCCTTATTGCTCTGGCTAGGCATACTGTGGACCGACCATCTTAGCGCACCCAATGGCGATCGTTATTTAGTGCTCATCGCCTTTGTAGTTGGCCTGGTTTTTGGTATTCAATTCATGGGTTTCTTAGCCATTCCTTCAATCGGACTATTGTATTACTTCAAGACCACCGAGCGCATTACCCCCAAGAATTTCATTTTCGCCAATCTCGCAGTAGTGGCGCTTTTGTTTTTAGTGTATCGTTTCTCGCTGACCTATGTACTGAAGCTCTTTGGAGCCGCTGAAGTGTTTTTCGTAAACGAGATTGGTCTGCCTTTTAATTCAGGATCCATCATCACTGCCATCGCTTTACTCTCGCTTTTGGTCTTTCTAATTCGATTCAGCAAGAGAAAACAGCTGCATCAGCTGCATCTGATCACACATATGGCGCTATTTCTTATACTCGGATTTTCGACCTGGCTCATGCTTCCGATTCGAGCGAATGCACAAACGGTAGTCAATGAAAACAATCCTGAGGATGCGCGTGCACTTTTAGCCTATTACAACCGTGAGCAGTATCCAGCCCCTGAAAGTCCATTTTATGGGTCGTATTACTCTGACTATTTCGCCCCAGCCGGGCCAGACCAAGACGGCCAGCCGAAATACGAGAAAAACCAAAAACTAAGACGCTACGAAATCGTCAACTATTACGAAGATGCGATCCAAGGACCGAATCCCAACCATATTGGATTTTTACCCCGAATGTGGAGCGCTTCTTCAGCTGAAAACTACATGCGTTATTATGGGCGCCTAGACTTTAGTATCAATCCGCGCTACCAAGGTGATGCTGAACTTAGAAAAGCTATCGCTCAATTTCGACAGATGAGCAATGAAGGTGATATCGACACCTCTCAATACGTCGATTTCTTAAAAAGCTTTGCCGAGTACATCGAAGTCAAACCACCAACGCTCGGGCAAAACCTGAATTACCTCATAGACTTTCAGTTTAACTATATGTACTGGCGCTATTTCTTTTGGAATTTTGTAGGGCGGCAGAATGATGAGCAAGGACGATTCAACGCAAACGGAGAGTGGCTGAGCGGTATTCCTTTTATTGATAGTATTCGGTTGGGCAATCAATCGAATCTTCCAGAAGACCTGCGCCACAACAAAGCCCGCAATACTTACTATTTTTTACCTCTGATTTTAGGATTGATCGGCATGTACTATCACGCCAAACGCCAATGGAAGTCCTTCTATGTACTTCTTGTCTTCTTTCTCTTTACTGGCCTAGCCATACAATTCTATACCAATCCCACTATTTTTCAGCCTCGAGAACGCGACTATTCGCTTGTGGGGTCTTTCTTCATATTCAGTCTATGGGTGGGTCTTGGCGTACTCGCCATCGTCGACTTATTGGCAAAAAAACTAAAACGAAGATCGGTTCAAACTTCGTTGATTACCACCTTAGCATGTCTGTGTGCCGTGCCCTTTTTAATGGCTTATGAGAATTGGGACGACCATGACCGTTCGAATAGAAAAACAGCACGATCAACAGCGATGGCCTATTTAAACTCTTGTGCCCAAGATCAAGGCGCGCTGCTTTTTACCATCGGAGACAACGACACCTTTCCGTTATGGTATATGCAAGAAATTGAAGGATACCGCACGGACGTGCGGGTGGTGAATTCTAGTCTTCTAGCTACGGATTGGTATATCGATCAAATGAAGCGCCAGGCCTATGAGAGCGCTCCTATCCCCTCTCAACTCACCCATAACGACTACCGTTATGGCACTCGAGACGTCATTTACTACCAACCGGTACCTGGTATCGCTGAAGAGCGATGGGATCTTGGACGATTTATGGACTGGGTAAGCAGCGGAAAACCCGAAACTAAGTTGGGCTATTTGATGAGGCAACAAGGGATAGACATGAGCGATTTTAAAGAAGAACAATTGGACATTGTGTATTATCCTACACACAAAATCCGTGTACCAGTGAACAAGTCGGCGGTATTGGCATCCGGCCTGGTCGCCGCAAAGGATGAGGCCCTCATCGTAGATTATATCGATATCGATTTACCTAAAAGTGCCTTGCCGAAAAACAGGCTACTTATGCTCGACATACTTCATTCCAATCAATGGAAACGCCCGATATACTTTTCTGGCGGAAGCCTCGATTCGGCAGAATACCTCTACATGAAAGATTACCTGCAACTCGACGGCCTCGTGTACAAGCTGGTTCCCATATTCACCGAAGACAGCGGGGCTTTTGATATGGGACGCATAGACAGTGATCTGATGTATGAGATTGTCATGGATTGGGAGTGGGGAAATTCAGAGGATCCTTCGGTTTACATCGATCCACAGACACGCGCACAAGGCATATCGTTCAGAAGCAATATGGCTAGACTCGTCGAACAATTGATCGAAGAAGAAAAACTCGATAAAGCAGAACAAGTGATGGACCTCGCTGTAGAAAAAATGCCCCTGAAAGCGTTTAGATTTTACGCCTTCATCGAGCCGTTCATTCAGGGATATTATGCCGTTTCAGCCACAGAAAAAGCACAGAACCTTTCAGCAGCGCTTCTAGAACTTTACTTAGATCATTTAGCCTATTACACCACACTCGATGCCGAAGAGAGTTACCTCAGAATTGAAGAAATATACAGTGACCTTGAGGCCACCCGTAGGGTATTAGACCTTTCTACCGAAGCGAATGACGACGAATTTATCGCGCCCTTTACTGCTGAATACAATAGTTACATCAACGACTTAGTTGCGATTTTAGAGCGTGCTCAAGTCGAGCAAGAGTAAAAAAGACGGTTTAGAGGGGTTGCTTCGCTAGACGTATTCACT
>JBJOGS010000074.1:0-30187 GCA_046048095.1 Bacteroidota bacterium
TGTCAGGGGTGCAACTCGATCCGTTTCCGCTGAGTTATGAATGCTTCGGAAAACCGTTTGGAGAAGCCCCCCTGATTCTGATAAATCACGCGCTCACTGCAAATTCTACGCTTACCGGTCAAAACGGATGGTGGAATGAGATTGTTGGTCCCGGCAAGGCTGTCGACACCGACAGTGCTTCTGTTTTGTGTTTTAATATTCCTGGAAACGGCTACGATAATTTCTTTTTCGACGACGCCCTACAATTGACTTCTACTGATGTGGCGCTGATTTTTCTTCAAGGATTACGACAGCTGAATATTTCATCTATCGATCTCTTTATAGGCGGATCTGTGGGGGGTGGAATTGCTTGGAGCATGCTCACTCAAAACAAGGTAGTGTTCAAGCACTTTGTTCCAATAGCCACGGATTGGAAATCGACCGACTGGATCATCGCCCATTGCCATATTCAAGAGCGATTGCTCCAAGAGAATAGTGATTGGGGGCTGAAGTTGGCGCGTCAGCTTGCCATGCTGAGTTACCGCAGTCCGCAGTCGTTTGATGCCCGCTTTCAACGAGAGCGTAAAAGTGCAAAATACGCTGTGGAGTCTTGGCTAGATTATCACGGAGAGGCTTTGTCAGACCGATTTCATGCCAAGGCCTACCGCCATTTGAATCAGATTTTAAGGCAAATCAATGCCGTGGGTGAGGGTGAGACCTTTGCAGATAAGGTGCGAGCTTTGCCCACCTATTTTCACGTGGTCACCATCACCTCAGATCTTTTATTTATCCCTGCCGAAGATGAAAAAACGGTAGAGCAGCTCAAGCAACTGGGAAAAAAGGTCGATCACTTTAAAATCTTCTCTGATCACGGACACGATGCTTTTTTAATTGAACACCAGCAGGTCTCAGCGATTATCAAGGGCGTGTGTAGCGCCATACCTGGATTAGCCGCTCTATGATGCGCTTTTCAAGGAAAGTACAACAGGTATTCTTCAGCATTCGTACCATCGAGTTCAACGGGTTTGAACCCTAGTTTTTGGTAGAAATAGGCGAGTTCAATTGACTCTATAGAGAGCCAAATCTTGGGATAGGCTTCTTTTTCTAACAGTTTTTTGATCCAGAGTGAGCCCCAGCCTTTTTTTCTTTCAGCTTCTGGAGTGAACAAATAACCTAAATAATCATAATCTTCAAATTGCATCCGAAACGCCGTTTCTATCGGAGAAAGTTCAGGAAGTTGTTCAGTGAAGATGATACCGATACACTTCAGGCTTTCACCCACATAGAGGGCATAAACTTCTGCGGTTTTGCGCAAATGAAGCCATTGGGGTTCTAAAATGGCGGCCCAATCGGCAGGGTAAATGGCACGAATATCCCGTTGAGAGAGCTCGATATTAACCCACTGTGCTTTGCCTAAAGGTATCCCCATGAGCGCAACTTATCAGAATCTTCAGTCCATCGATCCCCAATATCGTTGCGGTAGTACGAGTTGTTAATCAATAGATTAGAGATACGATTGTACATGTTTTTTTGAGCCTCTTTCATCGTAGTTCCATGACCTGTAACTAGGGTGACGATTCCACGGTCTCCGGTGACGAGCCAATGTCCGTTGACTTTTTTTACGTTGATTGGATGAATTCCTGCCTCGTTGGGTTTTTTAAAAATGACCACCGAATCTTTTGAGAATAGTCTAAAGCTCTTTGGGTCATCGTAAGGAAATGGAGGTACCACCATGTAGGCTCCGACCTGAAATCCAATGCGTGAACTGAAAGTTGTAGGCGCCCCTGCGGCAGTATCCCAGAGCACTTTAGAGAAGGGCGTAAGTAAGCCGTCGCGCTGTATATGTACTTGCGGATAACCAAAGCGCGAAGTAAATTCAAGGGGGTATATGCCGTGGTGATTCACGATCGAATTGATATCAATGTGGCCTCTGAATTGATGCGCCTTGAGCGATGGCTCAAGTTTCTTTAGTGTGCGTTCAAAGAGCACCGACTCTTCTGCCCAGAACATACTGGTTCCCATTTCTCCGGTTGAAACACCTAACTCGTTGGGAAACAATTTTTTGTGCTCAAAGCTAATGTTGTAAGGAGGTAGAAATTGCGTGCCATTAAAGAAAGCACCTACGGCGACTTCTACACCTTTTACCTTGCGCTGCAATTGAAACGCGCCGAAATTATCGCCCCAAGACTTTTCATAGGCCTTGAGCATGCGAATCACATCATCCCCATTCTCGTCTTGACCCACGAAGAGTAGCTGTTTGAGTTCTTGGGTTTCGCCACCTGGCTTAATGACATAAGCATCTGGATGTTTCTCGATGTACTGAACGGCAGATTGAAAGCTTTCAAACTCTTTAAACGGCAGCGTTTTCACGCCATGTCTTTTGAGCTCTTCTTGTCCGAAGTTTCTGTCGAGTTCAAGCTCATCGGTGTACGCCGATCCGCCAAAGACAATTTTACCTGCTCTTCTTAGGGTATCACTTTCTGTTCCGAATCCGGTGTAGTCGAAAACAATGATATCGGCCCAATCGATGTGTTTTTTGTAGTCGTTGGTTTTTTTGACAAATCCAAAACCAATCTCTCTAGAGCGTTTATCGGCAATATACATGAGTACCTTGTGGCCCTCTTGCTGCACTCCGTAGGCGACATCCAGTGAATCGCCCCATTTCGAGACAAAAAGAAACTTTCTTTTAGCGTCTCCTAACTGCTTTGTTTTCAATGGGATCTAAGCAGTAAAGATCAAAAAGTTTAGTGTCATAGACTGTGCTAAAAAAGCGACCAAACTTAAATTAAAAATGAATCCGTTGTTACGAGAATGAGTGCAAAGTTGATTGAATTGGCGATGCATTCCAGATTTACTTAGAACTTCAAGAATCAAAAAAGCCCCTTACATGAACTGTAAGGGGCTTTCTTTTTGTACTCGGGACGGGACTTGAACCCGTACAGCCTAATGGCCATTGGATTTTAAGTCCAACGTGTCTACCAATTCCACCACCCGAGCCCGGATCTCACCTTAACGGCAAGCTGTCAAAAAAAACGCCGCGACCGGCGCAGCGCTCTTGAGCGAAAAACGGGATTCGAACCCGCGACCTCAACCTTGGCAAGGTTGCGCTCTACCAACTGAGCTATTTTCGCAAAATCTCAATAACGACCTAAAAGCAAGGCTTTCAAGAGGATCGCAAATTTAAAACTTTTAGCTGAATTTGAAAGAATCCGACATCAATTTTTACCGCAAAAATCCGCTAGATCTTTCCTAGTTTACTTTTGATCTCTTGTAATTTCATAAGTGCCTCAACAGGAGTGAGATGATTGATATCTAAATCGGCGAGGTCTTCTCGTATCTGAAGTAATACCGGGTCTTCGAGTTGTATAAAACTAAGCTGCATGTCTGCCCCTTGTTGCTGCAAGGATGTGCGATGTCCCTCACGCGTTGCGCTTTTTTCGAGTTTTTTGAGTAACTGTTCTGCTTTTTGAATTACAGATTGAGGCATTCCGGCGAGCTTTGCTACGTGAATACCGAAGCTGTGCTCAGAGCCTCCCGGCTTGAGGGTTCTTAAAAAAATGATTTTTTTACCCGCTTCTTTGACCTCGATATGGTAATTTTTTATGCGCTCATACTGATCACTCATGTCGCTCAGTTCGTGATAGTGCGTAGCAAAAAGGGTTTTGGGTCGCATCGGGTGATTATGCAGGTAGGCCGCAATCGCCCAGGCTAAAGATATACCGTCATAGGTGCTGGTTCCACGTCCGATTTCATCCATGAGCACTAGGCTGCGATCACTGAGGTTGTTCAGAATCGCTGAAGTTTCGTTCATTTCTACCATAAAGGTCGATGCCCCAGCACTGATGTTGTCACTTGCACCAACACGAGTAAAGAGTTTGTCTACCACCCCCATATGCGCAGACTGTGCCGGAATAAAGCTTCCTGATTGAGCTAAAATCACGCATAATGCGGTTTGACGTAGTAGGGCAGACTTTCCACTCATGTTCGGTCCGGTAATCATCATGAGTTGCTGCTGTTGTGTATCTAATTGGATGTCATTAGCGATATACGACTGTTTGGCATCGAGTAATCGTTCGATAACGGCATGTCGGGCTCCTTTCAGCAGTAGGGTAGGTTGCTCGTCGAGATCAGGTCGAACATAGTGATTTTGATCGGCTAGAACGCTAAAACTTACCAGGCAGTCAAGTTGAGCCACAGCCTCAGCTAATTGTTGTAGGGCTTGGATAGCAGGCTGAAGCTCGTCCAATAGCTGTTCATAGAGTTCAAGTTCTAGCAAACCAATGCGTTGCTTGGCTGATTCTATGGCCTGTTCGAATGCCTTGAGTTCTTCAGTGACATAGCGCTCAGCATTGACAAGTGTCTGTTTTCTGATATAATGTGAGGGCACTTTGTCTTTGTGCGTATTTCTCACTTCGAAGTAGTAGCCAAACACTGAGTTGGAATCAATTTTCATCGAACTGATTCCTGTTTTTTCGATTTCCTTGGCCAACATGGCGTCAAGGGATGCTTCACTTTGGTAGGCTAATTTGCGCAGTCCATCTAGTTCATCGCTTACCTGACTTCGAATTACTCCTCCTTTGGATAGTAGGGCCGGAACCTCTTCATTGAGCGTGGATGAAAGGGTCGAGTTCACTTTGCTCAATGCCGCTTGATCTGTGGATAGCGCAAAAGGTGTTTCTGCTAGTGCACGAGCTATCGCAAAGCAGTGATGCAATGTTTTCTCGAGTGCCTTTAGTTCTTTTGGGCCGATTCGACGAGTGGCGATGCGCATACTTAGTCGTTCGAGATCACTCAGCTGCTTCAATTCGTCACGCACGAGCTGCTGCACTGCCTTTTGTTCTTTGAAAAAAGCAACCGCATCGTGACGCCTACGGATAGATGCGATCTGGGTAAGGGGCCTAGCGATCCACTGTCTTAAGGTGCGTCCGCCCATGGGAGTTAGTGTGAAATCGATCACCGATAGCAGAGAATGTCCGCCGTGGTGAAGCGGATAGAATAGTTCAAGGCTCTTAATCGTAAAAGCATCCATCCACAAATGTTGATTGCGGTCGATGCGCGATATCGATTGAATGTGTGCCTTTCTGTGATGCTGGGTTTCGCTGAGGTAGTGCATGAGCGCTCCGGCTACACCAACTGAAATCGAATCCGCTTTAAATCCAAATCCTTCAAGGCTAGAGGTCTGGAAGTGATCGATCAGCAGTTCATAAGCGAAGTGTTTTTCAAATACCCAAGACTCCAGAAAAAAGGGGTGATTCAGCTCGAAGCGTTCGGTTAGGTGTTGGCGTTGTGATTTGGGCAGTATGACCTCAGAAGCATCAAATTGTGCAAGCAAGCTATCTATGTAGTCGGCGCCTCCTTCAGCTACTTTGAATTCACCGGTAGAGAGATCAAGAAGCGCCAGGGCATAGTGTGTATGCTCATTAAAAAGCGCTGCGAGGTAATTGTTCTTTTTAGCTTCTAAAAGATCGTCAGAGGTGGCTAAACCTGGAGTAATCAGTTCAGTCACCCCGCGTTTGACAATACCTTTTACCTGTTTGGCATCTTCTAATTGGTCACAGATCGCTACGCGCTTTCCGGCTTTCACCAGTTTGGGAAGGTAGGTGTTGAGTGCGTGATGCGGAAACCCGGCCAAAGGCGTTTGATCGCCTCCGTTGTTGCGCTGAGTGAGCACGATTCCGAGCAATTTGGAGGTTTCTTCAGCGTCGTTTCCAAAAGTTTCATAGAAATCTCCGACTCTAAATAGCAAAAGCGCCTCAGGGTGTTTGCTCTTGATCGCATGGTATTGCTGCATGAGCGGAGTCGTCGTTTTGCTATTATTTGCCATAATTTTATCGAAAATAGAAATTTGATTCCAGCTAGTGAAAACACCCTTTCCTAAAAAGTCTATGGACGAGCTAGAACGGCTTTCGGTAGAGAAGTTTAAAGCCGCGCCGAAAACTCCTATCGTAGTCGTATTAGACAATATCCGCAGTCTTCACAATGTTGGAGCAGTCTTTCGCACAGCGGATGCGTTTAGTATTGAACAAATTGCACTATGTGGAATCACTGCAACGCCTCCGCACAAAGAATTGAGAAAGACCGCACTAGGTGCCACAGAGAGCGTCTTATGGAGTTATTTTGTATCCACGCTTGAGGCGCTCGAAAAACTGAGGCGCGAGGGCTATAGCCTGATTGCAGCCGAGCAGACTGAAAATGCCACCTTGTTACATTCGTATGTGCCTGATGCCTCAAAGAAAGTGGCTCTAATTTTTGGGCACGAGGTCAATGGAGTAGACCAGGCTGTGCTCGATCAATGCGATGCGGTGGTAGAAATAAAACAATCTGGAACCAAGCACTCGTTAAACGTTTCTGTGAGTGCAGGAATCGTACTTTGGCATTTTTACCAGGCACTAGCTTCGCGATAGAAAACTAAATTGAACTCTTAGAATTGAGCCGCTGCGCCAATAACGCAAGGGTAAGTTGTGTACATAGTATGTCAAAGTCAGCAGATTGATGAACATAATCAAGCGCTGCGGTATCTACTAAGAAGTGACTAGATACACTCGAATGCCTTTGAAGGTATGCCGCCCGAATGCGCTCAAGGTAGCTGCTTTCGATAGATCCTTCATAGGGTCTTGCGCGCTGTGCAATGCGATTTTCAATGAGTTCAACCGGGGCGTCTAGTAGGACATAGAGGGACGGCGCTTCGGTGAGTTTCTCAGACCACGAATAAAACCGATTAAAGAGTTTAAGGTCGTCCTCTTTTAAATTCAATTCAGCGAAGAGCTTAGATTTCGAGATATGATAATCGGCCACTATGCCTTTTCGGTCTGCCAGTTCTGAAAGGGCTTCATGTCGATCTGCCAAAAAATGAAGCTCTGTGGGTAAAGCATATGCCTCAGGCTCTTGGTAAAACTTACTGAGGTACGGATTGGACTCGAAACGTTCGAGGTGCAATTCAAGGTTATAACGCTTAGCTAATAAGTGACACAAGGTGGTTTTTCCGACCCCGATACATCCTTCAATCACTACCGTTTTAGAAGACTGCCAAAGGGCTTCAGCGGTACAGAGTAAAGAGGGCTGAACGGGGGTTAGCGTCGACTGATCTTCGCATTGTTCGAGCCAAAGCTTAAGTTTCTTTAATTGTTCTTGGTCTTTCAAGGCAGTGGCCACCTCTATCATGGGTTCAAGAACAAAACGTCGACTATTCATCCGAGGATGAGGTAACCTCAGTATTGGAGTCTCAATCATTTCAGGACCTATGAGCAAGTCGATGTCTAGTGGCCGATTTTGATACCCTTTTAATCCACTTTGGCGATCTCTGCCATGAGACTGTTCAATGGATAAGCAGCGGTTGAGCAGCGCCTCGGCATCAAGACTTGTTTCTATTGCGATACATGCGTTGTAAAACAGGTTTCCTGAGAAACCTTGGGCGGCATTTTCGTAAACGGTTGAACAGGCCAAGACCTGTAGGTTTTCGTTTTTCAGTTGAAAAATGGCATGTTGTATCTGAGTGAAGCGGTCATTTTCATTGCTTCCTAATCCTAAGTAGTACCTTTTTAACTTCACAAATTGAAAGTACAAAAAGCGCTGAACTTTAAGTATATTTAAGCCTTATAACTCGATGAATCATGACGTTTTTGAAGCGATTTTTCGCTGCCTTTTTAGGTGCGCTTGCGGCCATTTGGTTCTTTTTTATAATAGGTCTACTCTTAGTGGTCGGATTGAGTCAGTTAGATTCTGCTCCAACTGTTTCTGACGCCACGGTGCTTACAGTAAAACTCAATCGTCCGCTTTTGGATTATCAAGGTGCGACGAAAGACGATTTGTTCAGTGCCTTTTTTCAAGAGTACTTGAGTCTCGATGAGGTGGTTGATGCGATCGATGCCGCAGCTGCGGACCACAGAATTAAAGGGATCAGCATTGAAAGTCCGGTAATTATTGGTGGTTGGGCACAGACCACTGCTATTCGCGATGCCATAGCGCGATTTAAGTCAAGTGGAAAGTTCGTTTATGCTTATGCCGATACCTACACCCAGCGCGCCTACTATTTGGCTAGTGTTGCGGATAGCGTATTTATTCCTGAAGCCGGGGCCATTGATCTTAGGGGGTTGGCCTCTGAATTAACCTATTATAAATCGTTTCAGGACAAGTCGGGATTAAAGATGGAGGTGATTCGTCATGGAAAATACAAAGCGGCAGTAGAGCCCTACCTAGAAGACGCTCCTACAGCGCAAAATTTGGAACAAGTGCAGCGCTTACTTGACACCCTTTGGGAGGGCATTGCTGAGGCGATAAGCGCCTCAAGGGGGTTTACCGATGCCGAACTTCACGAGGTAGTATCAAGCGCCTTGTCTAGAGATCCACAAAGAGCCCTGACGGCAGGGGTGATTGATCGCATCGCATACAGAGACGATTATGAGGCGGCGTTAAAGCGCGCGGTGCAGGCCGATCCGAATCCTGTAAGTGCTTCTTCAAGGCTGAATGAAATCAGTGTCACTGCTTATGCACGCACTCTCGGACCATCAGAGGTATCAACGAATGATCGTATTGCTCTAGTCTATGCCCAAGGAACCATTCTCTATGGCGAGGGATCTCCGACACTTATGGGTCAGACCACAATGAACAAGGCGTTAGAAAATGCCAGAGAAGACAAAACGGTAAAAGCGGTAGTACTTCGCATTAATTCTCCGGGCGGAAGCGCGTTAACTTCAGATTTGATCTGGCGAGAAGTAAAAAAGACTGCGGCCGTTAAACCCGTGGTAGTTTCTATTTCAGACATTGCAGCCTCTGGCGGGTACTACATTGCCACCCCCGCCACCTACATTTTTGCCGACAAGGCAGCCATTACAGGTTCTATTGGGGTTTTTGGAACCTTGCCGAACGCTTCGGCCTTAGCCAAAGAATGGGGGGTCAATTCGTATAGCTTAGGAACACACGAGCGATCGGTCACCTATTCGGTGCTGCAACCCTTAAGTGATTCTTTCAGAGAAGAATTAGAAGACGGAATTGAGCGTACCTATGACCTGTTTATCGAACGCGTAGCTGAAGGTCGCACGATGAGTAAGGAATCGGTCGATGCCATTGCTCAGGGCAGAGTTTGGGGAGCGAAAGATGCTTTAGCTCAGGGCCTGATCGATGAGATCGGAGGGTTAGAGGCCGCCATAGAAAAAGCTGCCGCCCTCGCCGAGATCGACACCTATAAAGTGCGCAAATATCCAAGGTATAAATCTGATTTTGAGCGTCTATTTACAGATCTTCCTAATGCCATGGTTCAACGCTGGCTTGCTGAAAATACTCCTTCTTGGGCGCAGCGCTATAAACTCTTTTGGGACCAGATCACTCCTGCGCAAGAAGACACCTATACCATTCAGGCGCGTATGCCCTTCGAAATGATTATTGACTAAATGGAGGCGAACACGCGGCAACAAGCCTTTACCTTGTATTTGTTTTTGGCGGCCCTGTTTATCACCTCTCTCGTTGTCTCTAATCTGATCTTCCAGAAGTTTTTTGTGTGGCAGCCCTTCGGCCAAGTCGAGGTTTTTGGTGCGCCCATATTTGAAGTTTCTGTAGGGATCCTTCCTTACCCAATCACCTTTCTGATTACCGACTTGATTTCTGAGATCTTCGGAAAGAAGATGGCAAATAAAGTGGTTGTTGCCGGTATTTTTGCCTCTATTTTTTCGTTGCTCATTGTATACACGGCCTCTGCGGTACCAGCCACGACTTGGTCACCGGTGGTAGATTCCCAGTTTTCTAATGTTTTCGGAAACACTATAATAGCTGTGTTTGCCTCGATGATGGCCTACTTGTTGGCGCAGTTTGTAGACATTCAGATCTATCATTTCTGGAAACGCGTTACGCAAGGAAGGCATTTGTGGTTACGCAACAACTTTTCTACTTTCTCATCTCAATTCATTGACACTTTTGCTGTTGTGTTTTTGCTCAGCGCTTTTGGTGAGATTGGATGGGATCGCTTTTGGGGTCTAGTGATCGCGGGGTTTCTATTTAAAGTAATGATTGCTGCTGCAGACACTCCGGTGCTCTACCTGTTGGTGTATATGGTGAAGAAAAAATTCCACCTCAAAACCAATGAAGAAATCGATTTGCTGGGTACCTCGAATCTGCCTAAATCAGAAAATATCTAAACCGACGAGGTATCCTTCGTAAGAGCGCACATTAAACACGCTTAAGTCATCGAAAATGAGATACTGCCCTTTTATGCCTTTCAGGACACCTTGAATAGGATGATCGAGTCCCAGACTAAGTCTGTTGCCTAAGGTGCCTTCTGGGGTATACGGAAAATGGAGTGCAGTTACTGAAGGGGAGTTCAGAATATAAGGTGAAACCTCTTCGGGCAGATAAGCTTTTAGGGCATTGAATTGTTGGACGAGATCGATAGGTTTTTCAACCTGGGAGAGCATGGTCTTCCATTGTGTTTTGTCACTGATGTGTGCTTTGAGTGCAACTTCAGCTACTCCGGCCAAGTAGCGATTAGGTACCTCTGCAATCGCAAGCGCTTCGTGTGCCCCTTGATCGATCCAGCGAGTGGGCAGTTGACTTTTACGCGTAACACCAACCTTAATGGCTCCGGTATTTGAAAGATATACGATATGGGGTTGAAGCTGCATGCGTTCTTCATAAGCCAGGTCGCGATCAGCGATTCCTAAATGCGCTTTACTTTCTTCGGGTTTCATGATCCATGATCCTGCTTTGGCGGATTCGAAAAAGCATTTTTTGCAGAATCCTTGCTTGAAGATAGGGCGGTCGTCACCACAATTTAGGCACTGATACCCGAGATGAGAGAAGTGAAGAGATTTGCCGATGCAATCATTGAGTTTTACAAATTCATCTTTGAGGTGAAGAAAATAAGTAATAGGCGATGTCGCCTCAGTTTCCATTTTAGTAATTACTCCTTGATATAGCATAGGCCCTGTCCGTATCTTTGATCGACTAAGTTGTCTAAAGATACGATTTATGAACCTGCCTCTTTTTAATTCGATTGCCTCTTGGTTGCTCAAAAAACGTCTGCATCAAATCGAGCTTTTTTTGAAGTATCCGGCTGATGTGCAGCAAGAGCTCTTGCTAAAACTAGTCGATGTGGCCAAGGACACTGAGGTAGGAAGGCGGTATCACTTTGATGAAATTGAGAATTATGCACAATTTGCACGACAGGTTCCACTGAGTTATTACGAAGATCTAGCTCCTTTCATCCAGCGATGTCGAGAAGGCGAGCAGCAAATTTTCTGGCCTACACCAATAAAGTGGTTTGCCAAGAGCAGCGGAACGACTAATGCCAAGAGCAAGTTTATTCCGGTCAGTCAAGAGGCTCTGGATGATTGCCACTATAAATCGGGAAAGGATTTGCTTTCACTTTATCTCAATAACAATGAAGATTCGAAGCTATTTACTGGTAAAAGCTTGAGGTTAGGTGGAAGCAAAGAGTTGTACAAAGAAAAGGGATCTTATTTCGGTGATTTATCTGCGATCCTCATCGATAATCTGCCTAAATGGGCAGAGTACAGTAGCACCCCAAGCAACAGGGTCTCACTGATGTCCAATTGGGAAGAAAAACTCAAGGCCATCATTGAAGAAAGCAGTAAAGAAAACGTGACCTCGTTGGCCGGGGTTCCTTCTTGGATGCTTGTTTTGCTCACTGAACTCATTGAGGATTCCAAAGCCGAAAATCTATTTGCGCTTTGGGAGAATCTCGAGGTGTACTTTCATGGAGGGGTCAGCTTTACTCCCTATAAATCGCAATATGAAAAGCTGCTTCCTCGGTCGAACTTTAAGTATTACGAGATTTATAACGCCTCAGAGGGGTTCTTCGCCATTCAAGACCGCAACTATCACAACGATCTGTTGCTCATGCTTGATTACGGTATTTTTTATGAATTTATTGATGTGAACACCTTAGAGACGGCAGAACCCATAGCCATTCCATTATGGGAAGTTAAAATGGGAGTGAATTATGCCATGGTGATCACCACCAATGCAGGGCTCTGGCGATATATTATCGGAGATACGGTGCGATTCACCTCGCTCTCGCCTTATCGCATAAAAATAACCGGACGTACGAAGCATTTCATTAATGCCTTCGGAGAAGAGTTGATCGTAGAAAATGCTGAACAGGCCTTGAGAACCGCTTGCGAACAGACCGCTGCTTCTTTGATTGACTATACGGCGGCACCTATTTTCATGAGTGAAGATGCGAAGGGCGCACATGAGTGGATGATAGAATTTCGAACACCACCGAACGACTTGAAACGTTTTACGCAGGTACTTGACGATGCCCTCAAACACCTCAACTCTGACTACGAGGCCAAACGTCAGTCAGATATTACTTTAAGAATGCCAGTGATTCGAGTGGCTCCTTCGGGACTGTTCTATCGTTGGCTTAAGTCTAAAGAAAAATTAGGGGGGCAACACAAAATACCGCGCCTGTCGAATACACGGGCCTATCTTGAAGAGCTGCTTGAGCTTATGAAGCAGCCTTAAGCGTGCTCAGTGACTTGGAATGTGCGTCAAGTTGTTCTTGAACATACGTCTTATCTACTTTCAGCAGTTTTTCTTCGCCTGAAGGCATTTCAAACATGGCATCTGTAAATACGGCTTCGCATAGCGTTCGAAGACCTCGGGCACCCAGTTTGTACTCTAGGGCTTTATCAACGATGAACGATTTTGCTTCTTCGTCTATTTCTAATTGAATCCCATCGATTTCGAAAAGGCGCTCATACTGTTTGAGAAGCGCGTTTTTGGGTTGACTGAGTATCATCAACAGGCTCGCTCGATCTAAGGGATCCATATGCGTCAATACCGGGAGTCGTCCGATAATTTCAGGGATTAATCCAAAGCTTTTCAAATCTCTAGGAGTAATATATTGTAGAAGATTCTCTGCATCAATTTGATCTTTGGTCACAGCACTGCTGTATCCGACCGCTTGGCGATTTAATCGTTGAGAAATATGGCGCTCTATTCCATCAAAAGCCCCCGCGGCGATAAATAGAATATTTGAGGTGTCCACTTCAATAAACTTTTGGTCGGGATGCTTGCGACCTCCTTTTGGCGGAACATTGACGATAGTGCCCTCTAAGAGTTTGAGAAGTCCCTGTTGAACTCCTTCTCCAGAAACATCTCTAGTAATCGACGGATTGTCACTTTTTCGAGCAATTTTATCGATCTCATCGATAAATACAATACCTCTTTGCGCTTTCTCTAAATCGTAATCTGCTGCCTGAAGTAATCGGGTTAAAATGCTCTCAACATCTTCTCCGACATATCCTGCTTCGGTGAGGACGGTAGCATCCACAATGGCTAAGGGTACATGTAGCAATTTGGCGATAGTCTTGGCGACTAGAGTCTTTCCCGTTCCGGTTTGACCCACCATCATGACATTGCTCTTTTGGATTTCAACCTCGTCTTTTGTCGCAGGTTTCAGCAGCCGTTTATAGTGGTTGTAAACTGCTACTGAGAGCACCCGTTTGGTCTTTTCTTGGCCGATTACGTATTCGTCAAGAAAGGCTTTAATGTCTTTTGGTTTACGCAGCTCAAAGGCTTCTTCGATGCCTTCTTTTTTAGCCCCCTTTTGTTCTTCAATGACAATATGGTGGGCTTGCTCAATACAATCGTCGCAGATGTGTGCATCTATGCCCGCAATTAGCAGGTTAGTTTCTTGTTTCTTGCGCCCACAAAAGGAGCATTGAAGTTTGTCTGCACTCATTTATAGACGTTAGCTACTCGGTTGACGCGAAAGAATCTCGTCAATCATTCCGTATTCCTTTGCTGCTTCAGCACGCATCCAATAATCGCGATCACTGTCTTCATAGACCTTTTCAAAGGGTTGTTTGCTATGCTTAGCAATAATCTCATAGAGCTCGTCTTTGAGTTTTAAGATCTCTCTTGCCGTGATTTCGATATCTGACGCTTGCCCTTGAGCCCCTCCAAGTGGTTGATGAATCATTACTCTTGAGTGTTGCAACCCACTGCGCTTGCCTTCTGCCCCGGCGCAGAGAAGAACGGCTGCCATCGAAGCAGCTATACCCGTGCAGATGGTGGCCACGTCAGGACGAATGAATTGCATGGTATCGTAAATTCCTAAGCCAGCATACACACTGCCCCCAGGAGAATTGATATAAATCTGGATGTCCTTTGAAGAATCAGTGCTTTCCAAAAAAAGCAATTGCGCTTGAATGATATTCGCCACTTGGTCATTCACGGCAGTGCCTAAAAAAATGATCCTATCCATCATAAGCCGAGAAAAGACATCGAAGATGGCAATATTCATCTGGCGTTCTTCAATGATATTTGGCGTCATGGCCATAGGATACATACTCGATACGATCTGATCGTAATACAGCGAATTAATTCCCTGATCTTGGATGGCAAACTTTTTAAACTCTTTGTGAATGTCCATGGGGTATAACTAGTCTTTTGGTATGGCTATCAAAGATACTTTAAAATTAGGCGTAGGCCTCTTTCATGAACTCTTCGAAGGTCACCTTCTTCTTTTTTAGTTTGGCCTTTTCTTTGAACAGTTCGAGGATCCGCTCGTTGATGAGCTGACCAGAGAGTCGTCTGACTTCTTCTTCGTTTTGCATAATGGAGGCGGCGATAGACTCAAGTTCTTCGTCAGCCGGATTCATTCTTCCAAATTGAGCCATCTGACTGGCAATATATCCTTTGGTAAACTCTTTGAGGTCTTCAAACGCAATTTTTATGTTGTTTAAAGCGATGAGCTTGGATTCGATCAATTGATACCGGATCCCTTTTTCGGTGCGCTCGTATTCTTCAATGGCTTCAGACTCACTCAGCGGTTTTTCTCCCCCGTGTTGCATCCATCGGATCAAAAATGCCTTTGGTAAATCGAACTTGGTTTCTTCGATCAATTTTTCAGTGACATCATTCATCAATTTTTGATCCGATTGTTGTTCGAATTGGGCTTCAGAATCCTCTTTGATGCGCGTCTTCATTTCTGCTTCTGACTTCACCTTGTCCGGACCGAATAACTTGTCAAAAAATGCTTGATCTAGCGCGGCAGGCGTTCTCAAGTTGATTTCTTCAATGGTGAAAACAACGGTAGTATTTAGTTTTTCAGCTTCGGCTTTAGGCAGGGCCACCACTCGAGCCAAGACATGGTCTTCTTCAAAAAGACCTTTCGTGCTCAATGTAATTTGATCTCCCACTTTCTTTCCGATCCATGCCGACTGGTTTTTCTTTCCCTTCAGGTCTTTGATACCAAAAGTGGCTTTGTTTGTCTTTTCGTCGATCACCACGGTTACCGCGACCTCAGTTTCTAGGCTCACTTCAGGCTGAGACGCTAGCGTTCCGTACTGACTTCTCAGGCGCTCTACTTGTTCTTTGAGACTTTTGTCTGAAACAGTGATTTCATAGTTAGTCAGTGTTTTTTTAGACGGAAAGGCAGGTTCAAAATCAGGAGCAAGTCCAATTTCGAATTCGAAATTTAAGGGCTCGTGATTCCAGTCAAATCCGTCTACTTCTTTAGGCAATACATTTCCTAAAAGATCAAGTTTCTCTTTTTGAATATATTCACTGATAGCGTTTTGCAATAGTTTGTTCACCTCTTCGGCCTTTACACCTTGCTCGTATTGTTTTTTTATCAGTGACATCGGAACTTGTCCCTTTCTAAAGCCGGGGATAGCCGCGCGCTTTCTGTAGTCTTTAAGAAGCGTGTCTACCTTTTCTTGATAGTCGTTTTGAGAAACGCTTACCGTTAAAATCGCATGCAATGCGCTGAGTTCTTTTTTGCTAATCTCCATGGGTTCTTGAAGGGGTTAAAAAACGAGCCGCAAAATTAGGTTATTTCACTGCGGCTCACAAGTCAAAAAACCGACTAACCGCTGCATCAAAAGCCTCGGGTTGTTCGGCATGCAGCCAATGCCCAGCATCCGCAATTGAATGTAATTGGTAGTTTGGAAAGTGCCTGGCAATCAAAGGCAGGTCTTGATCCAAGATATAATGCGAGTTCAAGCCTCTGATGAATTGGATGTCAGTCGTGCTCGTTCTGTGGGCTTCAAGACCTTGAGTCACGGTACTTTGATCTTCAATAAACCGCGCAATATTGCAACGGATGCGCAGTTTATTGTTCGATGAACGCTCTAAATTTTTCAGCAAAAAATACCGCAATGAAAGACTTTCAACGCGGGGTGCTAAAAAATCTTCAGCGTCTTTGCGTTGCTCAAATTGCTGCTGATCGAGTTGATAGAGGGCCTCTAAAATCTCGGTGTGTTGAGGTGGGTAGGCCTTGGGTGCGATATCCGCCACAACGACCTTCTCAACACGATTTGGATAGGTGGTGGCTAAAAACATAGCCGTTTTTCCGCCCATAGAGTGCCCTAGCAAGTCAAAGGTTTCTATCCCAAAATGATCGGCATAGGCAATGACATCTTCAGCCATCGTAGGATAATCCCATTGATCATGGTGAAAACTTCTCCCGTGATTTCTCGCATCGATCAGGTGCACTGTTCTTTGGTGCTCACTCCATTTTTTTGCGAAGGTCTTCCAATTGTCTCCGCTGCCTAAGAAACCATGAAGAACAAAAAGTGGCTTTCCGCTGCCTATTTGATTAGAGTAAAGCAGCATTATGAATTGGCATTTAAATTCGTAAGATAGGCTGAGATCACCTGCTTCAGGCCCATATTGATCGATTCGCAAATCAACGCATGTCCAATCGAAACTTCTAACAAATCTGGAATTAGTTGTGCAAAGAATGCAGTGTTTTCTAAAGATAAATCATGTCCAGCATTCAGTCCGAGACCATAGGACTTCGCTTCAAGGGCGGTTGCAATAAAAGGGGCGATGGCTGCTTCGCGATCATGTGCATAACCTAGGGCATAGGGCTCTGTGTACAGTTCTATGCGATCAGTTTTGGTTTGGGCGGCATATGCGACCATCTCTGGATCGGCGTTAAGAAAGATAGAAGTGCGGATGCCTGCTTTTTTAAAGCGTTCGATTACCTCCTTTAAAAAGTGTAGGTGGGTTTTGCAATCCCAACCGGCATTTGAAGTAATAGCGTCCTCAGCATCGGGTACCAAGGTCACTTGGGTAGGACGTACTTCGAGAACTAGATCTACGAATGACCCAATAGGATTTCCTTCAATGTTGTATTCTGTGGTAATCACGCTTTTTAGGTCTCTTGCGTCTTGGTATCTAATATGGCGTTCATCGGGCCGCGGATGAATGGTAATCCCTTGCGCGCCAAAAGCCTCTAATGAACGAACGGTGGCGACGAGATCTGGGTTATTGCCTCCTCTCGCGTTCCGCAAGGTGGCCCATTTATTGATGTTTACGCTAAGTTTTGTAGCCATAGTTGCTAATCAGAGTCGAGAAAAACACTGCAAAAATAGCGAATATCAAAAGGAATAAAGTCTTTTGAATATCCGTAATTTGCACTGTGGATTATCAAGATTTCACCTTAGCACAGCTTCGAAACGACGGGCTTCCATCGTTCGAATTAACTGAGCGCATTGGCGCTTTGAATGCTTTTTTTGAGCAGTCGAACTACTCTCACGTGGCGATTACCCAAGATGGATGGTTAGTCGGATGCGTTCCGAACGAGGTGCTGACGCCCTTTGAAGCATCCGAGAGTGTTGCAGTGCTTGCTGAAGAATGGCAGCACTTTTCGGTTCAAGAAAATGCCTATTGGTTAGAGGCGCTTGAGAAGATGCTTTTAGCTGAGGCGGATATCATTCCGGTGGTAGATGAACAGCGCCTGTTTTTGGGCTATTACTTACTTGAAGATCTCGAGTTGTTTTTGGCACGCACTCCATTTCTAACTGAAGGCGGAACGGTTATTGTCGTTTCAGTGACCAAAGAAGGATATGCGCTCAGTCAATTGACCCAAATCGTTGAGTCGACCAACACGCGAATTCTTGGGGTGTTACAAACGGCTGATCATGGTAGTCGAGTCGAAATTACAATGAAAGTGGTTTCTGAAGCGATCGCCTTATTATTGGCTGAACTTCGACGTTACGATTACCGCATTGAAAGTGCGCTATATGAAGATCTATTCGCTCAGCAATTAAGGGAGCGATCAGCCTATTTCGAAAAATATTTAAACCCCTAATGGTCGATGGCTAGAGCGATTGCTTTTTTCGGACTGCAGGTAGAAGCTGAAAACTGCGACTTAATAGCGAAGTTGCTGTCTCAGGCTGAGGCCTTGGGTTTTGAGATTCTTATTGAAAAGAACTATCTCGCGCAGCTAGATCAATGCCACCTTTCAAAACAGGTAAAATCGTTTGAGTCCAAAGAGGATCTCGATGATGAAGTCGCTTTAATGGTGAGTTTAGGTGGCGACGGAACCATGTTGCGCGCCGTGACCTTTATCGGTCAAAAAGGCATACCTCTGGTAGGAGTAAATACGGGTCGCCTTGGCTTCTTATCACTGTTATCGACTCATGATGCACAAAAGCTATTCGAACGCTTTGTGTCTGGAAATTACCGCTTAGAAGAGCGTCAATTATTAGAGCTCACTTTAGTAGGGGATGAAACTTTATTTGGTGGAGCGAATTACGCCTTGAATGAGGTGGCCGTGAGTCGCAAAGACACCACAAGTATGATTACAATCGAAGCGTGGCTCGACGACGTCTATCTCACGACTTATTGGGCGGACGGGCTGCTGGTGGCGACCCCGACCGGTTCGACGGGTTATTCGTTGAGTTGCGGAGGTCCGGTACTTACGCCAGATGCCAAGTCTCTGGTCATTACTCCGGTGGCGCCGCATCACCTCAATGCGCGCCCCTTAGTCGTTGACGATGCTACCACCATTCGATTAAAAGTAGATTCGAGAGAACCCTTTCACTTGGTTTCTATGGATTCGCGCATAGAAACCGTGGCAAACGGGGTAGAGCTGCGCATCAAAAAGGCAGACTTTACCTTGAAAACCATCGCTTTTGAAGAAGATCACTTCTTTCAAACCTTGCGCACGAAATTGCTTTGGGGCGAAGACAAGAGAAACTGAATTCATAAATGAAGGCGATCTTAATCAAATTTATCGGCTTGTTTCTTGTTGGCATGCAACTGTTACAGGCCCAAAATGTGTTTAATCGGATAGAGCTTGGTTTAAGCGCGCAGGGAGTTTCTGAATATGTAGACCTCAATGAGTCATCGACAGAAGTGCTCACTAATTTGGCATTTCATCCGGCGCTAGTGGTGCGATACAATTTGCCTTACCGCTTCGCTATTCGGGCGATGTACGCTTCGTTAAGTCGAAGTGTTACCCAGGCTTTAGACGAGGGTGTAATTGGGTTGCAAGAGCGCGGGTATTTCGCAATGATCGGAGAGTTCCATTTCAATGATTTTAACAGTTATCGATCAAGAGTTCCGGTCACTCCTTATTTGGGTATAGGCCTTTCAGGACTTTTAAGAGAACTGCCTGAAAGTACCTACTCAATGGTAGAATTTTCAAAGCTCAATTATGCAGCAACCATGAGTTTCGGAGCGAAAATGAAACTCAATAGAATCGTGTTGGCCTCAGAGTTGGCTTCTGGAATTCGATTAGGGACAAAAGAGAAATCTCTGCTGAAAGACTGGTATGTGTTTCCTAATTTCACAATAACCTATACCTTTGGCCCCAACTTTTGAAGCGCTAACGAGCTTAATTCCTAACCGTGCATGAGTACTTCGCCAAATCATAATCTTCCTGAGCACCTTGCTATCATTATGGATGGCAATGGAAGATGGGCCAAGCAGCATGGCAAACCAAGAGCCTTTGGGCATGAGGCAGGCTTTAGGGCGGTTAGAGAAATTGTTGAGGCCTGTGCGAAAAGAGAGATCCCATTTTTGACACTGTATACTTTTTCTACTGAAAACTGGCTTAGGCCAAAAAAAGAGGTAGATATATTGATGCGCATCTTATTGAGTGCGCTCAAGTCTGAGTTGGCAACAATGATGAAGCATAATATTCGCATGCAAACGGTCGGAGGAATCGCCACTCTTCCATCAATTATTCTCGATGAGTTGCAACGCGTAGTGAATGAAACCTCAAAAAATGATGGCATGGTACTCACCTTAGCCTTGAGTTATGGAGGGCGCGAAGAACTTGTGACGATGACTCGAAATTTGGCTGAAAAAGTTAAAAATGGCTTAATTCAGCCTGAGGATATCGATGCGTCGCTGGTAAATGAGCATCTTTACACGGCCGATTTACCCGATGTTGACTTGCTTATTCGAACAAGTGGCGAGCGTCGCATAAGTAATTTTTTACTTTGGCAAAGTGCTTATGCAGAGCTTTATTTCACTGAGCGCTACTGGCCTGAATTTAAAGAGGAGCATCTTGTAGAGGCATTAATGGACTACCAAAACAGAGAACGTCGATTTGGAAAGACTAGCGAACAGCTTGAGCACACACCTAACGTTTAGGAGGCTTAGTATCCTTGCCCTGATCTTCATAGGTGCGACCGCTACTTTACAAAGTCAAAGCACCGCTCAAGTACAAGGAGCACAGCGTCCGCCAACATACATTATTGGAGAGGTTCGAGTGACCGGACTCGAAAGTTATAACGAGCAAACCGTGAAGAGCTTTTCAGGATTCAGAGAAGGTCAGTTTTTGACGGTTCCGAGTGAAGAGGTCAGTGCGAGCATTAAGAAACTTTGGAATCTTGAGTTGTTTAGTGATGTTGCACTGTATTATACCGACATACGCAACGACTCTATTTTTTTAGAACTTTCTGTCGTAGAGCGTCCAACGCTGAACAACGTCACCTTTTACGGGGTAAAGAGCAATAAAATAGAAGGTTTGATCGATGATACTGATCTCAAAAAAGGCAAGAAGATTACTGAGAGCCTTATTGAGAACACGAAGAACTATCTAGAGAAAACCTATAGAGAAAAGGGATACCTCAATACTAAAGTAACCATTGCTACTAAAGTAGATACCACCGTCACCAATTCTCGAGACATGGTGATTAACGTGAATAAAGGGAGCAAGGTAAAAGTGGCCGAAATCAATTTTGAAGGGATCCAGGCTCTAAAGGATAAAGTGCTCAAGAAGGCACTTAAAAACACGAAAGAAAAGCAGGCGTATCGCTTTTGGAAAAAGTCAAAATACATTGCTTCAGACTTTGAAGAAGACTTAGAAAAACTGGTAGACGCCTATGCCGAGCGCGGATATCGCGATGCGCGAGTCTTGTCTGATTCTGTGTATACCATCGACGATGAACGCATAGGTATTCATATTGCACTAGAAGAAGGAAATAAATACTACTTCGGAGACATTGATTTTGTAGGAAATTCTGTTTACGATGACGATGTTTTAGCCTCGGTATTGGGGATCGAAAAAGGAGACACCTACAACGGCGTACTACTCAAAAAGCGCATCGCTGATACGAGCAAGCCAGACGGAGAGGACATTACTAATCTCTATCAAAATAACGGGTATTTATTTTCGAGCATTAACCCCGTTGAGGTTTCTGCTCAGAACGACACCATTAATTTTGAGATTCGAATTATAGAAGGTAAAGAGACCTTTTTGAATCATGTTGAAGTCGTAGGTAATGATAAGACGAATGACCACGTGATTTACCGAGAGCTGCGTACGAAGCCCGGTCAACAATACAGTAAAGACAATATCGTCCGCACGATTCGCGAATTGGGTCAATTGGGATTTTTTGATCCCGAACAAATTTCTCCGGATGTAGTGAATCCTGATCCGAATGCTGGAACAGTTGACCTGAACTATTCTCTTGTCGAAGCAGGATCAAGTCAAATCGAACTTCAAGGAGGAGTAGGAGGGGGTGGTTTTATAGGTACCCTAGGACTTTCGTTCAACAACTTCTCGATGCGGAATATATTCGATAAGACCGCGTACAAACCGGTTCCAATGGGAGACGGACAGACTTTTGCCCTTCGACTTCAGGCCAGTAGAACCTTTCGGGTGTATAGTTTGAACTTTGCTGAGCCCTGGCTTGGAGGTCAGAAGCCCGTGCGATTTAACGTTTCGTTGCAGCAGACGCAACAGTTTGCTTCTCAATTTCGAAACGGCCGCTTTGACGTGGATAAATCGAGAGGGTTTGGCATTATAGGACTGACCACCGGACTTTCTAAGCGCGTGCAATGGCCTGACGATTTCTTCGTGGTGTCGCACGCCTTGAGCTTTCAGAATTATAACTTTCAGAATTATAACCTCGGATTGTTCAACTTCGGAAATGGAAGTTCAAACTCTTTCTCATACAGCTTTGGACTACAGCGCAGTTCGCAGGGTCCTAGCCGAATCTTTCCGCTTACTGGATCAAATTTCGAGCTGACGGTACGCGTGACTCCTCCGTTTTCGGCCTTTTCAAATAAAGACTTCGGCGCACTCAGAGATGAAATAGCCGATGTAACGCGACAGCTCTTAGATGAAGGCATTGATGGCCCTAATTACAACGAGCTTAGTCAAGACCTTGAAGCCTTAGAAGAAGAGCGGTTTAAGTTGCTCGAATTTTATAAAGTCAAGTTTAAAGGCGATTGGTACACTCGTCTTGTCGACAAATTGGTGCTTCGAACTAACGCTGAATTTGGTTTTCTTGGGGCCTACAACAACGAGATCGGAAACGTGCCGTTTGAGCGTTTTTACGTCGGGGGCGACGGGCTTGGAAACTTCACTCTTGATGGAAGAGAGAATATTCAGCTCAGAGGGTACGAAAACAGTTCGATCACCCCCTATACCATTAATCCGATTAGTGGCAGTCAAGAGCAAGACGGGGGAGCTATTTACAACAAATTTTCACTAGAACTTCGCTACCCAGTGACTCTTAAGCCTTCGGCCTCGGTATATACTTTGGCATTTTTAGAGGCAGGAAACGCCTTTACCGATTTTAAAACATTCAATCCATTTCAGTTGAAGCGCTCGGCCGGCCTAGGTGTTCGTATATTTATGCCTGCTTTTGGTCTGCTCGGAATCGATTTCGGTTACGGATTTGACACTGACGCGATTCCCGGATCTAAGGGTCCGAGTGGTTGGCAGACGCATTTTATCATAGGTCAGCAATTCTAATGCGATTCGCTTTTCTTTTCTTTGTTTTGATCGTCACTTGCCATAAGCTTGATGCTCAGCGAGCTACACGCGTCGGGTATATTGACACCGAATACATTTTATCAAAAATCGCCTCGTACAATGAGATGCGCGCTCGTATTCAGCTTCAGGCACAGCAATGGACTGCAGAGATTGATTCGATGCAGCAGCAAATTGAACGCCAAAAGCGTGAATTCGTTACACAACGTGTGTTGCTTCCGCTTTCGGTGATCGAAGATCGCGAGAGAACGTTAGCCGCACTAGAACAGCGACTTTATCAATACCAACAAGACCGATTTGGTCCGAACGGAGATTTCATTACCCAAGAAATGACCGTAGTTCGACCATTGCAAAACTTGATTTTTGAAGCCGCGCAAGAAATCGCTGCGATTCGAAAATTTGATCTCATTTTAGATAAATCTTCAGAACTTGTTTTTCTCTATGCCGATCAGCAATTTGATCTTAGTGATCAAATTTTACTCTTATTAGAACGAGATTATGAGGTGAAGATGACTGGTGTCGAGGGCGAGACCGCAGAAAGAGTGGTGAGTCAAGACAACAGTATACGCAGGCCTTCTGCTGTCGAAAATGACGAAGAACGAAAAAAGGCTTTAGATCGTCTAGAAAGTGAGCGAGAGCAGCGCAGAAAGGCCTATATTAGCAAGCGCGAAGAAGTTTTGAAGGCTCGGGCTGCCCGAGAGAAAGAAATGGAAGCACAGAAAATGAAAAACAACGACTCAATTAAATGAATCTAAACACCATGAAACAGTATTTATTCGCAATCGTAGCATTGATTTCAGTATCAACAGCGACTTATGCACAGTCTAAAGTGGCGCACATTAATGTGCAGCAGCTTCTAATGGATATGCCTGAGATGAAGGCTGCCCAAGAGGAGTTAAAGAAGCTTGAAGCTACCTATCGCGCTGATATTGAATCGTCGGTCGCTGAACTTCAGAAGAAGTTAGTGACGTATCAGAACGAGGCAGCCTCTAAAACCGCTGAAGAAAACAAAGCGCGAGCTGATGAACTTCAAGGAGCCGAGCGAAATATCGCTAATGCTGAACAGGCGGCAATGGGTGAATTGCAGCGTAAGCAACAAGACCTATTTGCTCCTATCTCTGATAAGGCGAAGGCGGCCATTGAAAAGGTAGCCAAGACCCAAGGATTTGACTATGTCATGGACGCTAGTCCAGGATCGGGCTTGATCGTATTTACAGGTAAAGATCTCATGGCTGACGTCAAGAAAGAATTAGGATTCTAAGAGGACAAAAATGTATTTTAAACCGCCTATAGGGCGGTTTTTTTATGACTATGGCCCACATTGGTGTTTTTGACTCAGGAGTAGGAGGCTTAAGTGTACTTCAGGCCTTACAAGCCAGAATGCCTGAGCAGCGCTATAGTTATTTTGCCGATTCGCTGCACGCCCCTTACGGCGGACTAGATGCTGAAAAGCTATTAAAGTACAGTGAACGTATTGTCTCTTTTTTGATTTCAAAGGGGGCCTCGTTAATTGTAGTGGCCTGTAATACAGTAACTACTTCGCTAATTGGGGAATTGCGTCAGCGCTTTGAGCTTCCTTTTGTGGGTGTAGAGCCTGCAGTGAAACCTGCGGCAGCAATGACTTTAAATGGTCGCATTGGAGTTTTGGCGACTCAGGGCACGCTGAATAGCTCTGGATATCGTGCAACGTGTCAAAAATTTGCTTCTGAGGTCACCCTTATTGAAAGGGCTGGCGTTGGTTTAGTAGAGGCTATTGAGCACTTGCCTTGGGATAGTGAAGCATTGCGCACTAGGGTACAATCATTTGCGCATGAATTCAATCGAGCTCAGATTGATACTTTGGTTTTGGGATGCACTCATTACCCGCTAATCGAATCCCTTTTCAGAGAATGTTTAGTCGAAGAGATTAAGATAGTAAGCGCTGCTGAGGCCGTTGCTCGAAGAGTAGAACAATTGGTGCCAACTAATGACTACTCAGCAAGCCTTGATTTTTATACCAGCGCAGCGGCCACCCAATTAGCGCCATTCATTTCGCGTATGGCGTTTCAGCATGTAAAGGGGATTCACCAGGTCACTTTAGAATAATCAAAAACTCAGAGGCGTTTATAGGTCACGATGCTGAAGTCGTAGTTGTTTTTGTCGTCTTTGGGGTAAAATTCGGTATGGACTGGTTTCCAGTCAACTTCTGAGAAAGTTGGAAAAAAGGTATCGGCTTCAAACGGATGATCGACGTGCGTGAGTACCATTGAAGTGGCTTTGGGCAGAGCCTGCGCGTAAATTTGCGCCCCCCCAACTATAAATACTTTTTGATCACCGCTAAGCGCTAACGCTTCATCAAGGCTATGGGCAATATGCTCTACCTCAAATTTTGGTTGGTAGGTTTTGTTCTTGGTGATGACGATGTGATCGCGATTCTTTAATTTTCCGGGCAGGCTTTCTAGGGTTTTTCTGCCCATAATAATAGGATGTCCAGAGGTGAGTGCCTTGAAATGTGCAAAGTCTTTCGGAAGATGCCAAGGCAAGTCATTATCTCGGCCCATAGCGCGGTTTTTACCCAAAGCAGCGACGAGTATAATTTCTTTCATAGGCGAATATTATACGGCTACTGGGGCTTTGATGGGGTCATGCGGATCGTATCCGACCAATTCAAAATCTTCATAGCTGAAACCGTCTATATCCTTAACCGAAGGATTGATTTTCATTGTCGGAAGCGGTCGATGTTCTCGACTGAGCTGTAAGTGGACCTGATCGATATGGTTGCTGTAAATGTGAACATCTCCAAGGGTATGCACAAAATCACCCACACCCAACTCGCACACCTGTGCGACCATCATGGTCAATAGGGCATAAGAAGCGATATTAAAGGGTACGCCGAGAAAAACATCTGCACTGCGCTGATACAACTGGCATGAGAGTTTGCTGTCAGCCACATAAAATTGAAAAAATGCATGGCATGGGGGTAGGGCGGCCTTATTGTCGGCGACATTGGCTTCAAAAGAACGACTGGTATCTGGAAGCACACTTGGATTCCATGCGCTCACAAGCATTCGGCGACTGTCGGGATTGGTTTTAAGGGTGTCGATAACGCCCTTGATTTGATCGATACCCTCACTGTTCCAATTGCGCCATTGGTGCCCATAAATAGGCCCGAGGTTGCCATGTGAATCGGCCCACTCGTTCCAAATACTTACCTTATTATCGGTAAGGTATTTGATGTTTGTATCCCCCTTTAAGAACCACAATAGTTCATAAATAATTGATTTTATGTGCACCTTTTTGGTCGTAACTAACGGAAATCCCTGGGCCAGGTTAAAGCGAATTTGATATCCAAAAACACTCAGAGTACCTGTCCCAGTGCGATCGCTTTTTTGATGCCCGTGATCAAGTATGTGTTGTAATAGCTCGTGATAGGCGTGCATGTGCAGTTGAAAATTTATCCTATAAAGATACCAACTCCGGCAGTGGCCTAGGTTTATAAATGTGATAGATTATCTTCAGGTTATCAACGAATCTCTAGCCTAGTATCATTCCGGCAATGGTTGCTGAAAGTAGTGAGGCGAGTGATCCGGCAATGAGAGCCTTGAAACCGAGTTCAGAAAGGGTCTTTTTTTGCGTAGGGGCTAGTGTTCCGATGCCCCCAATCTGAATGCCAATAGAGGCAAAATTTGCAAATCCACACAACATGTAGGTGGCCATCAATACAGATTTGTCATAAGCCAAATGAACGGCATTAGTCATCTCTTTTAAACTCGCTAATTGAGTGTAGGCGACGAATTCAGAGGCGACGAGTTTGATTCCCAAAAGTTGTCCCATGAGGCTCAAGTCTTCTTTTGCCACGCCAATGATGTACATCAGCGGAGCAAATAGCGTACCCAGAATGGCCTCTAAAGAGATGCGCTCATACCCCCAGTAGGGCGCTAAAAAAGCATTGAGATTGCCAATGGTGCCTATTTGAGCGAGCACTCCATTGATTAAGGCAATAAAGGCGATAAAAACAAGCAACATGGCACCCACATTTAAGGCCAGCTTCAGACCCTCGGTGGTGCCATTGGCCAGTGCGTCTAAGGCGTTTGAGCCCACAGAGTTTTCGGATAGTTCGATGGCTTCATCTACTTCTTGAGTTTGAGGAAGCATGAGTTTTGCAATAATAATTGCCCCAGGGGCAGCCATCACCGATGCAGCAATTAAATGTCTCGCAAAAGATAGCCTGAGTTCAGGATCAGAGCCGCCTAAAAAGCCTACATAAGAGGCAAGAACGCCTCCGGCCACTGTGGCCATTCCTCCGGTCATTACCAATAGAATTTCAGACCGGTTCATCTTGGGTAAATAGGCTTTGATAAGAAGTGGCGCCTCGGTTTGGCCCAAAAAGATATTACCCGCTACCGAAAGACTTTCTGCGCCTGAGATGCCCAGCGCTTTAGTTAGTAGCCATGCCAGTGCTTTAACCACCCGTTGGATAATTCCAAAGTAGTACAGGATAGACGTTAGGGCTGAAAAAAAGACAATGGTGGGCAAGATCTGCAGGGCAAAGACATAGCCGATCGTGGGGTTCGAAGCATCTATGAGATTTCCGAATAAAAAGAGGCTTCCGCTTTCGGTAAACTCGAGAATGGCAGTGAAAAAACTACCCATCACATTAAAAAGTTGCTTTACCCATTCGACGCGAAGTACACCGAAGGCCAGAATGAATTGAAGGGCGAGTCCGATAAAAATGGTCTTCCAACGTATGGCCTTGCGCTTTGAACTTAACAGATAGGCTATTCCTAGCAGCACTAAAATTCCGATGATTCCTCTGAGTATGGCCATTTGAAAAAGCGCGTAAGTTAGGAAAGATTTCGTCGTTCAAGTTCGTCCCGTACCGCGGCTGCTTTTTCGTAGTCTTCATCGATTACCGCTTTCTTTAGAGCAGCCTGAAGCTGCTTTTCGGTGTAGGACGAATAATTCGAAGAAGCTACAGCCGGATTGGTCGCGCTGATCGATTCAGGATCAGCTGCTTGAGGTTTTTTTACGCTCATATCCATAGAAGAGAAAGTGATTCCTGCCTCATCCAAGACTGCAGCGTAAGTGTGAATGGGAGCGCCAAATCTCACGGCAAGAGCAACGGCATCGCTGGTTCGCGCGTCAATGATCTCTTCTTTTTGATCTTTTGAGCAGATCAGGCTGGCATAAAACACCCCTTCTTTGAGCTTGTGGATCAGCACATAATTCAGCTCAATGTCAAAGCGATTCAAGGTGTTTTTGAATAAATCGTGCGTAAGTGGACGCGGTGGTTTCAAGTCTGCCTCGAGGGCAACGGCTATGGCTTGTGCCTCAAATGCCCCGATAACAATAGGCAACTTTCTGTCTCCTGATGCTTCTTCAAGTATCAGCGCATACGCCCCATTTTGAGCTTGGCTATAAGAAATGCCCTTTATGATCAGAGGTACCGTACTCATAAAGGGCAAAATAAATGAATTTAAGCGGTTTGGGCTTTAAACTGTTTTAATTTTTCAATAAGGGCCGGAACCACTTGAAAAGCATCGCCCACAATCCCATAATCCGCTGCTTTAAAGAAAGGCGCTTCAGGGTCGTTGTTGATCACTACCTTCACTTTAGAAGCATTAATTCCGGCGAGATGCTGAATGGCCCCAGAGATACCAATAGCGATATACAAATTGGTGGCTACAGGTTTTCCGGTTTGCCCGACGTGTTCGCCGTGAGGTCTCCATCCCAAGTCAGAAACCGGTTTAGAGCAGGCGGTAGCTGCACCTAAAACGTCTGCTAGTTCTTCGATCATTCCCCAATTCTCAGGACCCTTAAGTCCTCTACCCGCAGAAACCACGATATCGGCGTCGGCAATGGTGGCCTTTCCGCTTGCTTTTTCGATTCGTACAGACTGTATTTTGGGTGTTTCGAAGGTGAAATTTTTCGAATGCGTCACCATGGTTTGAGGATGCTCGATTACGCCAAAGGCATTCTTTCCTAGGCCAATCACAGTTTTTTCGGTCTTAGCTATGGTGTAGGCAAATCCCTTATTGGTAAATACACTGCGTCTATAGGCGTGCACCCCATTGACCTGTTCGGATAAGCCTGTTACGTTCGGAATATAGGCCGCTGCTGTTTTGGCGGCAATTAGTGAACCATAATAACGGGCATCGGCACTAGACCCAATCACTATGGTTTTGGCACCGAACTCTTCAGCTACCGAAGCGACAAGTGAAGCGACTGCTTCAGCACTAATTGCAGCGGTCTCATGGTTGACGACAACCATTTCATCTAAGCCATATTGGCTCATTGTTTCAGCGTTCTCAGTATTGACGCAAAGTCCTATGGTTTTTTCGCTACCGCCTAGTGCCTTGGCATAAGACGCAAGTTCAGGGGCGGATTTTTTTAGCGATCGATTCTCAGATTCTAAATAGACTAATACGGCCATAATTATAAAACGTTTGCTTCTTTATGTAAAAGGTGGATGAGGGTATCTAGGTCATTGGCATCGACAAGTGTGACTTCGCCTTTGGCCTTAGGACGTTCAAATTTAAGGTCTGCAGTGCGCGCTTCTACAGCGACAGGAGGTAGTACTTCAATGGGTTTCTGTCTAGCCATCATGATTCCTCTCATGTTCGGAATCTTAAGGTCAGATTCTTCAACCAATCCTTTCTGTGCTCCGATCACTAGTGGAAGCGAAGTGCTCAATGTTTCATTACCCCCATCGATTTCTCGAATCGCCTTGGCTAAGACCCCATCCGTTTCTAGGTGTACGCAAGTGTTGATAAAAGCAAACCCACATGCATGCGCTATTAGTCCAGGAACCATTGCTCCATTGTAATCGATCGATTCTCTGCCGCAGATGATTAGATCATACGATTCGTTTTTGATCAGTGCGGTGAGCTGTTCGGCCACAAAGAACCCGTCAACGGGTTCGGCGTCAATGCGATATCCTTTAGTGGCGCCAATCGCAAGTGCTTTGCGCATAATAGGCTCTACTTGAGCCCCTCCAACCGTGGCAATATGCACTTCGGCTTGTTGCTGTTCTTGAAACCAAATGGCTCTAGTCAGGCCAAACTCATCATTGGGGTTAATCACGAATTGTACGCCTTGAGTATCAAAACGGCTGTCGCCATCCGTGAAATTAATCTTAGAGGTGGTATCTGGAACCGCGCTAATACAAACCAATATTTTCATAAGTAATCCGGGTTAAACGTCTATAAACAAATATACTAAAACCATATAATTTATTATGCA
>JBJOGS010000075.1:0-10400 GCA_046048095.1 Bacteroidota bacterium
CTTGCCATAACTATCCTTGTCTTTGTTTAAATTTTGGATTCTTCTTGTTGATCACATATAAGCGACCTTTTCGACGCACAATCTTGCATTCCGCGCTTCTTTTCTTAATGGATGCCCTAACTTTCATATTAGTATCTGTATGTAATTCTAGCTTTAGTTAAATCATAAGGGCTCATCTCAAGCTTTACCTTGTCTCCAGGAAGCAACTTAATGTAATGCATGCGCATCTTCCCTGAAATATGAGCAGTTACAACGTGACCGTTATCAAGCTCTACTCTAAACATAGCGTTAGAAAGCGCTTCTATAATCGATCCATCTTGTTCTATCGCAGCTTGCTTTGCCATAACTAAGCCACCTTTCTATTTTTACCTGTCTTCATTAACCCATCATAATGACGATTCAATAGATAGGCATTTACTTGTTGTACTGTATCAATGGCAACCCCTACCATAATAAGCAATGAGGTTCCACCGTAAAATAAGGCCCAGCCCGCTTGAACATCTAATACCTTCACTACTACCGCAGGAAGCACAGCAAGCAACGCCAAAAACACTGCTCCTGGGAAGGTAATCAATGACATGATGCGATCTAAGAAATCACCTGTTTCAGCACCTGGTCGCACTCCTGGAACAAATCCGCCACTGCGCTTCAAATCATCAGCCATTTTTGAAGTAGGAATGGTGATCGCCGTATACAAAAAGGTGAACAAAATGATTAAAAATGCAAAGAGTAGGTTGTAGGCTAATCCAAAAATATCCTGGAAATTCACTTCTAACCATTGTCCTGCTGCGGTATCATTGAAAGACCTTCCAATCAACGCCGGAGCGAACATAATCGCCTGTGCAAATATGATAGGCATCACCCCTGAAGCATTTACCTTAAGTGGAATATACTGACGGGCTCCCATAGCTGAACTATCCACCGCTCCTGAGGCAGTACGTCTTGCATATTGCACAGGAACTTGACGAACGGCCATAACGATCAGTACTGAGGCTAAAATAACCAAGAACCACAGGATAACCTCAAGTAATACAATCATTAACCCCCCATTGTTGGTAGAGGTTCTTGATATAAATTCCTGAACAAACGACTGAGGAAGAGTAGCAATAATACCTACCATGATAAGCAATGAAATTCCATTACCTATTCCTTTATCCGTAATACGTTCGCCCAACCACATGGCAAAAATGGTCCCTGTTAAAAGAATAACCACAGCAGGAATCATAAAATCTAAGCCTTTACCAAGAACAAAGGCTGAATCTGGAACGCCTAGTGCACTTAAGCCAAACAAATAAGCAGGCGCCTGAACAACACAAATCACAATAGTCAACCAACGTGTGATTTGGGTTTTTGTTTTTCGTCCACTCTCACCTTCCTTATCTAACTTTTGTAAGTAAGGAATTGCTATTCCCATCAATTGAACCACGATCGAGGCCGAGATGTAAGGCATGATACCCAGGGCAAAAATAGAAGCATTTGCAAACGCCCCCCCTGTGAATGCATTCAGAATTCCCAGAATTCCTTGTTCTGTATTTTGGTTCAACTGTACGAGCTGTTCTGTATCAATGCCTGGTAAAACCACCTGGGCTCCAAATCGATACACTAACAAAAGACCTAGAGTCAAGACCACGCGCTCGCGCAGCTCTTGAATCTTCCAAATATTCGTTAGTGTTTCTATAAATTTCTTCATGCAACTACGCGTTTTACAGTGTTGTAGCTTTTCCTCCAGCAGCTTCAATAGCAGCCTGAGCTGCTCCAGTGAATTTGTGTACGGTTACAGACACTTTTGACTTAATTGATCCATTCGCTAGGATCTTCACTCTATCGTTTTTACCTACTACGCGGTTTTCTATTAGGGTTTCGAAAGAAATTTCGCTGATACCTGCGTCGGCAAGCTCTTGAAGCGTAGTCAGACCTACTCCTTGGTAAGAAACGCGATTCACGTTCTTAAATCCAAATTTTGGAACACGACGCTGAAGCGGCATTTGTCCTCCTTCAAATCCAATTTTCTTAGAATACCCTGAACGAGACTTAGCCCCTTTGTGACCGCGTGCAGCGGTTCCGCCTTTACCAGAACCTTCGCCGCGTCCTAGACGCTTACCTTCTCTGTGAACTGAACCTTCTGCAGGTTTAAGACTATGTAAATTCATATACTGTTATTTTAGCTCTTCAACAGAGACTAAGTGTTCTACAACTTTTACCATGCCTAGTACAGAAGAGGTGGTTTCATGCTCAACAGCATGGCCAATTTTCTTCAGACCTAAGGCTTCTAGGGTGCGCTTTTGGTTTTGAGGGCGCTTAATACTACTCTTAACCTGAGTTACTTTAATTTTTCTCATCTTAACTGACATTATCCTTTAAAAACCTTGTCAAGACTGATTCCTCTTTGACGCGCTACAGTTCTTGCATTACGAAGCTGAAGCAGTGCATCAAAAGTCGCCTTCACTACGTTGTGCGGATTTGATGATCCCTGAGACTTAGAAAGTACATCATGTACCCCTACAGATTCAAGAACCGCACGAACGGCACCACCGGCAATCACCCCGGTACCTTGAGAAGCGGGTTTGATGAATACTCTTGCACCACCAAATTTGCCTTTTTGCTCGTGAGGAAGGGTTCCTTTTTCAAGCGGAATACGCACCAAATTTTTCTTAGCATCTTCAACTGCTTTAGAGATGGCCGTAGCTACTTCTTTAGATTTCCCTAAACCGTGACCAACGACACCATTTTCATCCCCAACAACAACGATTGCTGAGAATCCAAATGCTCTACCTCCTTTGGTCACTTTCGTGACACGTTGAACGCCTACGAGACGATCCTTTAACTCTAAACCTCCTGGCTTGACGGTCTCAACGTTTTTATAGTTTTGATACATAGCTCTAATTAGAATTTTAATCCACCTTCTCTAGCACCATCGGCCAGTGATTTTACTCTTCCGTGATATAGGTTCCCTCCACGGTCGAACGCCACTTCAGATATACCCTTGGCAACAGCCTTTTCTGCGATAGCTTTTCCGACAGCAGCAGCCTGTTCAATCTTGTTTCCGTCTGTTGAAAGACCCTTATCTCTAGAAGAGGCTGAAACAATAGTCACCCCTTCTGCGTCGTTGATAAGTTGGGCATAGATCTCTTTGTTACTTCTGAAAACGGCTAAACGTGGTCTTTCAGCGGTACCAAAAGACACCTTGCGAATTCTTCTCTTAATACGGATCCTTCTTTCTAGTTTACTTAATGCCATAACGCAATGATATTATGCTGACTTACCAGCTTTTCTTCTAATTTGTTCTCCAACAAACTTGATTCCTTTTCCTTTGTAAGGCTCTGGTTTTCTGAAGGCACGAATCTTAGCCGCAACCTGCCCTACTAACTGACGATCATGTGAAGTCAATTTCACGATCGGATTTTTTCCTTTTTCAGAAACAGTCTCCACTTTAACTTCAGGGGCAACCTCAAAAACGATGTTATGAGAGAAACCTACTGCGATATCTAAAGTCTGACCTTGGTTGCTTGCGCGGTAACCTACACCAACAAATTCCAATTCTTTGGTCCACCCTTCAGAAACCCCTTTGACCATATTATTGACTAGTGAGCGGTATAAACCGTGCTTAGCCTTATGCTCTTTTGAATCTGAAGGACGGGTTACATAAACATTAGCATCCTCAACCTTCACTTCAACAGCATCAAAGGTCTGTTTCAATTCGCCTAATTTTCCTTTAACGGTGATTTCTTGGCCTTGAACCTCTACAGTAACACCTGCTGGAATTCTAACGGGATTATTTCCTATTCTAGACATAATTCTTAGTTTCTTAGTATACGTAGCAAAGCACTTCGCCCCCTACTTTTTGTTCACGGGCTTGCTTTGATGTCATTACCCCATGAGAGGTAGAGACTACAGCAATCCCCAAGCCGTTCAATACTCGTGGGAGATCGTCAGACCCTGTGTACTTTCTTAAGCCAGGCTTACTCACGCGCTGAATTTTTCTAATGACTGGCTCTTTAGTCGCCTTATCATACTTCAGCGCTATTTTGATCGTTCCTTGAGCGGTGTTTTCTTCAAACTTGTAGCTCAAGATATACCCTTGATCGAAAAGGATTTTTGTGATTTCCTTTTTGAGGTTAGAAGCAGGGATTTCGACCACACGGTGACCAGCGCTATTCGCGTTTCGAATACGGGTCAAATAGTCTGCGATTGGATCTGTTACCATCTTTTACTTTCTTAATTTATTGTCTACCAACTAGCCTTAGTTACACCAGGGATCAGTCCTTGGTTTGCCATCTCTCTGAATGTAACACGAGAAATTCCGAAGGTTCTCATATATCCTCTAGGACGACCAGTTAACTTGCAACGGTTTCTTGCACGAACCGGAGAGGCATTCTTAGGAAGCTTTTGAAGCGCTTCGTAATCACCAGCCTCCTTTAAGGCTTTGCGTTTCGCCGCATATTTAGCTATAAGTTTTGCCCTTTTACGCTCGCGGGCTTTCATTGATTCTTTAGCCATCTTAGTTCTTTTTGAAAGGTAGACCTAGTTCAGTTAATAATGATTTCGCTTCTTTATCTGTATTCGCAGTAGTCACGAAAGTGATATCCATACCGCTAATTCTATTGATCCTATCGATATTGATCTCAGGAAAAATAATTTGCTCAGTCACTCCAAGGTTGTAGTTTCCTCTTCCGTCAAATCCTGAAGCCTTAATTCCTTGAAAATCTCTTACTCGAGGAAGCGCCACAGTGATCAAACGATCTAAGAACTCATACATACGCTCCCCTCTTAAGGTCACTTTCGCACCAATAGGCATACCCTTACGCAACTTGAAAGAGGCTACGTCTTTCTTAGAGATAGTAGCAATAGCACGTTGTCCAGTAATCAAAGTCAACTCATCGACTGCTTGGTCAACCAATTTCTTATCGGCCACCGCAGCACCCACTCCGCGACTGATCACAATTTTCTCAAGCTTAGGTACCATCATTGAATTCTTGTACCCGAACTCTTCTTTCAACGCTGCAATGATGCGGTCTTTATACTCTTTTTTTAATCTTGGCGTGTATTCCATCACACTATATAACTTCGTTAGACTTCACCGAAACTCGGACCTTCTTTCCGTCTCTCACTTCATACTTCACTCGCGTAGTCTTACCAGATTTTGGATCGATAAGTGCGAGATTTGAAAGATGAATGGGGGCCTCCTTTTTAGAGATGCCACCTTGAGGATTCTTAGCGCTCGGTTTCTCGTGTTTAGAAACTAAGTTGACACCCTCAACAAGCGCTCTATTTTTTTCACGATCAATTTTTAGAATGGCCCCTTCTGCACCCTTGTGCTCTCCTGCAATCACTCTAACTTGGTCTCCTGTTTTAACTTTTAGTTTAATCATAATAAGTTGAATTACAGCACCTCAGGAGCTAGTGAAACAATCTTCATGAACTGACGGTCTCTAAGTTCTCTTGCTACAGGCCCAAACACACGTGTACCGCGCATCTCACCAGCAGCATTCAACAAAACGCAGGCATTGTCATCGAAACGAATGTATGATCCGTCTGGTCGACGAACCTCTTTCTTCGTACGAACAACCACCGCGGTTGATACCGAACCCTTTTTCACTGTTCCGTTCGGAGTTGCCTCTTTCACGGTAACCACAATTTTATCTCCTAAAGACGCATAACGTCTTTTTGTACCACCAAGCACTCGGATGGTAAGCACCTCTTTTGCTCCAGTGTTATCGGCTACTTTAAGTCTAGACTCTTGCTGTACCATAATGAATTACTTAGCTCGTTCTATAATTTCTACTAATCTCCAGCACTTGCGCTTACTCATAGGACGTGTCTCCATGATCTTCACGGTGTCTCCTTCATTACAATCATTCTTCTCGTCATGAGCGACGTACTTCTTGGTTTTCAAAACGAATTTTCCGTACATCGGATGCTTGACGCGCTTCACCTCAGACACAACAATAGACTTCTCCATTTTGTTGCTGGTTACTACACCAATTCTTTCTTTTCTTAGGTTTCTATTTTCCATAGGGCCAGGGTGTTATTGTAATTCCCTTTTAGACAATTCGGTTGCAAGTCGAGCTACAGTTTTTCTGGCAGCTCTAATTACCATTGGGTTCTCTAATTGAGAAACCCCGTGAGACACTTTCATGTCTGCGTATTCTTTTTTCAATGAAGCTAGCTTTGCAGTAAGCTCTTCATTAGATAACTGTTGGATCTCTGACTGTTTCATCTTAGTATACTATTATTCAGCAGCCGCGTAATCTCTAGCTACAATAAATTTCGTTCTTACCGGAAGTTTCTGGGCAGCAAGTCTCAAAGCCTCTTCTGCCACCTCTTTAGGCACACCAGCAACTTCAAAAAGCACTCGTCCAGGCTTAACCACAGCAACAAAATACTCAGGTGCACCTTTTCCTTTACCCATACGTACTTCTAAAGGCTTTTTGGTAATCGGTTTATCCGGGAAAATTTTAATCCATAACTGCCCTTGACGCTTCATGAATCTAGTAGCGGCAATACGAGCAGCCTCAATTTGTCTTGAGGTAATGAACATCGAGTCCATTGATTTTATTCCAAACATTCCGTTAGATAATTGATGACCTCTTTGAGAGATCCCCTTCATACGGCCCTTCTGGGCTTTGCGGAACTTGGTTCTTTTCGGCTGTAACATCTTACTTTACGTTGTGTTAATTACTTTCTACGACGGCGCTTAGGACCTTCTTGTTTTCCTTTAGGTTGATTCGTGGCTAGACCTACAAGCGGAGACAATTCACGCTTTCCGTAAACCTCACCCTTCATAATCCACACCTTGATTCCAAGACGACCGTAAGTGGTATGTGCCTCATCAAGAGCATAGTCAATATCTGCTCTAAAGGTAGAGAGCGGAATACGTCCCTCTTTGTACGATTCTGAACGGGCCATTTCTGCACCATTCAAGCGACCAGAAATCATGACTTTAATACCTTCAGCATTCATGCGCATCGCAGCTGCGATAGCCATTTTAATCGCACGTCGATACGAGATACGATTTTCAATTTGTCTAGCTATAGAAGCGGCCACAAGGTTAGCATCCAACTCAGGACGCTTAATCTCATGAATGTTTATCTGTACGTCCTTAGCGGTAATTTTCTTTAATTCTTCTTTCAGCTTATCCACCTCTTGGCCGGCTTTACCGATAATAATTCCAGGGCGTGCTGTTGTGATCGTAATAGTGATCAACTTTAAGGTGCGCTCAATGATCACTCGTGATACACTCGCCTTTGAAAGGCGTGCTTTCACATACTTTCTGATCTTGTCGTCCTCGGCAATTTTATCACCATAATCATTACCACCGTACCAGTTAGACTCCCATCCTCTGATGATTCCTAAACGAATTCCAATAGGGTTAGTTTTTTGTCCCATATTCTTACTTTGCTTCGGTGTTAGTAGTTGAGTCTAAAACGACAGTTACGTGATTTGATCTTTTACGCACGCGGTGCGCTCTTCCTTGAGGAGCAGTTTGCAAACGCTTTAACATCGTTCCAGGATCAACGGTGATCTCTTTTACATATAAATTCGCTGACTCCACATCGGCACTTTCATTCTTTGCTTGCCAATTCGCAACCGCAGATAGCACCAATTTTTCAAGACGCTTAGAAGCCTCTTTCGAATTATATCTCAAAATAGCCAAGGCTAATTCAATTTGCTTTCCTCTCACTAGATCAGCAACTAAGCGCATTTTTCTAGGCGACGTAGGGCAATCATTAAGACGGGCAAAAGCCATGCTCTTGCGCTCTTCCTTAATTCGGTCTGCCATTAATTTTTTACGAACTCCCATAGCTCAAGATTATTTTTTACCCTTATTTTTCGCACCAGCGTGACCTCTGAATGAACGGGTAGGAGAAAACTCACCGAGCTTGTGACCTACCATGTTTTCAGTGATATACACAGGAACAAATTGTTTCCCGTTATGAACCGCAATAGTCTGACCAACCATATCTGGTGAAATCATTGAGGCGCGAGACCAAGTTTTGATGACTGCATTTTTACCAGCAGCAACGTTAGCCTGAACCTTCTTATCAAGGCTGTGATGAATAAACGGACCTTTCTTTAATGAACGTGACATGGATTATTTCTTTCTGCGTTCTACAATATATCTGTTACTATCTTTCGTCTTAGAACGAGTGCGGTATCCTTTAGCAGGAATACCATTCTTAGAACGAGGGTGACCTCCTGAGGCGCGCCCTTCTCCACCACCCATCGGGTGATCTACTGGGTTCATCACTACTGGTCGTGTACGTGGTCTTCTACCTAACCAACGGCTTCTACCCGCCTTACCTGAAACGATAAGTTGATGATCTGAATTCGAAACTGCACCGATCATCGCCAAGCATTCAGCCAAAATCAAACGCGTTTCACCCGAAGGAAGCTTAATCGTAACAAACTTTCCGTCTTTCGCCATTAATTGGGCAAAAGTACCTGCACTTCTTGCAATAACGGCACCTTGTCCAGGACGCAATTCAATACAAGAAATAATCGTTCCTAAAGGAATATCAGCCAATTTTAAAGCATTACCAATATCCGGAGTTGAACCCGCTCCACTGGTAATCTTCGAACCTACAGACAAGCCGTTTGGAGCAACGATATAACGCTTTTCACCGTCCTCAAACTGTGTCAAAGCAATAAATGCAGTTCTGTTCGGATCATATTCTATACTTAACACCTCTGAAGCCCCAGACTTGTTTCGCTTAAAATCAATGATACGGTAGCGGCGCTTGTGCCCTCCTCCACGGTGCGGAGCGGTCATCTTACCTGATGAGTTGCGCCCTCCTGTTCTTTTTACCGGAGCCAACAATGACTTCTCAGGAGTACTAGAAGTAATGGCGTCAAAGCCATTCACCACCTTAAAGCGCTGTCCTGGAGTTATTGGTTTTAATTTTCTAACCGACATCTGTTCGTATTATAGATTACTGTAAAAATCAATAGCATCTCCTTCAGCAACATCAACGATCGCTTTTTTAACTGCGTTCGTCTTTCCGTGCTGAATACCTGTTTTGGTATATCGCGTTCTACGCTCAGGGCCGTAATTCATGGTTCTCACCTTTTCTACACGAACACCGTAAGCCTTTTCAACAGCTTCTTTAATTTGAAGCTTGTTCGCTTTAGGGTCAACGATAAACCCATAACGGTTGAATAGCTCGCTATCCGCCGTCATTTTTTCTGTAATAATTGGTTTTATCAGTACACTCATGACCCCATTATTTGGTTAAACTCTCTTCAATTAAAGCAACTGCAGCTTCTGAAACAACAATGTTTGAAGCATTCATAATGTTGTAAGTATTTAAATCTGAGGTAGTTACAACTTTAGATTGCTCTAAATTTCGAGACGACAAATATACATTTTTGTTCACGTCTGCCAACACGAATAGTGACTTTTTGTTTTGAATGCCCAGTGTTTCCAATAGCTCCACAAAGCTTTTGGTTTTTGGCGCATCGTAGTTAAAGTCTTCGATGACATGTAGCGCCTGGCCTTGAGATTTCAAACTCAGTGCAGACTTTCTAGCTAAACGCTTCACATTTTTATTCAATTTCTGCTCGTAGGTACGAGGACGTGGTCCAAAAATACGTCCACCCCCTCTAAACACAGGAGACTTAATCGAGCCAGCACGCGCTGTACCTGTACCCTTTTGCTTTTTAAGCTTTCGAGTACTTCCAGCAATCTCAGCACGCTCTTTAGACTTGTGAGTTCCTTGACGCTGATGAGCCAAGTATTGTTTCACATCTAGATAAATTGCATGCTCGTTCGGTTCAATTCCAAAAACAGCGTCAGAAAGGCTCACCTTTCTGCCTGTAGATTTTCCGTTGCGATCTAAAACTTCTAGTTCCATTATTTCTGCACTGTTACGTATGCGTTCTTGTGACCAGGAACACAGCCTTTTACTACAATAAGATTCTTTTCAGCGTCAATCTTCACCACTTGAAGGTTTTCAACGGTTACTGTATCGCCACCCATACGGCCTGCCATACGAAGACCTTTGAAAACGCGGGCAGGATAGGAAGCAGCTCCGATTGAACCAGGTGCTCTAAGTCTATTATGCTGACCATGTGTAGACTGTCCAACACCGGCAAAACCATGGCGTTTTACCACGCCTTGGTAACCCTTACCCTTTGAGGTGCCGATCACATCGACAAACTCGCCTTCACTGAATAAAGAGACATCAATCAAGTCACCTAACTGATGTCCACCACTAAAATTCTGGAATTCGACGAGCTTCTTTTTAGGAGAAGTTCCGGCTTTTTTGGCGTGGCCGATTTCGGCCTTAGTCGCACGTTTTTCTGCCTTGTCATCGAAACCCAGTTGAAGCGCATTATACCCATCAACCTCTTCGGTTCTGACTTGGGTAACCACGCATGGTCCAGCCTGAATGATGGTACAA
>JBJOGS010000076.1:0-5580 GCA_046048095.1 Bacteroidota bacterium
TCCATCATCCTCTAATCTGTATATCGTAGCACCCATTCTCGGGAGACCATCCTTGCTAGAAACATAATTATTTGGATAGTTGGGCATAAAAATTATGTACTTGCCCGTTTCATTCTCATAAAACGCTGCTCCCGCGGCTGCACCCCCAGTCCCTTCAAGAATTTCATTTATACCATCTTTATCAAAAGGGTATTTTATAATCTGGAATAGAGTTTTTATCTCCTCATAATTACCGTCCTCTGGAACAAAAAATGCATCTAATGGACCATTATTTAGGCGTTGAGTTAAATCTATTTCAATAGGGTTTTTACTTACTTCAACTCCTCCGTAAAATAATGTTGAAATACCATTCCATCCTCTGAAAGAATACCCCGGCTTAGGTAAGGCACGAACCTCAAATCCAATTATTTCTTCATTATTTGAGTCGTTGTAGATGTAACTGTCAAATACAATTTCCCCTTCCCCTGTTATTCCAATATTTTGTATTGACTCCTTATCTAGGAAGTTTGCAATTAGGTTAAGATTCGATTCCGGAGCTATTATCAAAGGGTTTTCAGAGGTTATAAGATCCCCACTCCAACCTAGAAAAATAGAATGATCATCTGTAGATTCTGCTTGTAAGCTAATTGACTCGCCTAGGTTTAAAACGATCTGATAATTTTCAATGGAATTGTTAATCTTCCCATTACCTCTAATGTCGATAGATATTGCTATGGAATCTTTTATGAATAATGCCACTAAGGACGTGCCTTTCTCAATTAGCACTTCAATCACTAGCTCCTCCGATTCTACATCACCACTCCATCCCGCAAATACCCATCCTTCGTTAGGGGTAGCCGTAAGTCTAACAGTAGTCCCTGCGTTGTATTCCGTCTCAGTGGTGGATCCTTGAACGATGACCTCTTCAGATACCGTTCCTTCTCCTTCTACAGTCACTGCTAGCGGATAGGTCTTCTTAATAAAGCTAGCTTTAAGGGTAAGGTTCGACGTGACAGTAATCTCTCTAGGGTTCTGAGTAGATCCATCAGACCACTCTTTAAACAGATACATACCATCTGGAGTAGCGGTAACAGTAATCTTAGATCCTTCGTTATACAATCCTCCTTCAGTGCTAACCGTTCCACCAGTCTCAGCAGATACTGTAAGAGTATACTTATTAGGAGCAGGTGGGGTAACCACCTCTTCTTCCTTAGAACAAGAGGCTAGCGCTAGTATTGCTAGCAAGGTGTAGAGAAGGGTTTTCATTATTGGGTTAGATTTAACCTCAAATTACAACAATCCTCTACTTTTCATCCGAAATATTTATTCAATACAGCGGATTCCATATTTTTAATCATCGCTCAATCAAACCCATTCCTAAAACCAATACCTACATAGGGATAATCCAAATTCGCATCGCCTACCAGCTCGAGGGTAAGACCCCTTTCAGTTCCGCATTTACAATCACGGTACAACCTTAAAATAGGAGCTCTTACATTCAAAAACGGACTGAATTCAATCAACCCCTGCTTATAGACTTCGGCATGTTTGTATTCACCTCCAACACTTGACACCACATGCAGGCCAAAGGTTAAGAGCTTCCAATTTTTGTTTTTAGTTCGAAACAGCTTCGTTACACCCAGTCTTGGAAAGGTCTCGTAGTAATTTCCATCAGTAAATAACGCGGCAGAAGCTGTGAATGCCGTTTTAGGATTCACAAAAACAGCTACGCGAGTCTCAGTCAATCCTCCATTTGGAGTATATCCTATCGAGGCGTCAAAATGAATTTGTGCGAGTGCTACTTGATTGAATAATAGGACTACCAAAAGGAATAACCTCATCAGATAAAGGATTAGTTGCGAGAGTTAGCGTTATACTTATAACACCGTCACCATTCTTTTCCCTACTTTTAGAAGAATTGGTTCAACCCTATGCGCATCCAAGAAGGACAACAAAATCTAACGAAACTGCCGTTCAATCGCGGAGGATTCTTTCACATACCCCTCAGTGCCGAGCTGGTGCAATCCCTGCCTGAAGGGGCCAAAACAAGAATCATTTGTGAGCTTGATAAGCGCATATCGATCCGATGCGGACTAAATCCACTAGGCAAAGGCGCCTATTTCATTCTCATCGCGAAGCGTTACATTGAAGCTCTCGAGAAAAAAGAACATGACCTCATCACCTATAAACTCACTGTAGATCCTGATCCTCTAGGGGTAGACATCCCAGAAGTGATGCACGAATTATTAGACCAAGACCCCGTCGCCAAGAAGACCTTTGATCAGTTGGGTAATCCGCGAAAAAGAACCCTCATTCACCGTATGAATCGCATAAAAAACATCGATATTCAAGTGCGCCATATTCTTGACTTTCTCGAAGAAGAGGCTCATAAGATACACCAACGTAAATCCTATTAATATGCCCTTTTTTGAAACGGCCGAATCGGCCTTTGCCTTCTTTAATGCCTTTGCCTTCTTTGCATGGCTGATACTCTTCATTGCCCCACAGTCAGCGGTAGTGAGAAAGATTCTATTAAATTTTGTCCTTTTGGTTTTTGCGGTAAGCTATGCCTATCTATTGGTCACTACCTTCAGTTTCGACAGTTTTGCAGACTTCTCAACCTTAAAAGGGCTTCAGAATCTGTTCGCTAATGAAGAGGCGGTACTAGCCGGATGGCTGCACTACCTCGCCTTTGACCTGCTTGCCGGTATCACCATCGCCAAAGACGCTAGTAAACTGGGTTTTTCGCGCTATCTCATTCCTGTCTTTTTAGTCTTTACTTTCATGGCGGGTCCATTCGGATGGCTTCTGTACATTATTGCGCGTCTCATTAAAACCAAAGCACAGCTCATGAGCGCTTGAAACGCTATGGCTTTTAGCGTACATTCGTCGCATGCGTATAACCACAGGACTATTCTTATTCTTTTCGATTGCGCTGCAGGCTCAAATCGGCAAAATTTCGCTGAACAATGTCAAACCCGTAGACCAGCCGCAGCAAATTGTTTTTTCAATCAACGATAATGAAATCTACGTGACCGGACTAAGCTTGCTCTTTGAGGAGGCCGAAAAGCGTTTTAATTATCAACCCAGCTTCATCGATTGCGAAAACTGTGCAGTTCAAAATCAAACCGTGGTGTATACACTAGTGCTAGATTATACCTTCGGAAACGCTGCCGGAGCCAAGTCTGCCGCCCTAATCTGGAAACGAAGTAGCCAGCAACCCGAATTTCCGACCCAAGGATTGCGATTGACCGAACTCTCTGAAGACGCCTTGATCTCTAAAGAAAGTTTTCAAAGCACCATCGAAAGAGGGGCAAATCTCTATGTGCGAATGAAAGAGTTACGTGGACATGTACTCAACAATGGCCTTCATACCTACAAAAAAGCCATGCGCTTAGGCAAGCTTTACAGAACCCCTTAAACTTTATTGTATTTCGGCATTTAATCCCGCATCGAGCAGTGCGCTACAACGCGGTTTCAGCTCGTCATAAGGGCCGTTCTTTACACTGCACTTTCCTTTGTAATGCACAATAAGTGAACACTGGTGAGCTTGTTCTTCGGTATGCTCGCAAACGCGAATTAATGTCTCGATGACATGATCGAAGGTATTGACATCATCATTGAACAGAATGATCTGACGCTCGATGACTTCGGCCGTTTCAGTGAGCAGCTCTTCCGCTTCTTCAAACTGTTCTCTTGAAAAACGCATATACTAAAGTAAAAATTTTGCGCAAACCCAGTTATCCTTCAACGTATGGCTGAGATAGGTAAACCCGTGCTGCTCAAAGACCTCTTTTAAATCTTCAAGATCTTCGAAATAAAATCCACTGATTAAAATGACCCCTTGTCGCTTAAGAACACGCGCATAATCCTTCACCTGCGCCATCAAAACATTCTTGTTAATGTTGGCCAGAAGCACATCATACTGTTTCTGAATCGCTTCAAAATCGCTTGCCTGCCATACCTTAAGTGAGACGCTATTGCGCTGGGCATTCTCTATACTATTATCGACACACCAATCGTCACAATCGAATGCTTCTACCTCAACCGCTCCTTTTTTAGCTGCCAGAATGGCTAGTACTGCAGTACCACAACCTACATCCAACACGGTCTTTCTGTCCAAATCTAGATCATCGATTCCCTGAAGCATCTGGTACGTTGTTTGGTGGTGACCCGTGCCAAAACTCATCTTAGGCTCTATAATAAGTTCGATGTCTACCCCACATGAGGCATGAAAAGGAGCGCGAACAGCGATACGATCGGCAATCTGAATGGGTTCAAAACTACTCTCCCATTTGGCATTCCAATTCTCTTGCTGAATCTCATCTACTTTCAATTCAACGACTTCTGTTAATCCACTGGTGATAGGAAAATCACGTTCAGCATGAAGCTCGATCACCTGCATATGACGCTTATCGACATAGGCAATTAATCCGTCATGAGTTTCTTCAAAAGTATCAAAAGGCAATTCAGAAAGTTCTGCAAGCAATACCTCACGTGCTGTTTCAGGATCTGCTAGCCTAAAGGTATAGGCCAGGTAAACTCCGTCTGCCATTAGGAGGCCGCTTTTACTATCGCCAAGAAATCATTCGCCTGCAGAGAGGCTCCTCCTATTAAACCACCATCGATATCGGGTTTCGCAAAAAGCTCGGCGGCATTAGATGGCTTCACGCTTCCGCCATAAAGTATACGGGTGTGTTCAGCAATCTCTTCTGAGAAGCGAGTTCGCAAAAAGTCGCGTATAAAAGCATGCATTTCTTGAGCCTGCTCTGGAGAAGCGGTTTCGCCGGTGCCAATAGCCCATACAGGCTCGTAGGCTAAAATAACCGATGACATCTGATTGAGGCTTAGCCCCGACAACCCCTCTGAGAGCTGTGATTTTACCACATCGAAATGGGCGGCGGCCTTTCGCTCACCTAATTGCTCTCCAAAACAAAAAATCACTTTCATTTCTGCTGAAAGGGCGCTTTTTACTTTCGCATTGATTTGCGCATCGGTCTCACCATAGAGGTCTCGACGCTCAGAGTGTCCTAGAATAACGGTAGAGGCACCGACTGACTTGAGCATGGCTGAAGAAATTTCTCCGGTATGGGCACCGCTTGCGGCCGCATTCATATTTTGGGCAGCAAGTTGCAACCCACTTGTTGCGATCATCGTGTGCACTGATTGAAGGTGAACAAATGGCGGAGCGATATAGACTTCTACAGCAGAGGGGCTATATCCCGCTAAGAGCGAGTGCACTAGTTCTTTTGCCTCATTGAGGTCGTTATTCATTTTCCAATTCGCAGCAACAACAGCAGTTCTCATAATTTGAATTTTATAGGTCTTTAAAATGTCTCTTATCAATAATAGTAGCTCTTTCTAAAAAAAGCACCCCTGGATTTGACCTCACAATAGTCTTGACGGTAGTTTGGTCGGCCAAATGCCAATAAAAAACCGATCCGAAGCGTTTATAAAAAGCAGCTATAGTCGCATCAGAAGAGGCCGTCATTCCATAAATAACATATCCTTGCTTCTGATAGGCTTTAGCTGTTTCTACAGCACGTCGCATACCTTGTTCATCAGCCGATGCCAAATCGTAAGCGGTGATGAGCAGTGCCT
>JBJOGS010000077.1:0-11436 GCA_046048095.1 Bacteroidota bacterium
TCCGTTCATCAGCGGAACGATCGAAAGCATTTTGGCAGAAGTTCCTACTTCGAGAATAGGGAAGAGGTCGGTTAAATAATCTCTCAATACATTTCCTGTAACCGAAATGGTATCCTGGCCCTCTTTTAATCGCCTAAGGGTTTCTAAGGTGGCATTGGCTACCGATAGGATGCGAATATCTAATCCTTGAGTGTTTTCATCGGCTAAGTACTTCTTTACCTTTTTAATTAGTTCGGCATCATGAGCGCGATCTTGGTCAAGCCAAAAAATGGCTGGCGTCTTTGATAGTCTGGCACGTTCAACAGCTAGCGATACCCAATTCTTTACCGCAGGATCTTTTACTTGACACATGCGCCATAGGTCTCCAGCTTCGACTGCCATTTCAATGAGGGTTTCCTTCGATTCTTCATCAACAATCGATACCCTTCCAGAAGTGCTTATTTCGAATGTTTTATCGTGAGAACCGTACTCCTCAGCTTTTTGGGCCATTAGACCAACATTTGGAACGGTTCCCATAGTAGAAGGGTCAAACGCTCCGTTCGCTTTACAAAAATCAATAGTAGTTTGATACACCGCAGCATAAGAGCTATCTGGAATGATTGCTAGGGTATCTCTCAGTGCCCCTGAAGCATCATACATTTTACCTGAACTGCGAATCATAGCTGGCATAGAGGCGTCAATGATCACATCACTTGGCACATGTAAATTCGTGATTCCTTTGTCTGAATTCACCATTGCCCAGTGCTTGTGGGTATTCAGTTTTTTTGTCAGTGCCTCGTGAAAGCGCACAGCCTGCTCGGTTCCGCTGCTCTCAAGTCGAGTAAGCACGCTCTGAAGCCCTTCGTTAGGATGGATTCCTAATTCTTTAACAACACTCGCGAAGGCATTGAATTCCTCTTCAAAGTAGACCGTAATCGCATGACCAAAAATGATCGGGTCCGAGACTTTCATCATTGTCGCCTTAAGATGAAGTGAGTATAGCAAATTATCTTTCATGCCTTCAGCATAGGCTTCCTTAAAAAAGGATTGAAGCGCCTGTTTTTGCATCACACTGACATCAATAATCTCATCTTTCACCAGGCCTAAAGAAGATTTTAATACTTCTGTTTTGCCTTCGGTGCTATGTAGCACAATGGACACCTTGCGATTTTTCTCAATGGTAAGTGAGCGCTCATTGTGTTTGAAGTCGCCTGCCTGCATTGTTTTTACTCGAGTGCCACTTGAAGGGCTCCATTGGCCCATGCTATGAGGATTATTTTTCGCAAAATTCTTCACCGCTTTAGGCGCTCTTCGGTCAGAGTTGCCTTCTCTTAGTACCGGATTCACGGCACTCCCTTTTACTTTGTCGTATTTTGCTTTGATCTCCTTCTCAACCTCATTTTTTGGTTGATCTGGATAATCAGGTACAGGGATACCACGCTCTTGTAATTCCTTAATCGCTGCCTTTAATTGAGTCATTGAGGCACTAATATTTGGCAATTTGATGATGGTAGTATCTTCTTTTTTTGCTAACTCACCAAGTTGTGCTAGAGCATCTTCAGTACGAAAGGCTACAGGGAGTTCATTCGAAAATGCTGCTAAAATTCGACTAGAAAGCGAAATATCTTTTACCTTAAAAGTAACGCCGGCGCTTTCTGTAATCTTCTTAATTAATGGAAGAAAAGAATTGGTGGCCAGTGCTGGCGCTTCATCTGTCATCGTGTAATAGATCGTGCTCATACGCGCTTTTATCGATTAAGTTTATCTTGTGGTTGTCCTAAAATGGCAAATATAGGACACAAAAAATGCCGTGAAGAAAATCTTAACACGGCATTACGAAGTTTTCAAGAATAGAAGCCTTTTAGTTTCTTTCTTCTTTGATTCTAGCCTTTTTACCTGTCAAATCTCTAAAGTAGAAAATACGTGAACGACGTACTTTACCTCGTTTATTGACTTCAATTTTTTGAAGTGCAGGCATGTTGATAGGAAACACTCGTTCTACACCTACAGTACCTGACATTTTGCGGATAGTGAATGTTTCGGTGCTACCACTACCGCGTCTTTGAATGACCACGCCTTTAAAGAACTGAGTTCTCGTTTTTTCTCCTTCTTTGATTTCGTAGTACACAGTGATGGTGTCACCAGCACTAAAATCTGGGAAATCTTTCTTCGCTACAAACTTGTTCTCTACGTATTGTACTAAATTCTCCATGGCGGAACATCTTTAAAAACTGACGGCAAAAGTAATACTTTATTTTGGTAAATACTATAGTCTTTTCAAGCAATTTCAGTCGTCTAGAAGGTCAGGCCTTCGCGCTTTGGTTCGACGTAGTGCTTCGTTTTCGCGCCATTGCTCAATGGCACTGAAGTTGCCGCTTAAGAGCACATCAGGTACGTGAAGTCCCTTAAATTCAGCAGGTCGAGTGTAGACCGGTGGAGCAAGCAAATTATCTTGAAACGAGTCGCTCAGGGCAGATCCCGCATCGTTTAATACCCCGGGTAACAGACGAATTATGCTATCGGCAAGTACCGCAGCAGCTAATTCTCCTCCAGAGAGCACATAGTCGCCGATTGAAACTTCGTGGCTCACCCATAAATCTCTAATTCGTTGATCGATTCCTTTGTAATGACCACATATTAAAATGAGACGCTTCTTGAGGGACATCGCATTGGCTGAAGACTGTTTCCATGGCACACCGTCGGGGGTTAAATAAATGATGGCGTCTGCAGAATGTTCGGCGGTAAGTTTTTCTAGCAGGGCATTAAGTGGTTCAGCCATAAGTACCATGCCAGCTCCACCGCCGAATTGATAATCGTCTACTTGTCTGTAGTTACCCAACCCAAAATCGCGCAGGTCATGGATGTTGACATTGACGAGTCCTTTGTCAATGGCGCGCATTAAAATGGAGTGGCGAAATGGACTTTCGAGTAAATCGGGCACCACAGAGATGATATCAATCTGCAACATGGGTAAAATTTCACCCCCAAAGCTAATTAAATATCAGCGTTTCCTTTTCGCCCTTTTCATTGACTAAGGTGATTGCTCGTTTTGAAGAACGGCTGGCCTCAGCGAGCTTTTCAGCGTCTTCAATCGATTTTACAGGCTTTCCGTCGATTGCAATGATGACCTTATTTTCTAGGTCATACGAACGGTAATACTCAGCGACAGCGATGATTTTTACCCCGCCATCAATTGAAAACGCCTTTTTCTCTTCACTTGAAAGGTTTTCTACCCGCATTCCAAGGTAGGGTAGATCAATGATTTCATTCTTGGTTAGAACCACATCCTTTTCAATGCGCTCACCATCGCGCTCTATCACCAAATGCACGGTATCGCCTGGTCGTTTTGAAGACAAGTGTCCCGTCAGACCCGTGAAATTCTTGATAGTAACACCATCAGCAGATCGTATAATGTCTCCTTCTTTAAGACCGGCTTTATCCGCTCCAGAATTTGTAGAAACTCCTGCGATATACACGCCCTCAATTTGATCGAGACCCTGTTCGATAGCCTCCTTGGAACTCGATCTTAATGTGGTGATTCCTAAGATTCCCTTCTGTACCGACCCATACTCTAAGAGGTCTTCAACCACTTTTTTCGCGATGTTACTCGGAACGGCAAAAGAATAGCCTACATAAGAACCTGTTCGGGATTTGATGGCCGTATTGATTCCTATGAGATCGCCTCGGGTATTCACTAGGGCACCACCACTATTTCCGGGATTGACGGCCGCATCAGTTTGGATAAAAGACATCGTATTCATCGGTGAAATCGATCGGGCTTTCGCACTGATGATACCAGCAGTTACCGTAGAGGTGAGGTTAAAGGGGTTTCCGACAGCGAGTACCCACTCACCGATGGCTGAAAGATCCGAATCGCCGAAAGCGAGGTAGGGGAGCTCTTTTTTAGATTCGATTTTTAATAGAGCGATATCTGAGGTCGCATCAGAACCTACAATCCGTGCCTCGAAGGTTTGGTTATTGTTTAAGGTAACTTCAAGAGATTGAGCATCTTCGATGACATGATGATTTGTAACTATGTAACCGTCAGGTGAAATAATCACCCCAGAACCCGTTCCGATTTGTGGTTGTTGAAAGGATTCGTATCCGTAAAAAAAGTCGACTAAGGATTGAGGGGTACGGTCAAGGGTTACATTTTTTACGTGTACTACTGCATTGACCGTTTTTTCAGCAGCCTCGACAAAGTTAGAATTCGGTGAGGCCGCAAAAGACGCCGTTTTGAACACAGGAACCTCTTCGCGTTCGAAAACAGTGCGTTCATTGGGATTGATAATTAGGTGCTGCGCTAAAAGAGCAATAAGTGCAGCACTTACTCCGACAAATAGATAACTAAGTGATTTCTTCATAACGCATTATTTTTTTTCAAATTTCTAATTCTTTTTGAACTTATAAAACGGCTTTAACGCTGCTTTAACGCATAGGTCGACGCATGAAAAACAATTATCTTGCACCTCAATGAAGAAGCCGATAACTTTCTATAAATACCACGGAGCCGGAAATGACTTTATCATTATCGATTCTTCAGATCTGGGTGACCAAAGAGTAGAGGCTTCGCAGGTCGCTCTTTGGTGTAAAAGGCGTTATGGGATTGGGGCGGATGGATTGATGGTGTTTAAACAAACCTCGAGCGAAACAGCTGATTTTGAGATGAGTTATTTCAATGCTGACGGTTCTTCAGGAATGATGTGCGGCAACGGCGGAAGATGTATAGCTCGCTTCGCCTTTGATCTGAAAGGTATTTCTAAGTCGATGACCTTTCGATTGAAATCGACTCTTTATAAAGCGCGAGTTGAAGAAGATGGACAGGTAGCACTTGAATTGCATCCTGTTTCAGAGATCTTAAACAATGACGATACGTCGTGCTATTGCCATACTGGATCCCCGCATCACGTTGAATGGGTAACCACCCCCTTGCACGAGGTTGCTGTTTATGAGCAAGGAAAGAAAATGCGGAATCGATATAACAAGGACGGATGTAACGTGAATTTTGTTGAAGTCCTTGGAGCAAACCATTTGGCCATACGCACTTATGAACGTGGCGTGGAGGATGAAACCCATGCGTGTGGAACCGGAATTACTGCTGCCGCAATCAGTGCTCATAAAACGGGACGTGTTCAGGGAAAACAGGTAAAGGTTACGGCTGTGGGTGGCGACTTAGAAGTGCGCTTTCAAGTAAATAATGGGGTATATGAAGGGATTACTCTCATTGGTCCCGCGCAATTTGTATTTAAAGGAACACTCCAGTGGCCATAGGATTTTCACTTAGAGATAACGAGTTGTCATTAAGGGCCTTAGAGCCTTCAGATTTAGATTGGCTTTACCATCTTGAGAATGAGACTGAATTATGGCCTGTTTCTGAAACTTTGACCCCCTTTTCTTCAGAGCTCTTGTCGAATTACATAGAGAATGCACAAAGAGATATTTATTCGGTCAAACAGCTTCGATTGGTGATTCAGCACGAAAACCATCCAGTAGGACTCGTTGACCTATTTGATTTTAGCCCCAAACATCACAGGGCAATGATTGGTATTGTCATTACTTCTGAGTTTCGGCGCAAAGGATATGCGAAAAGGGCACTCAGGCTGATTTCGGGATATGCGAAAAGCAGTTTAGATTGCCATCAACTAGCCGCAACTGTTGCTGCAGATAATTTGGTAAGTAAACGTTTATTCGAATCGGCTGGTTTTACCCTTTCTGGGGTTCGAACCGATTGGATCTACAGAAGTCCGGACTATATAGATGAGTATTTTTTTCAATTGATATTGTAATATGCTAAAACGTGCAGTGACTTTATCCGCCATTTTGGGTTTGCTCTTACTGGGGGTGCTCGCTTACCTGAGTTATCGAGTTATTCTAGCAGATAACACCAATTTTGATCAAGAAGAGCGAGTGATTTTTGTTGAGAGTGATGCCTCGATAAATGAAGTTCTCGAGCAATTATTCCCTCTTCTGAAAAACCCAAATGATTTCGTCACCTTGGCCAAGCAGAAAGGATATTATGATCGATTTAAACCCGGGAGGTTTGTTTTGCTCAAGGGAATGAATAACAATGATATCATCAATGTGTTGCGTTCTGAAAACCTTCCAATTCAAGTGATTATCCCTGCCAAAGAACGACTCGAAGATGTATTGGGCTATGTCAGCCACTTTATTGAGGCAGATAGTGTGTCATTGATAAAAGCGTTTAATGAGCGTGACTTTCTGTTTCAAACCAAGTTGAATACGAATACGGCGTTGTCCTTGATTATTCCGAATACATATGAATTCTATTGGAACACCTCAGCGACCCAGTTTAGGGCTAGAATGTTGAAAGAACACTCGCGATTTTGGGATGATCAACGGATGCAGAAGGCGCATGATCGCAAGCTCTCTCCTTCAGAGGTCTATACCTTAGCATCCATTGTATATAAAGAATCGACTAAACGAGAAGAGTCAAAGACAATAGCAGGGGTATATTTGAATCGTTTAAAGCTAAAGATGAAGCTTCAAGCAGACCCCACGGTGATCTATGCGTTGAAAGAACGTTACGCAAACTTCGACACGGTGGTGCGGCGGGTGCTCTACAGAGACTTAAAGATAGAATCGCCCTATAATACCTATTTTGTTAATGGGCTTCCGGCTGGACCGATACACATGCCCGAGATTGATTATATCGACGCTGTTTTAGAAGCAGAGAAGCACGATTATCTCTATTTTGTGGCAGACAGTACTCGAATCGGGTACCATCACTTTTCAAAAACACTTTCCGAGCACAAAGAAAAGGCTGAGGCTTACGCTTCGTGGTTGAATAGTCGTCAAATTAAGCGGTGACTAGCCTTCTTTTAGAATAGCGAAAATACTCGGTCTTTTGTGCAGGGACGGGATGGGTTTTCGCAGCCACTCCACTATCGGACGTGAGTAGATTTCTTGAGTAGAGAGACTCATTTCAACACCGACGGTCAATAAGGTATTCATGCTCAGGTGTTCGAGGAGCTCCTTGAGTAATTTGTCGTTTCTATACGGAGTTTCCATGAACAATTGGGTTTGCTGATGCAGCATGGATTCTCGCTCGAGGAGTTTCAATTGTTTTTTTCTTTCGCTTGCATCGTGCGGAAGGTATCCGTGAAAGGCGAAACGCTGACCATTCAGTCCACTTGCCATTAGGGTCAGAAGAATCGATGAAGGGCCAATTAGAGGATGAACACGAATGCCAAGCTCATGGCATTTTCTTACAACTAAAGCCCCTGGATCTGCTACTGCAGGGCATCCGGCCTCTGACAGTAAACCGACGGGGTGTCCTTGTATACAAGGCTTTAACATGGTTTCAATCTCTTCATTCGGAGTGTTTAGGTTGAGCACTTGAAGAGAAAGAGAAGACTGATCGATTTGCGGATGAATTTGTTTTAAGTGCCGTCTTGCCGTCTTTTCGTTTTCAACAATGAAGTAGGTCAGTGACTTTACGATATCGATTACGCCTTGGGGTAAAGAATTAGAGACATCCGAAGCTCCTAAGGGTACGGGGATAAGATAAAGCAGGCCGTTATCCATAGAGGGCTGAGGCGATCGTTGCGCTAAGAAAACTTCTTAGAAAGATCTTCGATATATTTTTTGAACTGCTTGTCGGTATCCGCTAGATTTTCAACGGTGCGGCAGGCATGCAATACAGTAGCATGGTCTCGTTTTCCAATTTGAGAACCGATGCTTGCCAAGGAGGCTTTGGTAAAGCGCTTTGCAAAATACATAGCCAGTTGTCTTGCCTGAACAATATGGCGTTTGCGAGTTTTAGATTGCAGCGTGATTAAATCCATTTCGAAATAATCCGCCACCATTTTCTGAATGTACTCGATGGACACCTCTTTTTTAGTGTTCTTCACAAACTTGTCTACGACTTGTTGCGCGAGCTCAAGATTGATTTCTTTTTTATTAAACGAGGCTTGCGCAATGAGAGAAATAATCGCTCCTTCGAGTTCTCTGATGTTGCTCTTAATGTTTTGAGCAATGTAGTCAATGATCTCTTCGGGCATCACCATGCCGTCGAGGTAGAGTTTATTTTTGAGAATGGCCACCCGAGTTTGGTAATCTGGCGGGCTGAGTTCAGCAGAGAGTCCCCATTTGAATCGCGAAAGCAAACGCTGTTCAATATCTTGCATATCAACCGGCGCTTTATCTGAAGTTAACACCACTTGTTTGCCGTTTTGATGGAGGTGATTGAAGATGTGGAAAAACACATCTTGAGTTCCGCTTTTTCCTGCTAAAAACTGTACATCATCGATTAATAATACATCTATGAGCTGGTAGAAATGAATAAAATCGTTTCGCGTGTTGTTCTTTACGGACTCTATGTATTGCTGGGTAAACTTCTCGGCTGAAATATATAGAATGGTCTTCTCAGAATATTTTTCTTTAATATCCACACCTATAGCATGCAGCAGGTGGGTTTTTCCGAGCCCAACATTACCGAAAATAAGCAGCGGATTAAAAGAGGTTCCTCCTGGTTTGTTGGCAACGGCCTGACCGGCTGATCGCGCTAATCGATTCGATTCCCCTTCTAAAAAGTTTTCGAAACTATATGAGGCGTTGAGTTGGGCGTCGATTTTTATGTTGCGAATCCCTGGTATAACAAATGGATTTTTTAGACCAGGATCTTTGGCCACAATAGGCACGTCTATCTCTTGAGGAGCAAAAAGACTTTTAGGTTTGCTTGGAATCTGCTCTGTAAATGAAGATGATTTGTCAGCGTTTTCCATTTTGATCACATAGACCAATTTGGCATTTTCGCCAAGCTCTTTTCTTAGCGCTACACGAAGCAATTTAACGTAATGCTCTTCGAGCCATTCATAAAAGAATTTGCTTGGTACTTGAATGCTCAACGCTTGATCTTGAAGCTTGACCGGAATGATGGGTTCAAACCATGTTTTATACGCCTGAGGTTGAATGTTGTCTTCAATAAAAGACAGACATTGTTTCCAAACGTATTCCGCAGACATCTTCAAAAGAGTTGTTTTAGGTATTCTTAAATTCGCTACAAATGAATGTACAAAGACTCAAGATGAGGTCCTGAGCGTCGAAGCAAATATGTTCACTTCTTTTGGTTAAAAAAAATAAAAATAGGGTTGTAATATTTCTTTTTTTATCATAACTCTAGAGCCTAGTCTGTTTACATTCGCTTAATCATTTACTAACATGAAAAACAAGGGAGAAATACAGGTGAGAGTGCGTTATTCTGAGACAGACCAAATGGGGGTGGTGTATCACTCTAACTATTTGAATTACTTAGAGTTGTCAAGAGTAGAGTGGTTGAGAGACCTTGGATTTTCGTATGCGGAATTAGAGAAAAATGGGGTGCTGCTCCCGGTAGTTCACGCTGCTCTAAATTACCGCTACCCAGCCCGTTATGATGATCTTTTACGCATTGAAACTTGGGTGAGTGAATTAGGTGGATCGTCTATAGAATTTCACAGTGAAATATTCAACGAAAACAACCAATTATTGGTAGAAGGTGTAGTGCGATTGGTATGTATTCAAGCCGACACGTTTAAACCGATGGCGGTGCCTGAATATCTTCGCGAAGTATTGGCAAAAGCGGTAGCGGATTAATCGATAAACTTCTTTCGATTTAAGGCGTGAAGTACGACATCTTCGCCGCTTCTTTCTTTCTTCTTTAACTCTTCGTACTTCGGGGCCTTTAATCCTGTGTAACGCTTTTTTGAAGCCTTAAACACCACAATTTCATCCCATAAATTCTGATCGATGAAATTTTGCAAGGTAGCTGCGCCACCTTCAATAAGTACAGAGGGATATCCAAAGGCGTACAATTGTTCTAGGCCTTCTTTTAAACTTTTCGCCCAGAGCACTCTAGAAGAAGATTTCTCTATTGGACTTGGGGTAGAAGTGAGGTGATTGTGAATAAAGAGTATTGAGAAATTGCTCAGGTTTGGATGAAAGGTTTCATGTAAAAACCGTGTGTCACTTGTCAGGATAAAAGGTGTTGGAGTGTTTCCAGCCCAATGTCTTGTAGTGAGCTTTGGCTCATCCTTGAGAAAGGTTGTGCTGCCGACGATGATGGCTGAATGTTGAGCTCGCAATTTATGGGCGTATTGTCTAGACCAATTTGAAGAAATCCAGGTGATCTCTTCAGGAGATGTATCTGAGCTGAGCGGTGCAAAAATTCCATCTTCACTCTCAGCCCATTTAAGAGTAACGAAACTTCTTCGGTGTTGAATGCTTTTCAAGAAATGCCGATGATGGTGGGCACATTCCTCTGACAAGATCCCCAAATGTGTTTTGATCTGTGCTTCATTCAGCAAGGCTATTCCCTTTCCGGCTACTTTGGGGTTGGGGTCTTCTACACCAATAACTACTTCTTTGACCCCCTCTTTCACTAAGCGCAGCGCGCAAGGAGGGGTCTTTCCGAAATGCGCACAAGGTTCTAAAGTGACGTACACAGTTGAAGCTGGCAACAAGGCGCGATGTGAAGGTTGAATGGATTCAATCGCATTAATTTCGGCATGAGCACCTCCGTATCGACTAGTGTAGCCCTCGCCGATAATTGTATTTCGGTGCACAATAACACAGCCTACTGAAGGATTAGGTGAGGAGTGGTATACTCCTCTAAGGGCGAGTTGAAGCGCCCTTCTCATGTAGATTTCATGTATCTTCACCAGGCAAAAATAATCAATAGAACATGGCGCACTCTTTTTTAAAAGAGCGGTTGGTGTTAAGACCACTTTATCCTGATGATGATGACCAAATGGGGTATTTGATTCAAAGTGTTCTAGAAGAGATGAATGCTCCGAAAACCGGTACCGCTTATGCGGATCCTCATCTATTTCATCTATCAGATTATTACGCACATTCGGGTCGAATGTATTACGTGATTGCTGATGACCATACCGTGTATGGAGGCGGAGGATTTGGGGATCTACCGGGGGCGGAAACTTCGGTTTGTGAAATCCAAAAAATGTATTTTTCGCAGTCACTTCGAGGGCTAGGATGGGGAGAGCGCTTACTGCGTTTTATTATGGATGAGGCAGCTAAATCAGGGTATAAGCGTGCTTACATCGAGACCTTAGAAAGTATGAAGATTGCTCAGAATTTGTACAGAAAAATTGGTTTCAAGAAGCTAGAAGGGCCTTTAGGAGCCACGGGGCACTCCTCTTGCCCTATTCATTTGATTATAGATCTATGACCTATCCCGAATTGCTAAGGTGGTCCCGTGAGCAATTAAACGCCTTATACTCAAATCAAGAGGTGCAGCATCTTGTTCGTATCTGGATGGATGAGCAATCTCAAGGTTGGTATACGTTTTTGCTCAGCGATCCTAAATACATAATCACTCAAGAGCAGGTTGCTCAGTTTAAGGACTACATTCACGCGTTAAGGGATGCCACTCCTTATCAGTATGTCTTGGGGTATGCTGATTTCTTATCTCTGCGCTTTGAGGTGAACCCATCTACCTTG
>JBJOGS010000078.1:0-19892 GCA_046048095.1 Bacteroidota bacterium
AGGCCTCAAAAACCTTGCGCATCATTGACCAAGGGATTGGGATGAGCGAAGAGGAAATTAAAAAATACATCAATGAAGTAGCGTTCTCAGGCGCTGAAGAATTTTTGGATACCTATAAAGACAGTGCAAAAGATGCTGGAATTATTGGTCATTTTGGTCTTGGATTCTACTCTGCCTTTATGGTGGCAGACAAGGTTGAGATCTTCAGCAAGAGCTATACTGACGCCCCTGGAGTGCACTGGTCGTGCGACGGTTCGCCTGAATTTAGCCTCGAGCCTCATGACAAATCAGAGCGCGGCACAGAAATCGTGCTGCATATTTCAGAGGATGCCGCAACCTACCTTGAAGAATCTACCATTCAACGATTACTCAATAAATACAATAAGTTCATGCCTGTTCCAATCAAATTCGGGACACGCACAGAAACTTTAGAAAAACCTGAAGGTGCAAAAGAAGAGGATCCGGCCCCTACCAGAGAGGTAGACGCTATCGTCAATAATACCCAACCTGCTTGGACCAAGGCTCCAACAGATCTTAAGGCCGAAGACTACAAAAGCTTCTATCGCGAGCTTTACCCAATGCAATTCGACGATCCGTTATTTCACATTCACCTCAACGTCGATTATCCGTTCAACTTAACAGGAATCTTATTCTTTCCAAAACTATCGAATGACCTCTCGTTACAGAAAGATCGGATACAGCTCTATCAAAATCAGGTTTTTGTCACTGATAATGTTGAGGGGATAGTACCCGAGTTCTTAACAATGCTTAAAGGGGTCATCGATTCACCGGACATTCCTCTAAACGTTTCTCGCTCATACCTTCAGTCCGATACCTCGGTCAAGAAGATCACCTCTTACATTACGAGAAAGGTTGCCGACAAACTACAAAGCTTATTCAAAGAAGATCGCAAAGACTTTGAATCCAAGTGGAATGACATCAAAGTGGTTATTGAGTACGGCATGCTTACTGAAGAGAAGTTTTTTGAAAAGGCTCAAAAGTTTGCCTTGTACCCCACTACCGATGGCGAATATCTCACTTACGAAGAGCTAGAAGCACGCATTAAGGATCTGCATAAAGACAAGGACAATAAAACTGTCATTCTCTACGCGTCAAACAAAGATCAACAGCACAGCTATATAGAACAGGCAAAACAGAAAGGATACACCGTGCTATTGCTCGATTCACCTATCGTACCGCACCTCATTCAAAAACTCGAAATTGAATTGAAAGAGGTACAGTTCGCAAGGGTAGACGCCGATGCCGTCGAAAATTTGATCAAAAAAGACGAAACCAAGGTGTCGAAGCTTGACGAAGCGCAGCGCAATGAATTAAAGTCGCTGGTGGAAGAAACCGTGAAACCTTTAGGTTATATCGTTCAAGCTGAAGATCTAAGCAGTGAATCGCTTCCGTTTATGCTTACAGAACCAGAATTCATGCGCCGAATGAAAGACATGCAGCAGACCGGTTCAAGCGGAATCATGGGAATGGGTGCCATGCCGGACATGTACAATCTTGTGGTAAATACGAACCATCCGCTTATTGGAGAAATCCTACAAACCAAAACCGAAAAGAAGCGCAAAAGACTCATACAACAAGGAGTAGATCTTGCGCGACTGTCTAAGGGGATTCTTAAAGGAAAAGAGCTCGCCGATTTCATCACTCGAAGTGTTGAAATGATAAAGTAAGCCAAATAAAAAAGACCCTCTTTTCAGAGGGCCTTTTTTACCTTAACAATTAACTAAACTATTGTACCTCAACAATTTGGCCAACGGCAACGCGCTTGTAAGCTACAACAACCTTATAGTCATCACGCTGAGCCTTTGAAAAATCAAATGCCTTCTGCACGATGAATTCACCATCGAACTCTTCAGAGTACACGAGGTTATTTTTTGAATCTGTAATGCGAATTTCTACCGCTTCAAGATCAGCGTTCAAGAAGCTGATGAGTAGTTTTTCTCCTTTTCTTACAAAGGTTGGATCTTCGGTGAGTACTTTTTCAAAACCGGCATCGGCTGTCATTGATACCCCTACAGAAGTGTTTGCAAAGGATAGTGCGGCTGAAACAAGGAGTAAAAGTGAGAAAAGTGACTTTTTCATAACTATTCGTTTTTTGATTGATGATTGATGCTGCAAATTTACAGCCCACTCTAAGACGAATACTTTTCTGCCATTGTCAAGTTTGTGTACTATTTTAACATGATTGATTCTAAAATTCGATATTTGATGTCAATTAAAGGTTAATTTTGTAATACATTCATTTTCAAAACGTCAAAAATAAAAATGCAACAACTTGCTTTTGAGGTAATTACACCAATTTTTGGAAATTCGTTCAAGCTAGAAACCTTCGACGAAACCCACCATAATCAGTACAAGAGTTGGCACTATCACCCTGAAATAGAACTAGTTTACATCAACGGAGGCTCTGGAAAAAGGCAAATCGGTTCTCACATGTCATACTTTAATGACGGAGATCTCATTCTCATAGGAAAAAATCTTCCGCACTGCGGTTTCACCGATCGATCTACCGGAAATAAGAAAGAGACGCTGGTACAGTTTAAAGAAGATTTCTTAGGGCCTCAGTTTTTTGAAATTCCTGAGATGGAATGGATCAAGAATCTTTTCACCCTAGCCGAACAAGGCTTAGCTTTTCACGGTGAGACCAAATCGCGTATTGGAGCCGCTATGGAAACACTGAGCAATCTTGATGACTTTAAACGACTTCTAAGTATTTTAAACATACTTCATGAGCTAAGTCAGTCTAGCGAGGTTCAATTACTCAATGCAGAGAAATTTGCTGTCTCGACAGAGGTCAGCGAACAAAATAGAATCAACAAAATCTTTAATTACGTCAAGAACCATTTTAATCAACCCATTCCGCTAGAAGAAATCTCTTCGTTGACTGGAATGACTGAACCTTCATTTTGCCGATATTTCAAAAAGACTACGAGCAAGACCTTTACTCAATTTGTAAATGAATACCGATTAGTGCATGCCTCAAAATTGCTCGCAGAAAAGCAAATGGCAATCAGCGATATTGCTTTCGAAGCAGGATTTCAAAACGTTTCGCACTTCACACGACTATTTAAACAATTCACCGGCATGTCGCCTTCTGCTTACAGACATGAAATGAAAAATATTGTTTCTACCTGATGACCGATCTCTCTTTGGGTACTGCCCTTTTACATTACTGGCCACGCTTTTTGACGAGCTCGCAAGCCGACCACTACTTCGAGATCTTTAAAAAAGAAATTCCTTGGCGCTCAGAAAAAGTGATGGTGTATGGCAAGTACTACGATCAACCAAGACTTACCGCTTTGTTTGCCGAAGAACACAGAAGTTATAGCTACTCTACGCTCACGCTTCAGTCTCATCCTTTCACCTCTGAAATAAAAGCGCTAAAAATGCAAATCGAAGAAAAAACTTCCCATTTATTTAACAGCTGTCTATTCAATCTGTATCGCGACGAAAATGATAGTAATGGATGGCATGCCGATAACGAAAAAGAGCTCGGAGCACTCCCCGTCATCGCCTCACTGAGTCTCGGTGAAGCCCGGGCATTTCACCTGAAACACCATACCGACAAATCACTGAAACAAAAACTACTGCTAGAACATGGCAGCTTATTGCTGATGGCAGGAAACACTCAAACGGATTTCAAACACCAACTACCTAAAACCAAAACACCCAAGGGCCCTCGAATCAATTTAACGTTTCGCTATATCTTTGATACGCTATGAGAAACCCAAAAGTCTCCATTGAACTCAACGATCAGCAAATCGATCGGATCATTGAAATGGCCTGGGAAGATCGCACACCCTTTGAAGCGATCACCTTTCAATTCGGTTTAAGCGAACGCGAAGTAATCGATCTCATGCGCAGAGAAATGAAAGCCTCCAGCTTTCGTATGTGGCGTGAACGAGTTCAAGGAAGAAGCACAAAGCACTCAAAAAAAAGAGGTGATGAAGTCACGCGTTTCAAATGCAGCCGGCAACGGCAAATCACCATGAACAAGATCTCAAAACGCCGTTAATCTAATCAAAGATCTCATTGAGAATCTTTGCCAGCCGGTACCCACCCTTTTTCAACTGCTCGAAGACTAATGCATTGTAGTCATAACCGTATTTGTAACTAAGCTTATCACCGCTAGAGGCCGATGCATAGATAGTCCCAGCCAATTGATGCGACTCTTCAACCCAATCGCGATAAGCACCTTTTTGGTATGCCAAACGCGCTTCTTTTGATGTTGAACGCATGAGTTCTCGTGCGAGCTCTTCAAAAGACATGCTATAGCCATCGATTAAGTCTGAATCCCAAACCCGATGAAGATTCGAATTTCTAGAAAACCAGCTCACCTGAATACGATTACCTCCTTGATCAGCAGCACGCCCCACATGAAGTGGTTGATGAAGATCTCCTATAAAATGAATTAATAATTTGAGATAAAAACTCTTATCGGCATCACTAGTAGTGCGGCTGGTGAGTACTTCGATACTTTTTTGTATACCATAAACAATATCTCCACGATCATCGGCATCGTTTGGATCATAACGCCTATCCATTTCATAGTTTACATAGTGCCAAGGTCCGTAGGCATCATAGGCACTATCGGATTTAATTTCGTCAGCAAAAGTCGAAGCATAGGCCAGACTATGCCCATCCAGCAGTGCATTTACGGCGCGCCTTGCCCGTTTACTCAACTGTTCTTCGGCGATAACTCCCACTACGCGATGGCCTGTTTGCCCCCAAACAACTGTAGAATGAGACATCGTGTAATTTTCGTGCGCAGTTCTAGGGATATAACTAGACTCAACAGATGCCGTAAGCATCATACTTCCTATAAGTACAGCGAAATTTGAAATCATATGAAGACGACTTTACTTGGGGATAAATATAAATCAAGTGTCAGTGAAAGGCGGTGAACCGTGAATTAAGTTTAAAGGAATCTTAAATTTTAACATCTCGGACCTTCAAATCCACTATTTTTGAAACTTATCGTTTATGAGAAAGTTTCTTTTTATCGCCTTGGCCGTATTCTTTTCGATCCAAGCTAGTCATGCCCAAGAGCGAAGAAGTATCAAAGCATTATTTTCTGAAGAACCCTTCGAAATTGATGGCCAACTCTTAGAACCCCAATGGAGTAAGGCTGCTCCTCAAGGTGATTTTGTACAAAATTTTCCGACCGACTCGTTAAAGGCAACCCTGGGTACCGAATTCAGAATCATGTACAATAACGATTTTCTTTATGTCGGCTTAGTCATGGAAACACAGTCCAATGAATTTGTTACGAATTCTTTGCAACGTGATTATCGCGCTACCGGAAGCGACAACATTAGCATCTCAATCGACACCTTCAACGATGGCGTGAACGCCTTTTTATTTGGTATTAACCCTTTTGGAGTAATGCGCGAAGGATTAATCGCGAATGGCGGTTCTGATTCAAGAGATTTTAGCACTTCTTGGGATGTAAAATGGTGGGGAGAAGCCTACATCGGTGAGGGCTACTACAGTGCAGAATTTGCCATCCCGATGAATTCTTTGAAGTTTCAAGATGGAAGCACTTATTGGAGCATCAATTGCTACCGCTTTGATACCCAAACCAACGAACGCACGATATGGTCTAGTGTCCCTCAAAATCAAATGATTGCTAGCCTCGCATTTACCGGGATATTGGAGTTTGAGCAGCCCTTAGGAGATTCAAGTACTTCATTAGCGGTGATCCCATTTATAGCCTCAGGGATGAGCAAAGATTTCGAAAACGCCACCGACTTAAGCAGCTTTAGTTCGGTCGGAGGAGACTTTAAGGTTCCGATTGGAAAAGGAATGAATTTAGACCTCACCTTAAATCCTGACTTCTCGCAGGTAGAGGTAGACAACTTTATCACTAATCTGACTAGATTTGAGATTTCTCTGCCTGAACGCCGGCAATTTTTTCTTGACAACAATGATTTATTCGGAGGGTTTGGCGGCGAAAGAAATGCCAATCCCTTCTTTTCTAGGCGCATAGGTATCGCAGAAGATAAAGATGGAAACACCATTGAAAACCCCATCATTGCTGGTGCCCGACTTTCTGGAAAGATTGGCGACAAATTCAGGCTGGGTGTTTTAAATATTCAAACCGAGGCAGATCTCGAGAATGGGATTCCGGCCACCAACCACAGTATGCTTGCGTTTCAGCAAAAGGTATTTTCACGTTCTAATTTCGGAGGCTTTATTATCAATCGGCAGCACAATGAAGATCCTAGTAAGTTAGCAGAAGATGGACCACTAGCCTACAACCGTGTTTTCGGGCTAGATTACAATCTCGCCTCTTCAGACAATGTCTACACCGGTAAGTTTTATGCTCACAAATCTCTTTCTCCTGGAGACACCGAAGGAAATGCTTCGCTAGGGGCCACCATGCGCTACAACACAAGAACGTGGAATGGGTTTGTGGATTTTACCTATATCGACACCGAGTTTGTTTCAGATCTTGGATTCATTCCAAGAAATGACATCCTGAGAACAGCAGCGCGATTAGGATATACGATTTGGCCAAAGAAAGGAATCTTTAACGCCCACACTTTCGATACATTTCAAAGCTATACCTATGTAATTAGCAGAGATTATCAGCAAACTGACATCTTCAGAAACTATGGTTACGAAGGCCGTCTAAAGAATCTCGCACAAATCGAGTTTTCATACAATCAGCGCTATACCTACCTCACTGACGAATTCAATCCGTCCGGTAAAGATGAAGCTACCGCTTTAGAGGCCGACACTGATTACACCTACGATTCGGTGCGGTTTCAATTTCAATCAGATCCACAAAAGTTGTTTTCGTTCAATACCCAACTCGATCTTGGCGAGTTTTTCAATGGAAATCGTTACTCATTTGAGCACCGTATGACCCTGCGCATTCAGCCAAAAGTGAATCTTGGGTTCAATACCAATTTTGACCATATCGCCCTTCCTGAAAACTATGGAATGGCCAATATACTTTTAGTTAGCCCACGTGTAGAGTACACGTTTAATCGAAATATTTTCTGGTCAACCTTGATCCAATACAGCAATCAACGCGACAACCTAGGAATCAATACGCGTTTACAATGGCGCTTTGCTCCTCTTTCAGATTTATTTCTCGTGTATAACGACAACTATTTTACCACCACCTGGGGCCCAAGAGGCCGCTCAATAAATCTTAAATTGACCTACTGGCTAAATATTTAAGTGAATGCTCACTAACGACGCCTCAATTCTCGGTCTTCTCGCTCTGGCTCTCGGACTCATCTTTTATTCCAAAGAATCGCCGCGTTTTAAGTCGTTTTACAGTGTTGTACCAGCGGTACTCTTATGCTACGTGATTCCTTCTTTACTAGTGAGCACAAAGGTGATCGACCCCACGGATTCAAAGCTTTACACCATCGCGAGTAGGTATCTGCTACCCGCCGCACTTATTTTAATGACCTTGAGCATTGACCTGAATGCCATTATTCGCTTGGGTTCTAAGGCATTGATTCTATTTTTCACTGCCACTGTGGGCATTATTTTGGGTGGACCGTTTGCCCTTTTCATTGTCGCCTTAATCGACCCAGCAATTCTAGAGCTTGAAGGCGCACAGCAACTTTGGAAAGGTTTAGCTACCATCGCAGGTAGTTGGATTGGTGGCGGAGCAAATCAAGCCACCATGCTAGAGGTTTTTGAGTACGATAAAAACCTCTATGGCTCTATGGTGTTGGTAGATATTTTAGTAGCCAATTTGTGGTTAGCTCTTTTAATGATGAGTACCTCGAGAAGAGTACAAATCGATCGTTGGTTAAAAGCCGATACATCAGCCATTGAAAATCTTCAAAAAAAGGTAGTGCACTACCAAGAAAAAAATGCGCGCATCACCAGCCAACCTGATTTCATTACATTGTTTGCCATAGCATTTGCAGGTGTGGGCCTTGCCCATACGATTGCACCATGGATAGTCACCTCATTACTCAAGTTGGTTCCTGAACTCAGCGATCCCGGACATCTTTTTACCTCACTTACTTCTGAATTTTTATGGATGGTGGTGGTTGCTACCGCAGTGGGTATAGGCGCCTCATTTACCCCACTGAAGCGTTACGAAGGGGTCGGGGCGAGCAAAATAGGCAGTGTATTCATTTATCTATTAGTGGCGACCATAGGCATGCAAATGAATTTACTAGAAGTGATCAACCACCCAGAACTCTTTGCCATTGGCCTCATTTGGATCGCCTTTCATGCCATCCTTCTCATCATTGTAGCCAAATTGATCAAAGCACCACTGTTTTTTTTAGCTGTAGGCAGCCAAGCCAATGTCGGCGGTGCAGCCTCTGCCCCGATTATCGCTGCAGAATTTCACCCTGCCTTAGCTTCAGTAGGCATTCTTCTCGCGGTTTTGGGCTATGTGGCAGGTACCCTAGGTGCTTATTTATGCGCACTGCTTATGCAGGCTATCAGTTTATAACTATTTTTAGGCCCAAATTGATCATTCATGAAACCGCAATACGCTTTTTTTCTCTCTACCATTCTAGTAAGTCTCTTGATTTCATGCACCCCCCCATCCACTAAAAATAGCAGCATTGAGGTGACTATATCCGGATTAAAAAAAGGGCATCTTTACCTTGAACAAATCAAGGATACTAGCCTTATCGTTCTGGATTCTGTAAATATTGTGCGTGAAGAAACGCATCAACTTGAATTTGACTTGACGCAACCAGAGTTTTTGATACTGAGGCTAGAAAAAGAAGACTACAACCCATTTAATGATCGTATAAGTTTCTTCGCAGACCTAGGAAAAACGACCATAAAGACCACGCTAGATGGTTTTGAAAGAGACGCCACTATTGAGTCTGGTATTCACCAAATAGAATTTGAGAAGATTAGTAAGATGCTCAGCGATTTTGACACCAAGTCTCTGCAGCTTTACCAGCTTTCACAGCAATCAGAATACCTCTTTCCTGACCGGCAAGACTCTTTAGTACGCATTGCAAGAACAAACGAAATTAGAAGGTACGAATACCTTGTCAACTATGCATTGGCGAATACTGATAATTACCTTACTCCGTTTATCATTGTAGAGCAAGGAGATTTTTTACAGCGCAAGTGGAAAGATTCTATCTACAACCTACTCTCTGAAGAGGTAAAGCGTTCATCTTATGGCAAACAGCTTGCACAACAATTAGAGCCTTAGTGAGCTAAAGACTCGATTTCACTTTGAATCGCCTCAGTCTTTTCGCTTAAATAAGAGCGGATCTTTGAAAAATGTTCTTTTTTCAATTCTACTTCTTTGTCATTGACAAGTTCAATAAGCTCATCATAGACTTGGATACATCTATCAATAAGTTTGTTTCCCTCATCTGAATTAATTTTATGCTGACTGGCCTCCCAGCGATACACTTGTTCTATGAGGTCGCCCAAAACATAATTGATTTCTTTTTTGAGCAGTTTAATACTTGCCATAATTTGTTTGATTAATTTATGGAACAAGTTAAACAAAAACCTCTAAGAGCCTACAAGAAATTGTATCAATCACAATTTTTTTGCAACAAGCCGGTAGCAGCACCGTGCTTCCCTGATGCAATTCTACATTCCATTCAGGGGCGTCTGCATCATAAATAACCGCGTTTCCATCCATCACCATATAGATCACAAAACTGTCGATCGACTGCAGATCAATCAACTCATTCCCTGAAAGGGTGAGTTCATTCACTACAAAGTACGCAGTGTTCGCCAAAGCATAGGACTCGATGGAGTGCGCTTGAAGCGCCTTTCTTTCTAAGCGGTAAGAAGGGCGGCTTTTAAAATCTAGTGCCTCTAATGCCAACTCAGTATGAAGCGCTCTTTTGTTTCCATGGGCATCTTCTCGATCAAAATCATACAAGCGATAGGTTACATCACTGGTTTGCTGAATTTCAGCCAAAACCACTCCAGCGCCAATAGCATGAATGTTACCCGTCTCTATCAAGAAAGCATCCGAAGGCTTCACCGGATGATAGGCCAAGAGCTCGGTGAGACGATTTTGTTTAAGGTAATTGAGATAGGTCTGCTTATCGCAGTCCTCGTTGAATCCAACAATTAATCGAGACGATTCATCCGCCTCAAGAATATACCACATCTCGTTTTTACCAAAACTACCATGACGCTCTTGGGCTAACTCATCTGAGGGATGAACTTGAATGGACAAATCTAGTCGTGCATCCAGGTATTTAATCAGGATAGGAAACGTCTTTCCGAATCGATCAACCACCGATTCACCAAGCAAATCAAGACCGAAGCGCTCAATCAATTCGGTGAGTAAAAGGCCGTTGTAAGGTCCGTTTGATACCTTTGAAATATCGCCTTCCACTCCAGAGATCTCCCAGCTTTCTCCGATATGACCTGAAGGGATATCCTTAGAGAGCAGTTCTCTTAACCGAGCACCTCCCCACAGGCGTTCTTTAAAAATCGGATCAAATAAAAGCGGATACGACTGCATAGCTTATCCCAAATAAGTCACAAAGTTTCGCGGCGTCTCGTAAAGTACGATTTCAAGTTCTTGTTCTGGATCCAGATGCGGCTTTAACTTATTGTAGATCACTACGGCAATATTTTCAGCAGTCGGATTTAACGATTGAAATTCAGCTACCTCAAGATTTAGGTTTTTATGATCAAACGCCTCTTCAACCTCTGACTTAATCAAATCTTTCAACACCTTCATATCCATGACGTATCCGGTGACCGGATCTATTTCTCCCGTCACACTCACGATCAATTCGTAATTATGTCCGTGATAATTTGGGTTGTTGCACAAACCAAACACCTCTTGATTTCTGTCAAAATCCCAAGAGGGCTGGTACAATCGATGTGCCGCATTAAAATGGGCCTTTCTACTAACCTTTACTCGCATTGCGCTCTTTCTTTAAATAATCGTAAAACCGATCAAAGATGATTTTAAACCAAACGGTGTAGCGCTCTGGGTGAAGCTGTAAGTCTTCTTGAATCGACTCTAATGAACTATAGCGGTAGTCAGCCACCTCTTCAGTATTGATTTTTGGCAATTCATCAGCATACCCAATAAGCACATGGTCGTATTCGTGCTCGGTCAGGCCGTTATCAAAAGGTGCCTTATAGATAAAACTAAACAGCTCTTTCAAGCGAACCTGCATACCCATCTCTTCAAACAGTCTTCTTTCACCCGCTTGAATAGAATCTTCACCTTGTCTTTGGTGACTGCAGCATGTGTTCGTCCATAATAGAGGGGAATGGTACTTATCCGCGGCGCGTTGTTGCAAGAGCAGTTCTCCTTTAGCATTCAACACAAATACCGAGAATGCTCTGTGAAGCAGGGCCTTCTCATGCGCCTCAAGCTTTGGCATCAAACCAATAGCGCAGTCATTTTCATCTACCAGAATCACCTGTTCTTCAGTCATACTTTATACGATCAATTACCTACGCCCTCTGGCAGCTCGTGCAAAAAAGAAGGCACCCTCAAAAATACTACAATTAATTACGCGAGTAAAAGCCAAGGCCGGCAAGCGTAAAAGCCTCATCAAAATGGCTGACCTAAACGAATTACGCTATTTTTGCCGCGTAATTAGAGCGACTCGCATTCATGTCATTTACCGAAGAAATTAAAAGGCGTAGAACGTTTGGGATTATTTCTCACCCCGATGCCGGAAAGACTACACTCACAGAGAAACTACTGCTATATGGAGGCGCCATTCAAGAGGCGGGTGCGGTTAAGAACAACAAAATAAAGAAATCAGCAACCAGCGACTTCATGGAGATTGAGCGCCAGCGCGGAATTTCTGTCGCCACTTCTGTACTGGCTTTTAATTATAACGAAACCAAAATAAATATTCTTGATACCCCCGGGCATAAAGATTTTGCTGAAGATACGTTTAGAACACTTACTGCTGTGGACAGCGTCATCGTGGTGATCGACGTAGCGAAGGGTGTAGAAGAACAAACAGAGAAGCTAGTCGAAGTGTGCCGCATGCGCAACATCCCAATAATTGTGTTTGTGAATAAGATGGATCGCGAAGGAAAGGATGCTTTCGACCTATTAGACGAGATCGAACAAAAATTAAATCTTCAGGTCACGCCGCTGAGCTTCCCCATTGGAATGGGGTTTGACTTTAAAGGAATCTATAACCTCTTTGAACAAAACGTCAACTTATTTACCACACAAAGCAAACAACACAAAGGAAAAACCATTGCTATTAGTGATCTTTCAGATCCCAAACTCGATGAATTAATCGGAACCAAAGCTTCAGAAACCCTAAGAGAGAACCTAGAGCTAGTCAAGGGGGTCTATCCACCCTTCTCTAGAGAAGCCTACCTCAAGGGTGAGCTACAACCTGTTTTCTTCGGATCGGCATTGACCAACTTTGGAGTGAGAGAGCTGCTCGATTGCTTTGTAAGCATAGCACCAACACCCAGGCCGAAAAAGGCAGAAGAACGCGAGGTTGTTCCGACCGAAAAAGAATTCAGTGGATTCGTCTTCAAAATTCACGCTAACATGGACCCCAAACATAGAGATCGCCTGGCCTTTGTTAAGATCGTGTCTGGAACTTTTGAGCGAAATACGCCATACTGGCATGTGCGTCTTGAGAAAAAGCTAAAATTTTCTAGTCCGAATGCCTTTTTTGCCGAAAAGAAAGAAATTATAGACATCTCTTATCCTGGGGATATCGTTGGACTGCATGACACCGGGAATTTTAAGATTGGTGACACCTTAACTTCAGGAGAAAACCTTCACTACAAAGGGATTCCAAGCTTTTCACCTGAACACTTTCGGTACATTAACAATGCCGATCCCATGAAGGCAAAACAACTTTTTAAAGGAATCGACCAACTCATGGACGAAGGGGTGGCTCAATTATTCACCTTAGAGATTAACGGAAGAAAAATTATCGGAACGGTGGGTGCGCTTCAGTATGAGGTCATCCAATACCGACTTGAGCATGAGTACGGTGCCAAGTGCTCGTATGAAAATTTTGCGGCATACAAGGCGTGTTGGATTGATGAAAGCCTTGCTAAAAGCGAAGAAATCAAAGAATTCAAGCGGGTAAAGCAGAAATTCTTGGCCAAAGACAAATCTGATCAATTAGTGTTCTTAGCTGATTCGCAATTTTCATTGCAAATGGCGCAACAAAAATTTCCCTCGATACAGTTTAGGTTTACTTCAGAAAAGGTAGAATAAGGCGATTAGGCTTCACCCACTGGACCAAAATTGATTGGCAAGTTTTGAGGTTGCTGCTCTTTAATCGGTCCGTGATGCTTTTCAAAGCCAGCAATATTCTCTTCTAAAGCCTTGACAAAACGCTTTGCATGCTCAGGGGTAAGCACAATGCGACTTTTCACCCTGGCCTTTGGGGCACCAGGCATTATACTGATAAAGTCAATGACGAATTCTGAAGCGGAGTGATTGATGACCGCCAAGTTCGAGTAAACGCCCTCGGCGGTTTTTTCATCAATTTCTATATTCAAAGAAGGTTCTTTGGACTCCATAATTCTTGAGCCTTACGCCTTTAGTGCTTCTTCATCAACGAAGGTAGGCACCTTAGCCTCAAACTCATCTTTAGACCCTACAATGATGTGGTCGTATTCGCGTAACCCTGTTCCGGCTGGGATCTTGTGTCCTACAATCACATTCTCTTTCAGTCCTTCAAGTGCATCTACCTTTCCGCTAACCGCTGCCTCGTTGAGTACTTTAGTCGTCTCTTGGAATGAGGCTGCAGAAATAAACGATTTGGTTTGTAGCGACGCACGAGTGATTCCCTGAAGAATAGGTGTTGCAGTAGCGGCAACGGCATCACGGGCAGAAACAAGGGCCTTATCTTGGCGCTTGAGCAATGAATTTTCATCGCGCAACTGACGGGCAGAAATAATCTGACCTGCCTTCAATGTTTCAGATTCACCAGCATCCTCTACTACTTTCATTCCAAAAATGGCGTCGTTCTCTTTAACGAAATCATCCTTATGAACGAGTTGATCCTCTAAGAACAAGGTGTCACCCGCATCTTGAATTTGAACCTTGCGCATCATTTGACGCACTACCACCTCAAAATGCTTGTCATTAATTTTTACCCCTTGAAGTCGATATACTTCTTGTATTTCGTTCACCAGGTATTGCTGAACAGCCGAAGGACCTTTGATTGCTAGGATATCATCAGGAGTGATTGATCCGTCAGAAAGAGGCATACCTGCTTTCACGTAATCGTTCTCTTGTACCAGAATCTGGTTGGAGAGCTTCACAAGATACTTACGCGCATCCCCGAGCTTCGACTCAACAATGATCTCTCTGTTTCCTCGCTTAATCTTTCCGAAAGAAACGACTCCGTCAATTTCTGAAACGATGGCAGGATTTGAAGGATTTCTCGCCTCAAACAATTCGGTTACCCTTGGAAGACCTCCGGTAATATCCCCTGCTTTCGCAGATTTACGAGGGATCTTCACAAGGATTTTTCCTTCCTTAATTTCTTCGTTTTCATTGACAATGAGGTGTGACCCCACAGGTAAATTGTATGAGCGAAGCGTGTTTCCTTTTTTATCTTGAACTAACAAGGTAGGAATCAGCCTTTTGTTTCTAGATTCAGAGATTACCTTCTCTTGGAATCCAGTTTGCTCGTCGATTTCTACTTGATAAGTTACTCCTTGCTCGATATTCTCAAAGGCCACCTTACCTGTAAATTCAGAAATGATTACACCGTTGTAGGGATCCCATTGACAGATCACATCGCCTCGTTTTACCTTATCGCCATTCTTAATAAACAACTGTGATCCGTAAGGGATATTATTGATACTCAGTACAGCTTTAGTTTTAGGTTCGATCAATTTCATCTCAGCCGTTCTAGAGATGACAATATTTGCCTTCTCACCCGCACTGTTTTCTCCTTCAACTACACGTAAATCCTCGATTTCAGCGATACCGTCAAACTTCACAGTCAACGTACTATCTTCAGAAACGTTACCGGCAATACCCCCAACGTGGAAGGTTCTCAAGGTAAGCTGAGTACCAGGCTCTCCAATAGACTGAGCAGCAACAACGCCTACAGCTTCACCTTTTTGAACGGGTTTATTGTTGGCCAGGTTTCTACCGTAGCATTTCGCACAAATTCCTTTAGAGGCTTCGCAAGTAAGCGGAGAACGCACTTCTATGCGATCAACGACAGATTGCTCTACCTTGTTCGCGTCGGCCTCCTTGATCTCTTGACCCGCTGCGAGCAACTGCTCGCCGCTAATCGGATCATACACGTCTGCTAAGCTCACGCGACCAAGTATGCGCTCACCTAGGGTCTCAACAACCTCTTCATTCTTCTTAAGCGCCTCAACTTCAATTCCTCTCAACGTACCACAATCCTCTTCGTTGATAATCACATCTTGAGCAACATCGACTAAACGACGTGTGAGGTATCCTGCATCAGCAGTTTTCAAAGCAGTATCAGCAAGACCTTTACGTGCACCGTGAGTCGAAATAAAGTATTCTAAAATCGAAAGCCCTTCTTTAAAGTTTGAAAGGATTGGGTTTTCGATAATCTCTCCTCCTCCTGCGGTTGACTTCTTCGGCTTCGCCATCAGTCCACGCATTCCGGTTAACTGACGAATCTGCTCTTTCGAACCACGCGCTCCAGAGTCTAACATCATGAATACTGAGTTAAACCCTTGCTGATCTTCGCTGATACGCTTCATCGCTAACTCAGTGAGCATCGCATTGGTAGAAGTCCAAACGTCAATAACCTGATTGTAACGCTCATTATTGGTGATTAGACCCATGTTATAGTTCATCATGATGCCGTCCACCTGTTGATTCGCTTCTTCGATCATCGATGTTTTTTCGGCAGGAATAATGATGTCCCCAAGGCTAAACGACAATCCGCCCTTGAAGGCAAACTCGTAACCCATCTGCTTCATTTTATCCAAAAACTCAGCGGTTCTAGGAACATCAGTGACAGCCAAAATTTGCCCAATGATGGTTCTCAAGGTCTTTTTATTCAATACCTGATTGATGAATCCGGCCTCTTCAGGAACAACATTGTTAAAGAGTACGCGACCCACAGTGGTTTCAATGATTTGAGGAACCAATTCTCCAGAGGCATTAAAGTCCTTCACACGGATTTTAATCATGGCGTTCAGATTGACGCGCTTCTCATTAAAGGCGATAATCACCTCTTCAGGAGAGTAGAAGGTTAAGCCCTCACCTAACACAGGATGTTCTGGGGTTGACTTTCTCGCCTTAGTCATGTAGTACAACCCGAGTACCATGTCTTGAGAAGGTACGGTGATCGGTGAACCATTGGCTGGGTTGAGAATATTTTGAGAAGCCAACATCAAAAGTTGCGCCTCTAAAATAGCCTCAGGACCAAGAGGAAGGTGAACCGCCATCTGATCCCCATCGAAGTCAGCGTTAAAGGCTGTACATGCTAATGGGTGTAGACGGATCGCTTTACCTTCAATAAGTTTTGGCTGAAATGCCTGGATTCCTAAACGGTGCAATGTGGGGGCACGGTTCAATAATACCGGATGTCCTTTGATTACATTTTCAAGGATATCCCATACCACAGGCTCTTTCTTATCAATAATCTTTTTAGCTGATTTCACCGTTTTTACGATTCCGCGCTCGATGAGCTTACGAATGATAAACGGCTTGTAAAGTTCAGCGGCCATATCTTTTGGAAGACCACACTCAAACAATTTCAAATCTGGACCTACCACAATCACCGAACGGGCAGAGTAGTCTACGCGCTTACCTAAAAGATTTTGACGAAAACGCCCTTGCTTTCCTTTAAGTGAGTCTGAAAGTGACTTGAGTGGTCTATTCGATTCTGTTTTAACCGCAGAGGCTTTTCGTGTGTTATCGAATAATGAATCCACCGCTTCTTGAAGCATACGCTTCTCGTTGCGCAAGATAACCTCAGGAGCCTTGATTTCCATCAAACGCTTCAAGCGGTTGTTGCGAATGATCACTCGTCGATAGAGGTCGTTGAGGTCTGAAGTTGCAAAGCGCCCTCCATCAAGGGGTACTAAGGGGCGTAATTCAGGTGGAATCACCGGAATCACCTTCATGATCATCCATTCTGGAAGATTCTCTCGGTTCAATTGTGCTTCTCTAAAAGACTCCACAACCTGAAGACGCTTAAGCGCCTCTGTTTTACGCTGTTTTGAAGTCTCTGTATTCGACTTATGTCGTAATTCGTATGATAGCGACTCTAGATCTAGACGGGCTAACAGGTCAATGAGACATTCTGCACCCATCTTCGCGATGAACTTGTTCGGATCGCTATCGTCTAAGTATTGATTTTCTTGTGGAAGTTCATCAAGAATAGTTAAATACTCCTCTTCAGTCAAGAAGTCAAGCATGTACAATTCTTGCCCTTCGGTTCCTTTGGCTATCCCCGGTTGAATGACCACATAACGCTCGTAATAAATGATCATATCGAGCTTCTTTGATGGCAACCCAAGCAGGTATCCCAATTTGTTTGGTAGCGATCTGAAGTACCAGATATGAGCCACAGGTACCACAAGACTAATGTGTCCTACACGGTCACGCCTTACTTTTTTCTCGGTAACCTCTACGCCGCATCGGTCACAAACAATTCCGCGATAGCGAATGCGCTTGTACTTTCCGCAGGCACACTCATAGTCTTTAATCGGACCAAAAATACGCTCACAGAACAATCCGTCTCTCTCGGGCTTATGCGTTCTGTAATTGATGGTTTCAGGCTTCAACACCTCTCCTCTTGAGGCTCCAAGAATAGATTCTGGAGAAGCAAGACCAATTGAGATTTTATTGAACCGCTGTTCTGTAGTTTCGTTTACTTTAGCCATAGTGTCGTAACGCTTAATTTATTTAAGAGAGCGAATTATTCTTCAAGTCTAATATCAAGGCCTAAACCTTTCAACTCGTGCATCAACACGTTGAACGATTCTGGCAAGCCAGGTTCAGGCATCGTCTCACCCTTAACGATAGCCTCATAAGTCTTAGCACGTCCAATGACGTCATCTGATTTGACTGTGAGGATCTCTCGCAAGGTTGAAGAAGCTCCATAAGCCTCAAGTGCCCAGACCTCCATCTCACCAAAACGTTGACCACCAAACTGAGCCTTACCTCCAAGAGGTTGTTGAGTAATAAGAGAGTACGGTCCAATAGAACGCGCGTGCATCTTATCATCTACCATGTGACCAAGTTTAAGCATATAGATCACACCTACCGTAGCGGGCTGATCGAAACGCTCCCCTGTACCTCCATCGTAGAGGTAGGTATGACCAAATTTTGGAACTCCTGCTTTCTCAGTAAGTTCATTAATTTGATCAATAGAGGCCCCATCAAAGATTGGAGTCGCATATTTTTGATTCAACTTCGCCCCTGCCCATCCAAGAACAGTTTCGTAAATCTGACCGATATTCATTCGCGAAGGCACCCCAAGTGGGTTTAGCACGATATCAACAGGCGTACCGTCTTCCAAGAAAGGCATGTCTTCATCTCGTACAATACGAGAAACTATACCCTTATTTCCGTGACGTCCGGCCATTTTATCACCCACTTTGAGCTTGCGCTTTTTAGCGATGTACACCTTAGCCAACTTCATGATACCAGAAGGAAGTTCATCCCCGACAGAGATGGTAAACTTGTCACGACGCAAGTTTCCTTGAAGATCATTTAGTTTGATCTTGTAGTTGTGCAGTACGTCGGCAATGAGGATGTTGGTTTCTTCATCTACGGTCCAGCTTCCACCAACAAGGTGAGCAAAATCATCTACCGCATGCAGCATCTTCAAGCTATACTTTTTGCCTTTTGGCAATACTTCTTCACCTAGATCATTCAAGACTCCTTGAGAGGTCTTTCCGTTTACTACAGTAAAGAGCTTATCTACTAGGCGGTCTTTCAGCTGTTGAAATTTCACCTCGTATTCTAGTTCAAGAGCTTGAATCGCTTCTTTTTCTTCAGAGCGCTTGCGTTTGTCTTTGATTGATCGGGCAAATAACTTCTTATCAATCACTACCCCTCTTAACGACGGAGAAGCCTTGAGAGAAGCATCCTTAACATCACCAGCCTTGTCTCCGAAGATTGCGCGAAGCAGTTTCTCTTCAGGAGTCGGATCAGACTCTCCCTTAGGAGTAATCTTACCAATCAAAATATCTCCTGGCTTCACTTCAGCACCGATACGGATCATTCCGTTCTCGTCTAAGTCTTTCGTAGCTTCTTCTGAAACGTTTGGAATATCGTTGGTGAGTTCTTCAGCTCCTAATTTTGTGTCGCGAACCTCTAACGAATACTCGTCGACATGGATAGAAGTAAAAATATCTTCGCGAACCACGCGCTCAGAGATTACAATCGCATCCTCGAAGTTATACCCCTTCCAAGGCATGAAGGCAACCTTCATATTTCGACCTAAGGCCAACTCTCCCTTTTCAGTAGCGTAACCTTCGCAAAGTACTTGACCTTTAGACACTTTATCTCCTTTAGAGACAATAGGTTTTAGGTTGATTGCAGAGCCTTGATTAGTCTTTCTGAACTTAATCAGTTTGTATTCTTTAAATTCGTCTTCAAAGCTCACCAGCTTCTCTTGCTCGGTCATGGTGTACTTGATGACAATGCGTTCTGCATCTACATACTCTACTACCCCGTCGCCTTCAGCATTGATGAGAACACGTGAATCTCTAGCCACCTGACGTTCTAAACCTGTACCAACAATAGGTGATTCAGGGCGCAATAGCGGAACAGCCTGGCGCATCATGTTTGACCCCATCAGTGCTCGGTTCGCATCATCGTGCTCTAAGAACGGAATGAGCGAAGCAGAAATAGAGGCAATCTGATTTGGTGCAACATCTGTATAGTCAATTTCTTCAGGGCCTACTACTGGAAAGTCTCCTTCAAGGCGAGCAATCACCTTGTCTGAATTAATGGTGCCATCTGATGA
>JBJOGS010000079.1:0-4331 GCA_046048095.1 Bacteroidota bacterium
AAATTGTAAGTACCTTGACCTCTCGAAGCCAAACGATCGGCTACCCCATGTGCATCTTGAAATAAAAATGGAGTAAGGTCAATTAAATAACGGCCCTCAAGGGATTCAACGATATCAAATCCGTACAATACCGAAGATGCGAAGGCCTGAGTGATGGACTTGATCTCACTAGGATTTGAAGAAGACCCTCTGTAGTCTAGATTAGGTTGAATAAGAAAAATGCGGTTGCCAATTTTTGAAAAACGAACCACCCGTTGCGGACCGAGTTGCCCTCGATCTAATCCAATATCATTACTGCCCACCCCTGAACTCAATGACGCGACATGCAATATATCTTCATCCAAACGATTTACCTCGAGATAGACTTTATCGTTCATCTCATCAAAGTACAGGGTCTGAAACCCTTCTCTCTTTTGCATGTCTTGGGTAGTAGAAAAATCTTGAGCTAATGCAGCACTAAAAGTCAAAAGCGACAGCGCAGAGAAAAGAAAATTCTTCATAGGAGTAATTTTGAGGCCCTTAAATTATCGATTTTTTCAGCAGCTCGGTGTAGAGTAGCTATTTTTGCAATGATTAACCCTAGCTATTATGACTAAGAGTGAACAGTTCAAGGATCTTATTGATCGCCTCGGTGCGTTAAGGAGGTATCTTTGACATCGATGCCAAACGAATTGAAATAGAGCACCAAGAAGAAAAATCTGCAGCTCCAGGATTTTGGGATGACACACGAAAGGCTCAAGAGCATATGAGGGTCCTAAAGGGCCTCCAATCTTGGGTTGAAGACTATGATCAGGCCATTGAACTTCAAGAAGAGACCGAGGTACTACTTGAATATTTACAATTGAAAGAGATTTCGGCTGAAGAATTTGATCTTCATCTTGAAAAATTACAACAGCACATTGAAGAGCTAGAATTTAAAAATATGCTCTCTAATGAAGGGGACGAGCTCTCTGCCGTGATACAAATCACTGCGGGCGCCGGAGGCACTGAAAGTTGCGATTGGGCATCCGTGCTCATGCGTATGTACTTGATGTGGGCCGACTCTAAATCTTTTGTAGTCAAGGAGTTAAATTATCAAGAAGGTGATGTCGCTGGGATAAAGACGGTAACCCTTGAAGTGCAAGGTGCATTTGCCTTCGGATGGCTGAAAGGCGAAAACGGCGTTCACCGTTTAGTGCGCATTTCACCGTTTGACAGCAATGCCAAAAGACATACCTCTTTCGCCTCTGTATATGTCTATCCGCTCGTGGATGAAAGCATTGAAATTGCTATTAATCCGGCCGACATAGAAATTACAACTGCAAGATCTAGTGGCGCCGGAGGACAAAACGTGAATAAAGTAGAAACCAAAGTCCAGCTTGTGCACAAACCCACAGGTATCCAAATCAGCTGCTCAGAAACCCGATCACAGCACGACAATCGTGCTAGAGCACTGCAAATGTTGAAATCACAGCTCTACGAAATTGAATTGCGCAAGAAATTTGAGGCGCGTAAAGAGATCGAAGATGCCAAAATGAAGATTGAATGGGGATCTCAAATCCGCAATTACGTCATGCACCCATACAAGTTGATCAAAGACGTTCGAAGCGGAGAAGAAACCGCGAACGTGGACGAGGTGATGAATGGCAATATCGATGCTTTTCTCAAGGCGTATCTCATGAGCACAGGACAAAAGATGAAATAATCTAAAAACTTTCTTCTATGAAAAATGTTAAATCTACCGGTCGTTTCACTTCAATCACCGCTTTGGCATCATTATTGTTTATATGTCTCTGTTTTGAAAGTTTCGGTCAGTTTGGTATGCCGATGGGTCGCGGCGGAATGATGGGGAATCCATTTGGAAATCCCTTGCGCCAAATGAATCAAATGCCTACACGCACTGAAGAACAGAAACCCTTGACGGCTGAAGAAATTGTCGAGCTTTCAATGAACAACATTAAAGAGACCATTGAACTCTCTGCCTTTGATGATGCCGTGCTCAGAGCAATTATGCTTGAAGCCACTCGAAAACGCATAGAGCTGCAAATATTGAATTTAGAAGCCAATGCTTTAAAAACCAACTTGAACGAAATAGAGCAAGCCGAAGATTTGCGCTTAAAAAATGAACTCCCTGAGGTCATTTACCTTCAACTTCAGGCGCTCAAAGAAAAAGGGAAGTCTGGAGGCATAGAAAAAAAGAAGAAAAAGAAAAAAAAGAACGATAATAACGATTCATGAAACAAATGACTTTACTGCTCTTCTCAGTGATGAGCCTACTCAAACTAAGTGCACAGCAATATCCACAGAGAGCGAATATCCCCCCAATCACAATAAGCGGTAAAGTTGTAGATAAAGAATCAGGTACGCCATTAGAGTATGCGACCTTAATACTTCAGAGCGTTCGAACTCCCGAACGTGTTACAGGAGGTATCACTGACCAAGAGGGTAAATTTAGCGTAGAAACCTTCCCAGGACTCTACAATATCAGAGTAGAATTTATCTCATTCACTTCGTACACTCAAGAAAATGTCCGGTTGACCGAAAGCACAGATTTGGGCACGATTAGCTTGTCTCCGAATGTCGAACAACTCGAAAACGTTGAACTCGTAGCCGAACGAACCACGGTAGAGCTGCGATTAGATAAGAAAGTGTACAATGTAGGGCAAGATCTTACGGTCAAAGGCGGAACAGTCACCGACGTGCTAGACAACGTGCCATCGGTCAGTGTGGATGTTGAAGGAAACATCTCTTTACGCGGAAATGGCAGTGTTCAAATACTGATTAATGGTAAGCCTTCTGCCCTTTCTGGACTGAGCACAGACGCACTTCAGCAGTTGCCTTCGGATGCCATTGAGCGCGTCGAAATTATCACCAATCCTTCGGCTAGATACGACGCTGAAGGTTCAGCGGGTATCATCAATATTATTTTGCGCCAAGAAAAGACCAAAGGGATCAATGGATCTGCTACAGCCTATGTCGGCTCTCCTGAAAACACAGGCGGAAACCTTAATCTAAACCTTAGGCGTAAATCATTCAATTTGTTTTCAAATACCTCGTATCGCAAAACGAATTCTCCAGGAAACGGCACAAACGAGCAAATCAACTACGACTTAGCCGGCACGGTATTGAGTTATCAAAACGAAGTGGGCCGCACCGACCGACTAAGAGACGGATTCAATACGAATCTAGGTCTTGAACTCTTATTCAACTCCAAGACCTCATTGACCCAGACATTCTTCTATCGCACCCAAGAAGGACAGAACATCAGTCGTGCTGAATTTTTCAACTTTGACGCCAATTTTAATCCTACCATTTCTCGATTAAGGCTAAATCAAGGCGATGAAACGGATACAAATTATCAATACGCCCTCAACTTCGTTAAGGACTTTGAAAAGAACGGTCACAAATTCACCGCTGATTTTCAATATTCTACCGGAGAAGAATTAGGCACCAATAATATAGACGAGAACGTTAACGAAGACAATTCGATCTTTGTTCCCTCTGAATACACCTTCACCGGAGAGTCTCAAATCAATCGATTATTTCAATTCGATTACGTATTGCCCTTAGGTGAAAAAGGTCAGGGTCAATTTGAAGCCGGATACCGCGGTACATTCAATGACTTTTACACCGATTTTGACTTTGAAATTCAGCAATTAGCCAATGGCCCGTTAGTTCGCGATCAGGCTTTAAGCAACGAACTCGAGTATAAAGAATACGTCAATGCGGCTTATGTACAACTCGGCAATAAGTTCAATAAGTTCTCGATACTTGGTGGATTGCGCTACGAGGCTTCAGATATTCAAGTGAATTCAACCAGTGCGATTCAAGAAAGTCGAAACGAGAAAATATACTCTAATTGGTTTCCTTCAATCTTCTTGGGTTACGAAATTTCAGAGATGGAGCAATTTACCGTGAGCTACAGTAAGCGTTTGCGCCGTCCAAGGTCATGGTTTATCAATCCATTTATACGCAGAAATAGCAATACCAACCTATTTAGCGGAAATCCAGACCTGGATCCTGCATTTACAGATGCCTTTGACTTTGGCTACCTGAAGCGATTTGGAAAATTCACACTGAACACTTCAGTCTATTACAACCAAACCAGTGGTGTATTTCAATTCATTCAACGAGAAACAGGTGAAACTGTTCGAATCGAAAATCCTGATGGTGGAATTGTTGAAGTACCGGTTCAATTGCGCTCTCCGATCAACCTAGCTTCAGAATACCGCACTGGAGGTGAAGTGACTACCTCGTATTCTCCGAAACGCGGAATGCGATTTTCGTGGAACCTGAACCTTTTTCAACAAGGATTAGAAGGTGATTTTACCTACACAAACAGCAAAGGAGAA
>JBJOGS010000080.1:0-11949 GCA_046048095.1 Bacteroidota bacterium
CCCACCGCCATGCTCAGCGGAGACACACGCTTTGACCAGGTTGCCGCCCTTTCGCAAGAGATTACCCCTCTACAAGCGGTCGAAGATTTTATTGACGGCCGATTCTGTCTGGTTATCGGCAGTTCATGGCCCGAAGAAACCGAGCTGATCAGCCGTTATTTGGTCGAACAACAAAACGATGAATTCTGTGTAATAATTGCACCACACAAACCACAAAAGAGTGCGATTGAGACGTTAAAAAAATCGATCGCTGAACCCTCGGTGCTTTGGTCTGAATTGAATACTGCCACGCGATGCAAAGTGCTGATCATAGACACCATTGGGCTATTGAATCGGGTGTATCAAAGTGCTGATGTGGCTTTTGTGGGTGGAGGTTTTCGGACAGGACTTCACAACACCTTAGAGCCGGCCGCCTTAGGTATCCCCGTACTTATTGGCCCGAAATACGAGACGTTTCCTGAGGTACATGCGCTTGTCGAACTAGGAGGTGTGCTCGTAATAAACGATTTTGAGTCACTAGAAACCACCTTGACCAACTTCATCAAACAACCCGAACTTCAGGCACAGTTAGGACAAATTAATCGCCAGTTTGTGGCACAAAATAAAGGAGCCACGGCCAAAGTGCTAGAGACTATCGCCGGTTACATCCACTAAAAATTAAAGAAGGAATTTGAGAAGTTTAGTGCGGGCGGGGAGACTCGAACTCCCACACCTCGCGGCACTAGATCCTAAGTCTAGCGTGTCTACCAATTCCACCACGCCCGCAGACTTCTCATCAAAAGAGGGGCAAATATACCTTATTTTTTGAAAAATAGTGCGACCAAAACCATTTCTTGTTTTGTAATTTCGGGTACCGCTTAAAACACAGAAGCCATGCAAGATCCAAGACCTTATATTGAGGCGAATAAAGACCAGATGATCGATGAACTTATTGCACTCTTGCGCATTGCATCGGTCAGTGCTGATCCGTCTTATAGCGACGAGGTACATCGGGCAGCAGCCTACACTAAGACACAGCTTGAGCAAGCAGGATGCGATCGTTGTGAGATCATTGAAACACCAGGCTATCCCGTGGTTTATGGCGAAAAAATCAAAGACCCCAACCTACCGACTGTTTTGGTCTATGGGCATTACGATGTGCAACCCCCTGATCCGGTATCGCTGTGGAACTCTCCGCCCTTTGAACCCGTGATTCGCAGTACAGAAATCCATCCAGAAGGAGCCATTTTTGCACGGGGTGCCTGCGATGACAAGGGGCAATTTTACATGCATGTGAAAGCCTTTGAATACATGGTAAAAACAGATCAATTACCCTGTAATGTCAAATTTATGATCGAAGGTGAAGAAGAAGTCGGAAGCGAGCACCTTGCAGGTTTTCTTCAAAAAAACCTCGATAAACTCTCGTGCGACATCATTCTTATTTCAGATACCGGAATGATCAGCAAAGAACTGCCATCTATTCAGACAGGGCTGCGAGGACTGAGCTATGTTGAGGTTGAAGTCACCGGACCCAATAGAGACTTGCATTCTGGAGTGTACGGAGGGGCGGTAGCCAATCCGATCAACGTGCTGTCTAAAATGATTGCCTCATTGCATGATGACCAGCACCGTATTACCATTCCTCATTTTTATGACAAGGTGATCGAACTCTCGGTTGAAGAACGCGAAGCGATGCGTAAAATTCCGTTTGACCAAGAGGCCTATAATCGCCATTTAAACGTAAAAGCCGTTCAAGGAGAATCGGGCTACAGCACCAATGAAAGAGCCTCTACCCGACCCACCTTAGACGTGAATGGCATTTGGGGCGGATACACTGGTGAAGGTGCCAAAACAGTACTACCGTCAAAAGCGTATGCAAAAATTTCTATGCGCCTTGTCCCAGATCAAGACTATCACGAAATCACCGAGCTATTTACTGCGCATTTTAAGTCGATTGCGCCTGAAGGCGTTGAAGTTAAGGTCACCCCACACCACGGAGGAAAACCCTATGTCACCCCGATCGACAGTCTTGGATACAAAGCGGCAGAAAAAGCAATCGAAAAAAGCTTTGGACGTCTACCCCTGCCACAGCGCGGAGGAGGAAGCATTCCTATCGTCGCTCTTTTCGAAGAAGTCTTAGGAGTCAAGTCGGTGCTGATGGGGTTTGGTTTGGACAGCGATGCGATTCATTCTCCAAATGAACATTTCGGTATATGGAATTACCTAAAAGGGATTGAAACGATTCCCTATTTCTATCACTACTATACCGAGCTGAGCCGCACCTAGGCTTCGCCTATTTTTTAGTCGCCTTTAGGTCAAGCATAAAGAGCTCACTCGCAATGCCGTCAATTAAGAATTTTCCCTTCCGGGTGGCTCGGACTACCCCTTCGTCTTCAAAGAGCAAGTTGTCGATGAGAAACGGCGTACTAATCATTGAGAAGTAGTCGCGGTATGAGGTTCCGAATTCTTGGGCCAAGAACTCTAGTGAGACCCCCCAATGGGTGCGCAAAGCGGTCATCACATATTCGTTATAATGATCTCGCTTGGTCAGCAGCTCTTCTTCGTAAAATTGTTCTCCTTGGCGTATAGCACTTAAATACTTCGGATTGCTCGCGATGTTCCAGCGACGCTGATTCCCTTTAAAGCTATGTGCCGCAGGTCCTACCCCCAAATAGGGCTTTCGTTGCCAATAGGCTGAATTGTTGCGCGACTCGTGTCCTGGCGTTGCGAAATTTGAAAGTTCGTACTGCACTAATCCGGCCGCGGTAAGGTGATCAAGTATCAGAAGAAATTGGCGCGCTGCCTGCTCCTCGTCTACTGCTGCGATCAGTCCCTTGGCGATAAACCGTTCTAGGGCAGTTTTGGGTTCTACCGTAAGGGCGTAGGCCGAAATGTGAGTCACTCCTAGGGATAGAAATTGATCTAAGTCACTGATAATTTGAGCGTCACTCAAGCCAGGTATCCCGTAAATCAAATCGACAGACACCCGATCAAATTGGGCCACAGCTGCCGACAACGCCTTAAGTGCCATCGAAGCATCATGCGCCCTATTCATCATCTTGAGCGACCGATCGTCGAAAGACTGTATTCCAATACTGAGGCGATTTACCCCTAACTGCTTCCATTGCAAAAGTCGATCTGCTGTAATATCCTCTGGATTGCACTCAAGGGTGATTTCGGGATCTTTTGAGAAATTAAGCTGACTATAGGCCTGAGTAATAAGGCCCTTAAGCTGTGTCACCGGTACCAGTGATGGAGTTCCGCCTCCAAAATACAAGGTTTCAAAGCGATCGGCCTGCCACTGAGCTGCCCTCAGTGCTATTTCTTGTGTGATGGCCGCTACCATCGCATCCATTGTTCGCAGTTGGGTCGAGAAATGAAAATCACAATAGTGACAAGCCATTCTGCAAAATGGAATATGCACATAGAGCCCTGCCATGACTAACCGATGCGGTCTTTATTCTGAGAAATAAAGCTCGACCACGAACTATAGGCTTTGATGCTATCGGGTTTGCCGGCATTGTAAAAATGACATACGGCGGCAGCTAAGCCGTCAGTCGCATCCAAATTTTTCGGCAGTTCTTTGAGAGCAAGCAAGCTTTGAAGCATCTTGGCCACTTGCTCTTTTGAAGCATTTCCATTGCCCGTGATCGCCATTTTAATCTTTTTAGGCAGGTATTCGGTTATCGGAACCTGACGCGACAATCCGGCGGCCATGGCTACCCCTTGTGCTCTTCCAAGCTTTAGCATGGATTGTACATTTTTTCCAAAAAAAGGGGCCTCTAAAGCCATTTCATCCGGATGATACTGATCGATCAGTTCAACCGTTCGCTCGTAGATCTTTTTGAGTTTCAGATAAGGGTCGGCAATTTTTTGGAGAGACAACTCATTCATCTGTAAAAAGCGCATCTCGTTACCTTTGACTTCAATCAATCCAAAACCCATTATCGTTGTCCCTGGGTCGACTCCTAAGATCACTTTTGATGACTTCACAATGGTGAAGGTACCTAAAATTAGTAATCGAAATAACGCACTACCTCTTCTAGAGGCAAGCGCTCAGAGTCTTTCGGAGCCTCATCGTAATACCCCATATAAAAGAATCCCAAGCAGCGCTCATCTGCACCCAATTGCAAAAAAGGACCAAGGTGGGCGATAACTCCTGGTGAGCTCCAATAGCCGCCGATACCTTTCTCGTGACTGGCAAGCCATAAATTTTGAACAGCCATACCCACCGCGGCAATTTCTTCCCACTCAGGCAGCGATTCTTTAGGGTCGCGCTTCATGCAGATGGCAATAGCCACTTGCGATTTCAACGCATTTGCTCTCAACTTGTCAAAAGTAATTTCACTGAATTTCTCAGTGTGTTCTTTGTAGGCCTCACCGATGGCGTCGGCAAGTCGCGTACGTGCCGCTGAGCGTATCACTACGAACCTCCATGGCTGTGTTTTTTTATGAGTAGGAGCCCAACGAGCAGCCTCTAATACGGCAGCAATCTCTTCATGGGCAATGGGTTTGTCGTTGTAAGCAGGCGGATGCACACTTCTTCGACTACGGATCAATTCAGCAAGTGACATAGCATAGTTTTTAAACCATAAAAATAAGGTATTTCAGAGGTAAGAAGGGGTGTAAACAAAAAAAGCCTCCCCTAAGGAAAGCCTTTCAAAGGTCAGCTTCGCGCAAGCGAGCCGCTCTTAGCGTGCAGTTAAAAACTACACAACACAACAAGTCAAAGATACGTTATTGATATAAATAGTGTCATTTTATTTTTATGGAATTATTCCTTATAAAATGGAATTATTCCATATTTTTATTTCCCTTTTCGAAGCATTTTGGAACGAAGCATTTTACACTTAGATCTAGACAGTTTTTTTGTCTCTGTAGAGCGATTACTTGATCGCACGCTGATGCGCCGACCACTACTTGTCGGAGGCCTAGGAGACCGCGGGGTAGTAGCCGCCTGTAGCTATGAAACAAGAGGTTTTGGCATACACTCAGGCATGCCTATGAAGCTCGCCCGCCAGCTATGTCCAGAAGCGGTAGTGATCCGAGGTAATGCTGGCACCTACAGCAAGTACTCTGACCTCATCACTGAAATTGTACAAGACGAAGTACCTGTGTTCGAAAAATCTAGCATCGACGAATTCTATGCCGATCTAAGCGGATTAGACCACTTTTTTGGCAGCTATAAATTTGCCAGTGAACTGCGACAAAAGGTCATGAAAGAAAGCGGCCTTCCGCTTTCTTTTGGATTGTCAACGAGCAAACTCGTTTCGAAGGTAGCCACAGGAGAAGCAAAGCCCAACAATCAACTAAAGATCGACCAAGGGTATGAGAAGTACTTTTTAGCCCCGCTGCCCATACAGAAAATGCCTATGGTAGGCGTCAAAACAGAGCAGTTACTGAGAAGGCTTGGCATTAGACACATCCACGACGTGCAGCAACTTCCTGAACAACTCATGATCAATACTTTAGGAAAAAACGGTCAACTTATTTGGACCCGAGCCCAGGGCATAGACAACAGCCCCGTCATTCCTTATAGCGAGCGAAAGTCAATCTCTACAGAGCGCACCTTTGATCGCGACACCATTGATTTAACGCTTTTGAAATCACTGCTAGTAGCTATGACCGAAAACTTAGCCTTTCAGTTGCGCAGAGGAAACAAACTAACGGCTTGTGTCAGTGTGAAAATACGCTATGCCGATTTTGAGACGCACGCTAAACAAGCGCGAATTGCGTATACCAGTGCAGATCACGAACTCATTCCAAAGGTACTCGAACTGTTCAATACCTTATATCACAGGCGACTGAGAGTGCGATTAATCGGCATTCGATTTAGTCATCTGGTCGGCGGAAATTATCAGATCGACCTGTTCAAAGACACCGAAACTCAAGCCCGATTGTATCAGGCACTCGATCACATTCGATTAAAGTATGGCGATCGAAGTGTCATCAGGGCTTCTGGAATGAACGCTAAAACCATCGGGCGCATAGAAAATCCATTCAATGGAAAGCCCCCCATAGTACTCGCCCACCGCAAATACTAGCCCATGTTGCTCAACGGCCATAGTTACTACAGCCTGAGGTATGGTACCTTTTCAGAAGAGACCTTAGTAGATCTCGCTTTAGAGAAAGGCTATGACAGCGTGGGGCTGACCGATATTAATACCACCTCTGGAGTACTTTCATTTCTGAGATACGCACAAGAAAAAAAGGTAAAGGCAGTGGTCGGTATCGACTTTAGAAATCGCACCCGCTGCCAGTTTGTAGGCATTGCACTAAATGCAGAGGGATACCGTGAACTAAACGACTTCTTAGCCGCACACTTACACGCTCATCAAGCCTTTGGATCAACAGCACCCGAATTCAGCAATAGCGCGATTATCTATCCATTTGAAACCGCCCTAAAAGAGGGATTAACTAAACTAAGACCAAACGAATACATAGGCATCGGGTTAAGTGAAGTTCGAAAACTTCGTCTCAGCAAGCTTATGAAGCTACCAGAAAAACTGGTGCTACTGCACCCAGTGACCTTCAGGTCAAAGCGCGATTTTAATACCCATCGATTACTACGAGCTATTGACAACAATACGCTACTGAGCAAACTCGACATCGAAGAGCAAGCAGAGATTACACATCAAATGCCCTCTAAAAACGAGCTTTATGAGCAGCTTGAAGATCTTGATTTTCTGCTTGAGAATACACAGTCACTTATTGACCGCACCTGCCCTCCATTTGAGTTTAAGTCTGAAATCCGCTCACAAAATCTAGACTGTTATACAGGTGATGCCGAAGAAGACATCCGGTTATTGCGACGTCTTTGCCGTGAGGGTATCGCCTATCGCTACCCCAACCTGACTGCTTCTGTATCGGCGCGCATCGAAAAAGAGCTCGCACTGATCGAGCAGAAAGGCTTTGTGTCGTACTTTTTGATCAACCACGATATCGTTCAATATGCACAAAAAAGAGGGTTTCATTATGTAGGACGTGGAAGCGGGGCCAACAGCGTAGTCGCCTATCTATTGCGGATTACTGATGTAGATCCGCTCGAACTGGATCTCTACTTTGAGCGTTTTATGAATGAACACCGGTCGAGTCCGCCAGACTTTGATATCGATTTTTGCTGGAAAGAACGCAACGAAGTCATCAGCTATATATTCAAGCGCTTTAAGCACGTGACGCTTTTAGGCAGTTATGTCACTTTTCAAAAAAGGGCTGTTATACGTGAAATTGCCAAAGTCTTCGGGCTACCTAAAGAAGAAATCGACCAACTCGTCGAGACCCTGCGCCCTTTGTCGATAACGCACCCGAACGAAGCATTGCACCACTTGGTGCTTAACTATGCCAGCTACATTCACGGCTTACCCAATTATCTGAGTATACACGCCGGAGGCATTCTGATCAGCCGCAAACCCTTGCACTATTTTGCTAGCACTTTTATGCCTCCGAAGGGATACGCTACGATACAATTCGACATGCACATTGCCGAAGCTGTAGGACTCTTTAAGTTTGACATTCTATCGCAGCGGGGCGTATCTAAAATTCAAGAAGCCGTTGCTCTAGTTGCCCAAAACAAAGGCATACGCTTGGATATTCATCAGGTCGATCGCTTCAAGAAAGACAAGCTACTGAATGACTACCTCAGGCGAGGTGACTGTATGGGCTGCTTTTATATAGAATCTCCTGCGATGCGCATGCTGCTTCAAAAACTCCAAACCAAAAGCTACCTAGAGCTCGTAGCCGCAAGTTCTATTATACGTCCCGGAGTGGCACAAAGCGGCATGATGAATGAGTACATTTTGAGACATCGCAACCCCGATCGGATCAAAGAAAAGGCACACCCAGAACTCCTCAAAATTATGCCCGACACCTATGGAGTAATGGTCTACCAAGAAGACGTAATCAAAGTAGCCCACTTATTTGCAGGGCTTTCGCTTGCAGAAGCCGATGTCCTAAGGCGCGCGATGAGCGGAAAGTCACGTTCTAAAACTGAGTTTATCGCCCTCGAGAAACGCTACCTCGAAGGCTGTGCTCAGCGCAAACACCCACTTTCTGTAGCACAAGAAGTCTGGCGACAGATTGAGAGTTTTGCCGGATACGCCTTTGCCAAAGGGCACTCGGCCTCTTATGCCATAGAAAGCTATCAGACACTCTACTTAAGAGTATATCATCCGCTCGAGTACATGACCGCGGTCTTAAACAATGGCGGCGGATTCTACAGCCCCGAATTTTACATCAAGCAGCTCGAAAAGCTCGGGGCTCAAATCGAGCTACCCTGTGTGAATCACAGTACGCAACTCAACACGCTCCAAGAGAACACGCTTTACCTCGGTTTCATGTACCTTAAAGAACTCGAAGATCGGGTGTGTAATCGCATCGTCAGTGCACGTGTTCAGGGTGGCAATTTTAAAAGTTTAACCGACTTCATCGATCGCGTACCCGTGAGCACCGATCAAATTAGCTTGCTGATTCGGATCAATGCGTTTCGGTTTACCGCTAAAAGCAAACACGAACTATTGTGGCAACTCTATAGCTACCGAAACCTTCCAAAAAACACTCACACCGAACGACTGTTTCCGGTCACCGCGACACCACTAAAGCTCGAACATCTCAAGACAAACCCAACCGAAGAAACTTTTGAGCATTGGGAGCTGCTCGGGTTTCCGCTAAGCCTCACCTTTGAGCTATTGCGCGCTCCCCTAGCCCCGCACGTGACTGCCAAAGAGTTTTGTGATTTAGAACACCGCTATGTTACCGTGTACGGATACCTCGTTACGGTGAAGAACACCAAGACACACCAGGGTGAAACTATGCAGTTTGCCACGTTTCTAGATTGCCATGGAGTGGTATTTGACACCGTATCCTTTCCGGTAGTCGCACGTCACTATCCTTGCAGAAGCAAAGGAATTTACCGCTGCTATGGCAAGGTGGTCCATAGTTTTAATTACTATAGCCTCGAGATAGAAACCCTTGAAAAGCTAGATTATATTCAAGATCCGCGTTACAGCAGAAAATCAATGCCCAAAGCGGCTAAAAATTCAGGTAAAAAGCAGCCGTAAGTGCCCGATACTCTTCGGTATAGCAATTTCGCTCAATTTCTACAACCAATTCTTCGCGATGAACAATAAGCGGCGCTGATGTTTTCACCCAGTCAAAGAGTATGCGACGCACCGGAGTGTCTTGTCTACCCTTAACCAAACAATAACGCTTTAACTGAAATCCGTGTTTACTAGCGAATCGATGCAGCTCATCGGCGCGTGCTGCAGGAACGATTAGCGAAAAGGATCCGCCATCACGAAGCACAAAGGCAGCAGTCTGAACGAGCTGATCCAGAGGCAGGTAGGCTGATTGCCTCGCCACGTGTCGAGCATCGTGATGCCCTAAGGGTAACTCATCGAAATAAGGTGGATTCGAAACCACAGCATCAAAGCACTTTTCAAACGCTTTGTACCACAAAAGCACGTCTGCTTCTACCACCTCAATGCGCCCTGCAAAAACGCTCTGTTTCGCATTGAACTTTGCCTGGCGGGCAGCAGCTGCATCACACTCTATGGCCATTAGCTCTAGACTTTTAAAGCGCTGAGCTAACTGAAGGGCTATAAGGCCAGTACCTGTGCCAATGTCTAATGCCTTGGACGCCTCGGCATCAATGGATGCCCAAGCCCCTAAAAGGACCCCGTCAGTACCCACCTTCATTGCGGCTTCTGACTGGTCGATATCAAATTTCTTAAAACGAAATACCGACATGAGGCTCAAGGTACATAAAGCCCAATTAATCCATCCGGAGCATTAATGGTTAAGGATTTTTCTTTGCGATTCAGGCCATCAAAGAGTGGGTCTACAAACGGAATAAGCACCTCACTTCCTGATTCATGTCGAATGACGAGCAACGTCTGAGTCGTACCGTCATTCACTGCGATCAACTCTCCTACTTTACCGTAAGCACGATCATAAACCGTAAATCCAATGATTTCGTGAAAATAAAACTGATCACCCTCTAATTCAGGTAAGTCTGTCAGTGGCCGGTACAAGGATTTACCGATGAGTTGTTCGGCCTGATACTCACTTTCGACCCCTTCTAGTGCAACCCTTAGAAAATCGCGGTGCCATCGAGCAGAGCGCAAAAAAAATGGAACCAGATCGTGGTCGATTTCCACAAAAACTGATTCCATTTCTTCGTATTGTTGGGGATGGTCTGTGTCTAATTTAAACAACACTTCCCCTTTAAAGCTATACTTAGATGCGATGTGACCTAAACGATAACAGGCATCTTTATCCATAGACTTGTCAAATCTTATTCAGTTGGCTTCTGCTCTTCTGTAGCTTCTTCTGCAGCCTCCTCAGCAGCAGGCGCTTCTTCAGTAGATGCTTCTTCAGTAGATGCTTCAACGGAAGGAGCCTCTTCAATAGCGGCATCTGCTGCTTCTTCAGCTACTTCTTCTTCAACTACTTCTTCTTCAACTACTTCAGGCTCAGGAGCATTTGCAGCAGCAATAGCAGCAGCGCGCTTCTCATTCGCTTCTTTCTCTGCCTCAAGCGCTTTGGCTTTCGCCTCGGCCTTCGCCTTATCCAGCGAAGCACTCACTGTTTGGGCAGCCTTCGCTTTATCCGTCACCCAGGCATTGAAACGCTCTTCAACTTGCTCGAGGGTTAACGCCCCTTTCGCTACTCCTTTTACTAAGTGATGCTTTAACAACACCCCTTGGTTTGACAAAATGGCTTTGGCTGTATTTGTAGGTTCAGCACCATTCTGTAGCCACTTCACAGAGGCATCAACATTCAGGTCAATGGTGGCAGGATGGGTGTTCGGGTTATAGGTACCCAACTTTTCGAGATATTTACCATCTCTCTTTGCGCGCGCATCAGCGGCTACTACCCAATAAAAAGGTTTTCCTTTTTTTCCGTGTCTTTGAAGTCGAATTCTTACTGGCATTTCACATTAAATTTTGAAGGTACGCGACCTTGGTTATTAATACATTGTTTAAAAGTCGTGCAAAGATAAACGAAATCACGGGTTTACAACGCATCTTGATTTACTATTTTTAAAGTCCGTTTTTCGCTTTCTGCATGTTTTTAATCTTTGACACCGAAACTACCGGGCTTCCCCGATCTTATAAAGCGCCGATAAGCGACACTCAGAACTGGCCTAGAATGGTCCAATTGGCCTGGCAATTGCACGATGAAAAAGGGACCCTTATTTCACATGCTGAATTTTTGGTAAGCCCAGACGGATTTGATATTCCATTCGATTCTGAGCGCATACACGGTATTTCGACAGCCCTGGCTCAAAAAGAAGGCCTGGCCTTATCTGAGGTGCTCGATCGCTTTGAAAGTGACCTAAAAAAAGCACATTTTGTAGTCGGACAAAACGTTGACTTTGACATCAATGTCGTTGCCTGTGAGTTCTACAGGCTCATGCGAGCAACCGAAGTTTTACTCGACAAACCCGTGCTAGATACGTGTACCGAAACTACGGCCACCCTGTGTCAATTGCCCGGGGGGCGTGGAGGTAAATTCAAATTACCCACCCTCACTGAACTGCATCAGCATTTATTCCACTCTGCCTTCGAAGAAGCGCACAACGCCAGTGCCGATGTGGCGGCAACAGCGCGATGTTTTTTTGAATTGATACGAAACGGCATTTTTTCTGCAGAAGAACTTCAATTCAGTGCTGAAGAAGCGGCCAACTTTACCGCCTACCATCAGACAGTGGTGGCGCCCTACCCGCTTCAACATAGAAATCTAAAAAAAGCAGCTGAGGCACTTAAATTAGCTACCCAACAAGACGATAAACTAAGCACTGGCCTTACTGAAAATCAGCGTGTTGAGCTCGCTAATGCCCCGTTTGCTCACCTTCATGTGCACTCTCAATTTTCGGTGCTTCAGGCGACCATGAAACCTGAACACCTTGTGCGTAAAGCCATCGAAGAATCGATGCCTGCCGTGGCGATTACAGATAGCGGAAACATGATG
>JBJOGS010000081.1:0-3739 GCA_046048095.1 Bacteroidota bacterium
TTCTCAGCAGTCATAGAAAAATTAAAAGATATCCGCGATGCGCAAGTTGCACACCGCACGATTACAGGTGCCTACGCCAAGGATTTCGAATCATTGATCAATTTTATCGATACCGGTTACTACACGCTAACTCAGCAAAAGGATTCCTCGTTTTTACGCTACGACAGAGCTTACCGCATTGACATGCAGGTAGACACTGTAGTGATAGACACCCTTGGAACCGTAGCCGTGAAAGATTCTCTTTTCAAGGGAAGTACTTCATATAAAACACTTTACGCTGTTCCTTATGCTCAGAACAAAGAACGCTTTACCATGAAGGCAGATGTGGTGAACAAACAAGGATACAATGCTCCTGTTTTCGAGGCTTCGGTCGAGAAAAACGTCATCCTTTATGATCAACCCAAAGATCTTCTAGATAAAGAAAATGCGCATGCGAGCATCGAAGAGGTAAACGGAACCACGATTAAGGTGGGTTCATTGACCGAAGTGAGCACGTCAGGAAACTGGCCTTCTATCTACGATAAGAAGAAAATTTCGAATTAAGTCCTGAAGCGTTGGTTTCAGTTGAACAAAAAACAACACCCAAAACACTATCCATCCAGGTGCTACCGGATGGATTTTGTGTTTTAATACCTGATGCTTCAGGTAAAGTTGACCGCCAACGGATCACTCAACAAGACGAACTGCTGCAATGGATCTCGAGTCGCCCCTCTAAGGAATTGACCCTTAAATTAATCTACACGCATCCCGCAGCCATTGTCCCTGAAGAGGTATTCAGTGCTTCTCATGCCTCAACCTACCTCAAGTTTCATCTTGAAGATTGGGAGCAGGCGGCCTTTACAACTATAGAACGCCTTGGTCTTCGAATTGTTTTTGGATCAGACAACGAATTAGAACGCGCGCTCTCTGCTACCTGCCAGCAATTAGAAATCTCGCATAGCGCCCACGAACTATTCAAGCGGGTACTTATTGGTTCTAATCCATCAGAAGTGGGCATAGTGAGCCTCTTTCATCCCGATCACCTAGAAGCGGTATTTCATCAAGGATCTGAATTATTAGCCTACAATCAATTTAAGATACAAGGTGATCTCGACGCGAGCTATTACCTTAGTTTGCTTCAGCAAACCGCCGACACCCCTGCTTCTGCTGTTATCTGCTACGAAAACGGATCAGAATGGGGAGAACGAAGCGTGCTACACATTAAAGAATGGGCGCCTGATACACAGTACATCTCAGAGGCATTTCCCTTTATCTAGGTTTAAGGCTATGCGAATCATTTCTGGTGTACACAAAGGAAAAAAGCTTATTGCTCCAAAAAATCTGTCCGCACGCCCAACTACCGATGTCGCTAAAGAAGGGCTCTTTAACATACTCAACCATCGCTTTGATCTGAGCTCATTGAAAGTGCTTGACCTTTTTAGCGGAACCGGAAACATCAGCTATGAATTTTACTCTAGAGGATGCCATAATATTACTGCGGTTGAACAAGACCGCACAGCCTGTGCCTTCATCAAAAAAATAGCCGATCAACTGGCCATGGACCAATTGACCGTGAGGTGCACTAAAGTGGAGTCTTTTCTACAATCCCCATCAACGGCCTTCGATATCGTTTTTCTGGACCCCCCCTATGCCATAGGTCTAGCAGGCTATTCAAAATTGATTACCCAGCTATTTGACTACCAGTGGATTAGCGAAGAAGGGGTGGTAATTGCAGAGCACTTCACTAAAGACGACCTCAGTGAACTGAATCATTTCGCTGAAGTAAAGACTTACGGATCGAGTTCCTTTAGCTTCTTTCAAAAGAAAAGCAGGTCATAAGCCGGATTCTGTCGTGCTCTATCATTTATCTAGGCCTTAAGTTACCCTAAGGCTCAATCCGCCTACCCTCCAACATTGGGCGCGCTACCCTCAAGCGTTGGTATACATGGCGTTTCACCGCATAGAGTTTACCTGATTTCACTACAGCCGAACTGTACATTCTTTCTGTTGCACTGGTCCTAACCTCACGGTCGACGGGCGTTACCCGCTATGCTGCGCTATGGTGTCCAGACTTTCCTCTTTTGCAAAACAAAAGCGATAGAGTGACCTGCTTTGAGGCAAATGTACCATATTGTTGATAAGTCTCCCCCAATTTCAGAAGAAGCAATTCAGTCGATTCAGCGATCGAGGCTATATTTGTGTATGGAGCATTTTGTCGTTTCAGCCCTGAAATACCGACCAAAAGCATTTGAAGAGGTAGTTGGTCAAGAGGCCATTACGCGTACTTTAGAAAATGCTATCCGCACCAATCAACTGGCTCAAGCATTGCTTTTCTGTGGACCTAGAGGAGTAGGCAAAACGACTTGCGCCCGTATCGTGGCAAGAGAAGTGAATGCATTCGAAAAAAGTGATGCCGAAAACACTTCAGATTATTCGTTTAATATTTTTGAGCTTGACGCCGCATCTAACAATTCGGTAGACGATATTCGCGCGTTAACTGATCAGGTACGCATCCCCCCTCAAGTAGGTAGCTTCAAAGTTTATATTATTGACGAGGTGCATATGCTCTCTACAGCGGCATTTAACGCTTTTTTAAAAACCTTAGAAGAACCACCTAAGCACGCCATATTCATCTTAGCCACCACTGAGAAACACAAAATTCTTCCGACCATTTTGTCGCGCTGTCAAATCTATGATTTCAAACGCATAAGCAATCCTAGTATCGTTGATCATTTAAAACAAATAGCTCAAGATCAAGGTATTGAGACTGAAGAGGAGGCCTTGTACCACATTGCCAAGAAATCAGACGGAGGGCTAAGAGATGCACTATCGCTGTTTGATCGCTTAGTGAGTTTTAGCGGTAAAACACTATCAATGAAAGTGCTGAGTGAGCAATTGAATGTGCTTGATCAAGATACCTTTTTTGCCTTCACTGAATACACCAAAACAGCCAATACGGCTGAAATGTTACTGCACTTTGATCAACTGCTTCAAAAAGGGTATGATGGATTGCATTTTTTACAAGGATTCGCAGCACATTTCAGAGACCTTTTAGTTGCAAAATCTGCTGACACCCTCGTCCTACTTCAAGCCCCTGAGGTGTTTCGAGAGCGTTACAGTCAAGAAGCGTCATCTTTTGAAAGGGATTTTCTTGTGGCTGCCATTGAACTGACTACCGCTCACAGCCTTTCATATAAATCGTCCGAAAACCAGCGCCTTGTAGTCGAGCTGTGCTTACTGCAACTAGCCTCTCTAGAAGAAGGTTTGAGTAAAAAAAAAAGCCCTACCTCCTCGCTCCTAAAGCAATAAACCGCAAAACACAACCTAATCCTCACGCAGCTCAGGTCACTGATACGCCAGCGGATTCGCAAGAAATCAAAGAAAGTGCTGCGCCTAAGAGGGTAGCTCATGAAGCTCTGAAGCCTATCTCAAGCCATTCTTTGGCGGCTATTCGCGCAAAGAGAAATCAACTAGCGCGCATGAAACCCGAGGAGGAAAGCGTTCAGCGCATAACCCCCTTCTCATTCGAATCGTTGATGAAGGAATTGCAAGGATACGCCGAACAACTCGAACACTCTGGACAAAAGATACTGGCTAGTAATTTTCAATTGGCGAAATGTACACTGGATGAGAGTAGCTACGAACTCACCCTAGAAGTTCCTAATGACACCATAAAAAAAGAATTGCAGTTTGCCGCTTCAGAAGCGCTCTCATTCTTGAGAGATCGCTTAGAAAACGACCAGCTTCACTTTGCCTTTAA
>JBJOGS010000082.1:0-40783 GCA_046048095.1 Bacteroidota bacterium
CACCGTAACCGCATCGGGCACGAGTTCGCCTTTGTCCATGTACGATTGAGCTAACACACCTAACTCAGTGTTTCCTTTGATATTGGCCCTGAAGACATCACCGGTAGAGATGTGTACCAAGTCAAATGCTTCTTTTAAAATAGCCGCCTGGGTACCCTTTCCTGCGCCAGGTTTACCAAATAATACAATATTCTTCATTCAGAGGTTAAAATATATAAATCGTTGAGTTCTCTTCCGCGTTCATTATAATCTAGGCCATACCCCACCACAAATTCACTGGGCAACTCTATGCCCTTATAGGCAATCTCATATTCTTTATCATAAGAGGCTGGCTTATAGAATAGGGTGGCAATTTTAAAACTTTGCACCTTTTTATCTGCAAAATGATTCACAAGTTGCTGCAGCGTGCGTCCAGACTCAACAATGTCTTCAAGTATAATTACATCGCGACCGGCCACTTGTTCTGAAGCGTCTAATAGCGTCTCTACAATCCCCGTAGAGGTCAGACCTTGGTACGAAGACATTTTTACAAAAGTGATTTCGCAGGGGGCATTGTACTGTTTAAAAAATTCACCTGCAAACCGAAAACATCCATTCAACACGCCTACGAATAAAGGGCATACACCCTTATAATCTCGACTTATTTCTTGGGCCATGCGCGCAATCGAAGACTCAATATCGTGTTGGGTAATAAAAAGTTCGAACTCTTTATCAAGAAGACGCATGTGCTTATTGCATTGAAAGGGTAAAGATACAATTTTAGAATTGTGCTACTTTTGCCTCGACACTTGATTCTATGCAGTATTTCTCATCTACATTTCGCTTAGGAATTCTCGGCGGCGGACAACTCGGAAAGATGTTGCTCTACGAAACGCGAAAGTGGGATATCTACACCAAGGTGTTAGACCCGGCGGCGGACGCCCCATGCCGAATGAGTTGCAACGAATTCGTACAAGGAGACTTACTTGACTATGACACGGTCGTTGCTTTTGGAACTGGTTTAGACCTGATCACCATAGAAATTGAGAATGTAAATGTGGCAGCTTTAAAGGCCCTGAAACACCAAGGGGTAAAGGTTTTTCCAGAGCCCGAGGCGCTAGAGGTGATCCGAAATAAAGTCCGTCAAAAGCAGTTTTATTACGACCAGGGCCTACCTACAGCCGAATTCAAGACCTACCCATCGAAACAGGCACTCTTAAATGCATCTCTTACTTTTCCATGTGTCTGGAAGAGCGCTGAATTTGGTTATGACGGTAAAGGGGTGAGTGTACTGAACAACCTGAACGATTTGCATGATCTTCCTGATACCCCCTGTTTGATTGAAGAGAAAATCAACTTTACCCAAGAACTAGCCGTGATTGTCGCGCGCAACACCAAAGGAGAGGTAGCCACCTATCCGGTGGTCGGTATGGATTTTCATCCGACAGCGAATCAAGTAGAATATGTGGTGTGCCCAGCCGATTTATCAGACACCCTCGCTGAGAAGGCAAAAGAGATCGCCATTAAGGTTTCGAACGCCTTAAATATCACCGGATTACTAGCCGTTGAGCTTTTTATTGACGAACATCACAATATTCTAGTGAATGAAGTGGCTCCTAGACCACATAACAGCGGACATTACAGTATTGAGGCTAGTTACACCAATCAATTTGAGCAGCATCTAAGAGCCATTCTAGGGCTTCCGCTCGGAAACACCGATTCAAAGGCGGTCGGAATTATGGTTAACTTAGTAGGTGCCGAATCATACTATGGACCTGTGGTTTACGAAAACATTGAAAAAGCGTTGGCCCTGAAAGGGGTTTCGGTTCATATTTACGGTAAAAGCGAAACACGCCCATTTCGTAAAATGGGACACGTGACCGTGGTAGATACCGATCGCAACTCGGCTTATCAGAAGGCAAAAACAGTGAAAGAAACTCTAATCGTAAAAAGTCATGGGTAAAGTAGCCGTAATTATGGGCAGTAAAAGTGACCTCGTCGTCATGCAAGAGGCCATTGATGTGCTCAAGTCTTTCGGTATCGAAGTGATAGTAGATATCGTTTCAGCGCATCGCACCCCTGAAAAAATGGTCAGCTTCGCAAAAGAGGCCCATCAAAAAGGTATCAAGGTGATCATCGCAGGGGCCGGAGGCGCCGCACACCTTCCAGGAATGGTGGCCTCGATTAGTCCCCTACCCGTTATTGGAGTGCCCGTAAAGAGCAGAAACTCGATTGATGGCTGGGATTCAGTGCTTTCTATCCTTCAAATGCCAGCAGGGGTTCCGGTCGCTACTGTAGCTCTGGATGGAGCCAAGAATGCAGGCATCTTGGCAGCCCAAATATTAGCAAGCAACCATGCTGAGCTCTTAGAGAAAGTAATCGCGTATAAAGAAGAGCTAAAAGCTAAAGTTGAAGAAAGCTCGCAGTCGTTAAATTAATCGGTGTACTACGTCATAGACGAGTAGCCCTAGAATAGGCAACGCCTCTACCCATAGCGCTACAAAAAAAGCCCGATCGGGTTGCATACCCCGAGCAATGATTGCCACCGCAAGAAGATAGTTTATGATCAAGGCTATCTTTTGACTTTCGTCTAATGGCAGCGCAAGCATGGCAAAAAACCAAAGTATGAGAATGCCCTGGGCTAATAAATGACTTTTTTGCCCGCCCAAACGCTGAGCAATGGTGTCATACACGAGCTGATCCTCAGCCACATCTCGAAGTTCAAAGGGAAGCATTAGCGCAAGTATCCAGAAAATGGTCGCCACAAACTGTATCCAGACCGAAACAGTTAATTCTTGCCAATGGCTATGAATTAGAATCACCGTTAAAAGGGCCCACACGAGGGCAACGATTAATGTCTTTATCAAGCCATTCTTCCGAGAGAAAAATGAACTCGGAAAACGCGCATAGCTAAGACCCAAAAATATGGCGATGCTCACACCTACATATTGCATGGCCGTAAAGAAACTGAAGAAATAAAACCAACCTAATGCTGCCATGAGTAGCATAAGAAGAAACATTCGCTGAGTGCGTTTGTTTTGCATGCGCCCGAGCCACAGTGGCGCTATGTATTTCAACCCTGTATAAAAAAGTAATGTCGCACAAAAGAGCCATCCGAGATAATGGAATGAAACGCTTTTGTTTAAGTACCTGCCGTTCAGACTAGCCAGTGCAACAGCAGCGAATGCCACATGGATACTCGATCTTAGATAAAACGTCAACCACCTATTGAACACCCTTCTTCAACAAAAATTATACTTCTTAACACTTTTTGATAAATGCCCTAAAATACGCCAGTTACACCATTCACCTCAGCGCGTAAATCTATAATTTTGTGCACTCGATTATGCCTTTTAACATGAAAACATTCGCAGACCGTCACATCGGAATTAACGCTACAGACCTGTCAATCATGCTCAAGCAAATTCAGGCAGCTTCTTTAGAACAATTGATTTCAGAAACCATCCCAGCAGATATTCGGTTAAAAAAGGCATTGAACTTACCTCAACCAATGAGTGAATCGGAGGTGCTTGAGCATTTACAAGAATTAGCCGATCAGAATCAGGTTTTCAGACAGTTCATTGGTTTGGGATATCACGAAACGATTCTGCCCTCAGTAATTAAGCGTAATATTCTCGAAAATCCCGGATGGTACACGGCTTATACTCCTTACCAGGCAGAAATTGCTCAAGGACGTTTAGAGGCGTTACTCAATTATCAAACGGTCATTACCGATCTCACCGGCATGGAACTGGCAAACGCTTCATTACTCGATGAGAGTACTGCGGCGGCTGAGGCGATGACCATGCTCTTTGATGTTCGTTCTCGTACTCAGAAAAAAGACGAGGTGCTGCGCTTTTTTGTGGATGATCAGGTGCTGCCGCAAACTTTAAGCCTCTTACAAACGCGTGCCACCCCGCTCGGTATTTCATTAGAGGTTGGATCGGTGAGCAACGCGACTCTCGACCGCTCCTTTTTTGGAGCCCTCGTACAGTACCCCGGAAAGTACGGAAGTATACCAGACCTTCATGCCTTTAAGCAAGGTTGCGATCTGCACGAAATTCGAGTGGCTGTTGCAGCAGACATCATGAGTTTGGTTCTTCTAGAGGCCCCAGGACACTTTGGGGTCGACGTAGTGGTCGGAACCACTCAGCGCTTCGGTATTCCATTAGGATACGGAGGACCTCATGCCGCCTTTTTTGCCACCAAAAGCGAATACAAGCGTTCTATTCCCGGCAGGATTATTGGAAAAACAGTAGATACCGATGGAAATCCCGCCCTACGCATGGCACTGCAGACTCGCGAACAGCACATTAAACGCGACAAGGCCACCTCAAACATCTGTACCGCCCAAGTACTTCTGGCGGTGATGGCTTCCATGTATGCCGTTTACCATGGTCCAGAAGGATTGAAGTCTATTGCAAAGCACATCCAAAGCATGACCCGTGCATTGGCCTTCCTTCTTCAGAAGAAGGGAATTCAAGTAGCCAATGCTTCTTTTTTTGACACCCTACACCTCTCAGGCGTTGATGCTCAAGCCATTGAAGTCCGCGCGCTTTCAGCGGGTATCAACCTCAACTATATCGATGCTTCAACTATTTCACTTTCGCTAGGAGAAACAGTGCGTTTAGCGGATATTTCTTCATTAGTTGAAGTCATTAGCGGGGCGAAGTGTGCATTAGAAGATGCACATGCCGCATTAAACCAATTACCAGAGGCATCAATCAATGGTGCGTACGAACGAAAAACCCCGTTTCTATCGCATGAGGTTTTTCATAATTATCAAAGCGAAACAGAGCTCATGCGTTACATTAAGCGCTTAGAGCGTAAAGACCTGGCGCTAAACCATTCGATGATTGCACTGGGAAGCTGTACCATGAAATTAAATGCAGCTACAGAAATGCTTCCATTGAGCTGGGCAAAATGGGCCAATATTCACCCCTTTGTGCCACAAGATCAGGCGCAGGGGTACCAAAAAGTATTGAATGATTTAGAGCGCTATTTAAACGAAATCACTGGATTTGCCGCGACTTCTCTGCAGCCTAATTCAGGAGCGCAAGGAGAATACGCCGGGTTAATGACCATTCGGGCTTACCACGAGTCAAGAGGTGAGGCGCACCGAAATGTCTGCATTATTCCTGCTTCGGCTCACGGAACCAATCCCGCCTCTGCGGTGATGGCCGGAATGCAGGTGGTAGTAACCAAAACCGACGAGAAGGGCAACATCGATCTCGGTGATTTAGAAGAAAAAGTACTCGCTCATTCAAGCAACTTAGCTGCCTTGATGGTCACCTATCCTTCTACCCATGGTGTATTCGAATCATCGATTCGAAAAATTACAGGGCTCATCCATGAGCACGGTGGCCAGGTATATATGGACGGCGCCAATATGAATGCCCAAGTAGGACTCACCAATCCAGCAATAATTGGGGCCGATGTATGCCATTTAAACTTGCATAAAACTTTCGCTATTCCACACGGCGGAGGAGGGCCTGGCGTAGGCCCTATCTGCGTAGCGCCACAACTTGCGCCCTTTTTGCCCGGAAACCCCGTGGTCAAAACAGGCGGATCACAAGCCATCACCGCGATTTCAGCGGCACCGTTTGGCAGTGCCCTAGCGTGCCTCATTTCGTACGCTTACATAAGAATGCTCGGATCTGAAGGACTTGCCCAATCGACGCGTATTGCCATACTCAATGCTAATTACATTAAAGAGCGACTGAAAGAGAGCTATCCCATTTTATATACCGGAGAGCAAGGCCGCGCCGCTCATGAACTCATCATTGATTGTCGCGAATTCAAAGAAAAAGGTATCGAGGTCACTGATATTGCCAAGCGACTGATGGATTATGGGTTTCACGCTCCTACCGTTTCGTTTCCGGTGGCAGGAACCATGATGATTGAACCTACAGAAAGCGAAAGTTTAGCCGAAATCGATCGTTTTTGCGAAGCAATGCTCGCCATAAAGGACGAGATTGATCATGCCCAAATCGATGTACCAAACAACGTCCTTAAAAATGCACCTCACACCCTGGCGATGATCACGGCCGATCAATGGACCCATCCTTATTCTCGAAGACAGGCAGCCTATCCCCTGCCCTTCGTTGAAAGCAATAAGTTTTGGCCAACGGTACGAAGAGCAGATGAGGCCTATGGAGACCGCAACTTGATTTGTACTTGTGCACCAATAGAAGCCTATGAATCTTAATTAGGAAGTTTCTAGACAGCTGTTTATTTTTTACCTTCATTTCACAGAAGACGTGATTCATGAACATATGTTTTAAGGGAACAGGGCATTTTCTTCCTGAAAGAGTACAATCGAATGCGGATTTTTTAAAGCACGAGTTTTATACCGAAGAGGGTGCGCCTTTTGCTCATTCGAACGAAGAAATCATCGAAAAATTCCAAGCCATTACGGGTATTGAAAACAGGCGTTATATTGATTCGCATATGCTTACTTCGGATATGGGATTTGAGGCTGCCAAAGAAGCCATTAAAGATGCTGCTATTGATAAAGAACACATCGATTACATCATCTTCGCCCATAATTTTGGCGACGTAAGACAGGGCGAAATACAAACAGATATGCTTCCGAGCCTTGCTTCTAGGGTGAAGCACTTATTGGCCATTCAAAACCCTAAATGCATCTGCTACGATATGATTTTTGGATGCCCCGGATGGATTGAAGCAGTGATCCAAGCCAAGGCTTTCATTTCTTCTGGAATGGCAAAAAACTGCTTAGTCATCGGGGCCGAAGCCCTGTCACGCGTGGTAGACCCCAACGATCGAGACAGTATGATTTTCGCGGACGGTGCAGGAGCATGCATCGTTTCAGCAACTGAAACCGCATCTGCCATACTCTCCCATACCACCTCAACTTTGGCGAATGAAGAGGCCTATTACCTGTATTATGGACGGGGTAATCACGCCGATCCGTCGGATACTACACGTTACATTAAAATGCTCGGAAGAAAAGTATACGAATTAGCCGTTGTCGAGGTGCCAAAAGCGATGGCAGCCTGCCTAGACGAAGCCTCGGTCAATATCAAAGACCTGAAAAAAGTTTTCTTACACCAGGCAAATGAGAAAATGGATGAAGCCATGGTTAAGCGACTGTATCGCCATTACAATTCCGATGTGCCTGAGCATATCATGCCGATGAATATTAAAGAGATTGGCAACAATTCGGTGGCCACTGTTCCCATTTTACTGGATATGGTTCGCAAGGGAAAATATCCCGATCATCAGTTGCATCCTGGAGACCTCATTTTGCTCGCTAGTGTGGGTGCAGGGATGAATTTGAACTGTGTGCTATACCGATACTAGAGTCAACATGCAGATCAGCATCATTATTCCCTTTCACAATGAAGCTGAATACTTAGAGCGTACTTTAGAAAGCCTTGTTCATCAAAGCGTGCCTCCAGATCGACTCATCTTAGTAAATGATTCAAGCACAGATGCTAGTCCTGACATAGCAGCAAAGTACGCCGAGAGACATCCCTTTATCCAACTCGTGCATCACACAAGTTCACCGGCTAAATCTCCTGGATCCAAAGTCATAGAAGCCTTTAATTTCGGTGCCGCCCGGCTAGATCATTTTGATCTCATCGGTAAGTTTGATGCAGATATCGTATTGCCCTCGAATTATTTAGAAACCTGTATCCGCGCCTTCGAAAATACGCCACATTTGGGCATGTATTCGGGGCTCCTCTATATCGATCATAAAGGCGAACTGCGGTATGAATCCATTTCAAATAAAGATCATGTCCGAGGTCCTATAAAGCTCTATTCGAAAGAATGCTTCAGGGCCATCGGAGGGCTGATTCCAGCGCTCGGATGGGACAGTGTAGACACCCTACTTGCCGAAGCTAGGGGATTCAAAGTCGCCACCAATCCCTCGTTGATAGTACACCACTTAAGACCCACCAGCGGCGCTTATGCCAATAGCGCTTATTACCTCAAACGCGGAGAAAGTTATTACCAACTGGGCTATGACCTTTTTATTAGTCTGTTGAGTGCAATCAAAATGGCATGGAGAAAACAAAGCCTTGAAGTATTGCTTACGCTGCTTCGCGGCTACAGCCGCGCACGCAAAAAAGGGCTTCGCCTGGTCGATGACCAGGCGAAGCAGGATATTTTGAAGATCCGCTACAAAAGAATTTGGCGAACCATTATTAGAACCTCTTAATCTTCAATGAGGTCTTCGATCGGTGTCCCTGTGGTACCATTAGGCATACCAATACCTAATAATGCGGCTAGTGTTGGGGCGATATCGGGGATTTCTGTTCGCTCTCCCGTTGATTCCCCTTCAGGAATCCCTGTTCCAAAAAACAAGAGGGGCACATGCGTATCGTAAATGTGAGGAGATCCATGAGTCGATCCGGTCTTACTGTACGATATAAAAGCAGGTTGCAAGGTAAACATCACGTCTCCTGAGCGCTTTGGATTATGCCCATTGCGCACCAAGGCTTTCATGCCGTGAGCGGCACCAAGGCGCTCGATATCATGCGCCGTAAAAACCTGCTCGACCAAAGGCAAGGTCAACACCATGTCAGCAATGGCTTCACGAACCTCACGCAGGTCTAATCCAAGATCGCTGATTAACTTTCTGTTTAAAAAGAGCTCACTAGAATTCAGGTGCTCTAAAATTGATGCGTTAGCATAACGCTGTTCAATCAAGGCTTCAAGGGATGATCTAAAGCCTTTAGAATCGATGTATCCCGCAGGGATTTTATGATCCTTTAAAAAGGCTGGCACATGCACCGCTCCGTGATCAGCAGTTAAAAACACTAGATATTGACCTTCACCTACTTTCTCATCCAGCGTGTTGAACAATCGGGCCAATTCAAGATCGAGACGCATATAGGTGTCCTGAACTTCCACTGAATTCACTCCGTATTTGTGACCGACGTAATCGGTTGATGAATAGCTGATGGCCAAAAAATCAGGGATTTCATCCACACCAAGTGCTTCAGCTTCTAAAGCCTCTAAAGCAAAATCGGTGAGAATGCTGTTTCCAAAAGGGGTAGCCGAGAGACTAGAAAAAGCGCCGTTCTTATCCCAAAGTTTGTCCACCTCATGCAAAAACCCACTGTGCTCTTCGCCTTTAGACAGGTCTTCGTAAGCGTTCTGATCTGACCCACTTTCAATGTAAGAAGCTAATGGTTCTAGGGTCTCCCAGGTCTTTTTGTAGCGCTCAACGGCCTTTGACTGATTGAACTTTTGAACCCACTTTGGCAGCTCATTCATATAATAGGTAGATGAAATCCAGTGCCCGGTAGATCCGCCCTCAAACCAATAGGCCGCATTTGCCGTATGTCCACCAGGAAGCACTGCTCCTCTGTCTTTTAATGAGACCGCAATTACCTTCGATTTAAACTGGTAATGCAACCGCAGTTGATCGGTAATGGTAGTGGTTAACATGCGCGTCGGAGCCATTCCGACCTTATTCTCTGTACCTAATGCCGGATAATTCGCATCACCCGCACAGTAGACCATTTCTTTAGCGAATTTATCATACCAATCATTGCCCAATATTCCATGCACTGCAGGTACGGCTCCGGTGTATACAGAGGCATGACCTGGACCTGTGGCCGTAGGAATATAATTGAAATGGTGATTTTTGGCCGTAAACCCGTGATTTACCATACGCTTAAATCCTTCATCCGAATAACGGTCCCAGAAACGAGTGAGGTAATCAAAACGCATCTGATCGACCACGATGCCGACGACTAATTTCGGGGTCTCAAAAGGTTTTTCTTCTTGTGCATGTATAGAAAGCGAGCAGCATGCCATCGCAATAAAAAACAGTTTTTTCATGAGGTAATTCATTTTATACGAAGCTACAATTTAAGCGAATGAGTAAGGATAATTCAACGTTAAATGCAATCAAAAAACGTATTTTTGAGTGCTATGCGTTATATAGAAGAAGTCGGGCGCTACGGACTCATGCTCGTAGAAATCTTTAGAAAACCTACGAAATGGAGCGTGATGAAAGGGCTTATTCTAAAGGAAATCGATGAATTGATCTTCAATTCTCTGGGGATCATCATTTTTATCTCCTTCTTTATTGGGGGGGTAGTGACCATACAAACTGCACTCAATCTCACCTCTCCTTTTTTACCAAAAAGTCTTATCGGATTTGCCACGCGGCAGTCGGTGATACTCGAGTTTGCTCCGACCTTCATTTCAGTGATCATGGTGGGTAAGGTGGGTTCTTACATTACCTCGAGCATTGGTACCATGAGAGTCACCGAGCAAATCGATGCCTTAGAAGTCATGGGAGTCAACTCTGCGAACTACCTCATCTTTCCAAAGCTGATCGCCATGTTACTTTATCCCTTCGCCATCGCCATTGCAATGTATACAGGAATCTTCGGTGGATGGGCGGCAGCCGTATTCGGAAACTATGCTCCAACCGCAGACTTTATTGCAGGCATCCAAGAAGATTTTGTGCCCTTTCACGTCACCTATGCGTTTATAAAATCGCTTGTGTTTGCCATACTCATCGCTACCCTTCCGGCATACCACGGGTATTACCTAAAAGGAGGGGCACTAGAAGTGGGCAAGGCAGCAACCGTGTCCTTTGTCTGGACGAGTGTGGTGATTATCATCGTCAATTATGTGCTCACCCAATTATTACTCGGATAAATGATTCAAGTAGAGCACCTCTCAAAATCCTTCGGCAAGACCAGCGTACTCAATGACGTGAGCACCTCATTTGAGCGAGGAAAAACCAACCTCATCATCGGTCAAAGTGGCTCAGGAAAAACCGTTTTTTTAAAGTCCCTGATTGGATTACATCAACCCAATTCTGGACGTATTGCGTTTGACGGGGTCTATCTTGATGATCTAGAACGAGACGAACAACGTGAACTGAGAAAAGCAATGGGAATGGTATTTCAAGGAAGTGCCTTGTTTGACTCAATGACCGTGGCCGAAAATGTATGCTTTCCATTACAAATGTTCACCACCTTGTCGGCAAAAGAAAAAAGCGAACAAGTCGATCGCGTTCTTGAGCGGGTGAATCTCATCGATGCACACCAAAAATATCCTGCAGAAATTTCTGGAGGAATGAAAAAACGCGTGGCCATCGCGCGAGCCATTGTAATGAACCCCAAATACCTATTCTGCGACGAGCCCAATTCAGGCCTTGATCCGCGAACTGCAATTTTGATCGACGACTTAATTCAAGAAATTACCAGAGAATATAACATCACTACGCTGATTAACACCCATGACATGAATTCGGTGATGCAAATCGGAGAAAAAATAGTCTTCTTAAAAGAAGGCAAACTAGCCTGGGAGGGCACAAAAGAAGAAATCTTCGTCACCGATAATGAAGCGATAAGCGAATTCGTCTACGCCTCAGAACTCTATAAAAACGTAAGAGAGGTCTACCGAGAAAAGAACAGTAAACGCTAACCTACTGGCTGAGTCGAAGCACGAGTTCTTGCTCTTGAAGACGTGTTTTTAACCATTTTTCAAGTCGCTGGGTTAATGCTTCCTGATCTGCATTGGTTGTATTTTCTTGCCAACTCACCTCAAAAACTTGTAGCGTATCTTGTCGCTGAAAATCTGTTTGGATTTTAGACCCATAACTCAACGTCTTCAACTGCGGAAATGCCAAAGCCATCTCACTCTTGAGTTGTTCAAATGGAAATTGAACCGTCCCCGAGCGGCTCAATCGATCAAGTTCTTGTTCAAGCAGTTGAATTTGGCGATCCTTAGATACTAATTCACTCTTTTTACTTTCATAAAGCTCTAAGACATAATTGAATTGATCGGCTGTATCTTCTTGATTTGCCTGCATCACCTCAAATGAGGCTTCTCTCAAACGATCGTATTGTTGTTGCTTTACCTTCCAGGTATTGATGACCTCTTGCGGAATCACCTCGTCTCCCAATACCATGACACTGATCTCAGAAGCATTCCCTCGATTGAAGTTCACGGTTGAAAAATCACGTCTATACACCCCATTTCCTTCAAACGGATAGGCCTCAATGGTCTCCTTCAAAAAATTCTGTGCGTCCCGTTTAAATAACGATTCTTGAAGCACCCCATAAAAAGTGTAAGTCGCCGGAATCATCACGACCAAACTCAGCACATAGGCCATTCTAGAGATCAACCTTCTGCGCGCAGAGTTGGCATAGCGTTCCATAGGAAACTTCAGGTATTTAATCACAACAAAAGTGGCCAGGGCAATGAAGATGGTATTGATCAAAAACAAGTAAAGCGCACCAAGCGCATAACTCCAATTAGAGACTGCCAATCCAAATCCAACGGTACAAAGCGGTGGCATTAAGGCGGTAGCAATGGCCACTCCAAAAATTACGCTGGCGATGGTTCCTTTCTTAGCACGTGCCACCACCAGTGCAACCCCTCCAAAGAACCCAATGAGCACATCCCGAATGTCAGGACGCACCCGAGCCAATAACTCTGAAGATTCATCGCGAAGCGGAAACAAAGCAAAAAACAAATAAGCGGTCACCACCGAAAGACCGACCATAACCAGAAAATTTTTAAGCGATCGATTCAGTAAGTCGATATCATTGGTTGCGAGTGCGAACCCTAAGCCTAAAATGGGCCCCATTAGCGGTGAGATAAGCATCGCACCAATAACGACAGCGGTTGAATTGGCGTTCAATCCAATAGAAGCAATGAAAATAGAGCTAATCAGAATCCATGAGGTATGCCCCTTAAATGGGATATCCGCAATAATCGAATCGCGGGTCGCTTGCATATCGGTGTTCGCTCTAATGTCGAGCAACTCTTTTAAAAAAGCTGAAATACCATGCCAGAAGCCTTTGGCATTGATTTTAATTTGTTCTTCTTGGTTAGTCATAATTTGCGATCGGCATTACGCGAGCATTCGGCTGAAACAAATACTTGCGATTGGTGGCAATTTCAAGGCACTCGAATCGCTTTCTTCGCTTCATTCCCTTCTTAAAAATACGCTTTTCACGGTAAGCAAATAGGGCTCCTTCAGCTAATTCCTCTACAAATACTCCCTGCTCAATAGGGTCGTATTTGCGAAGCTCTCGATCTAATAGAACATCTGCACTACTGCTCGCTTTAGGACTTTTGAAATGGGTCGCCAGTACAGGCAATAACTCTTTCGGAAAAACTGCTGGATTAAGCAGCGGAAGCATCAGTGTTTTAAACGTGAGTTTCCATTCTTTTCCGTGAGGTCGGATGCGGTTTCCGTGCTCAATGAAGGCCACCAAATGTGCAATTTCATGAATCAATGTGATTAGAAATCGGTAAGGGTTTGGCCCGGCATTGACGGTAATCAGGTGCCCCCCATTGGGAAGCTTCCGATAATCCCCGTGCCTACTGAGGCGTTCGTTCACAATTTTTAGATGTACCCCGTGCTGTTTGATTTTTTCAAAGCAATAAATCAGCGCAGCTTCTGGAACATAACGACCCAATATATCTAACATACTGTGAGTTAAGGGGTAGAGCTGCTTACTGGAAGCACCTTTCCGTTAAAATAACGATGACCTTCAAGTACAAATTGGGCCACATAAGACCCCATCTGCGCAGCATTTAAAGGAGCCTTTAACCCAGGAAAAGCAGCTTCAAGCATTTCTGTCTGTACCGCCCCTAGGGCCAAGCTATTAAAACTTACTCCTCGATTCTGATACTCTTCAGCAAGAAGCTCAAAAAGGGTAATGAGCGCCCCTTTACTTGAACTATACGCCGAAAGACCTGCAAATTTTGCACTTCCTTGAATACCACCCATCGAGCTAATGCCCACTACGTGGGCCCCTGGCTTCAGCTTAGGATCTAATAAGCGAGTGAGCGCTGCGACTGCAAAAACATTAACCGTATAAATGGCCTTGAAATCGGCAGAAGAAGTTTGAGTAAAAGGTTGATGCATAAACGATCCAGCATTGTGAACGATACCATCAATCTCAGACCAATCATCAATGGCATCTAGCACACCAGTTAAATCATCAGCAGCGAGATCAATGGAAACTGTTCGAAGCAAATCTAATTGCTCATGCTGCAATTTCACTTCAGTTCTTGAAAGTGCCAAAACGTGATGGCCAAGACTAAGTAGTGATTTCACCGTTTCTAAACCAATACCCCTACTCGCACCCGTTACAATAATCTTCGCCACAATCTAAGAATTAGTGAGTTAAGTCATGAATTTAACAAAAAAGCATTCCCTAGAGAATGCTTTTTAAATATACACGCATGTGAATTACAATTAGGCGAGCATCGTCACGGGATGCTCAAGATAGGTTTTCAGAGTTTGCAAAAATTGCGCACCTGTGGCACCATCAACCGTTCTATGATCGCATGCCAAAGTGAGCTTCATCATGCTTCGTATCACAATTTCCCCAGCTCTAACGACCGGCTTCTCAACAATTGAGCCCACCGATAAAATCGCTGAATTTGGTTGATTAATAATAGAAGTAAACTCATCGATACCGAACATACCTAGGTTAGATACCGTGAACGTACTGCCCTCCATCTCAGCTGGAGTCAATTTTTTAGTTCGAGCTCGGCCTGCCATATCCTTTACCTGAGCACCTAATTGACTCAATGTAAGCTGATTGGCATGCTTAATCACAGGTACCACTAATCCATCTTCAACTGCTACGGCCACTCCTAAGTGAACGTGATGGTTGATTAACGTATATTCGTCTTTCCAAGTGGTGTTGACCTGTTTGTGTTTTAATAGGGCCATCGCTGATGCTTTGAGCACCATGTCGTTAAATGAGACTTTCGTGTCGGGCAATTCGTTCATACTTGCCCTGGCTGCTTTTGCCTCATCCATCTCAACTTCAATGGTGAGGTAATAATGCGGCGCACTAAATTTAGACTCACTCAGACGCTTAGCGATCACTTTACGCATTTGAGAGTTCTTTACATTCTCGACGGATTCTTGACCCAAAACAGGAAGCGTCGTATGCGCTGAGGTAGCGACAGTAGGGGTTGAAACTGGTGCACTAACCGCCGCAGCAGGCTGCGAAACAGTAACGCCCTCGAGATCACGTCTAATGATACGGCCATGCTCTCCAGACCCCTTCAACTGAGATAAATCAATCCCCTTTTCTTGAGCGATTCTCTTGGCCAAAGGTGAAGCAAAAACACGCACACCTTCACCCGAATGAACTGGCGCGGTAGGTGCCTGAGATGATACTGAAATCTCTTGAACCGGAGCTGCAGTAACCTCTTGGGCAACTGAAGCAGAGGAAGTCGCGGCTGGTTTGCCTGAAAGAATAGATTGAACATCTGTTCCGGCAGGACCAATTATGGCCAACAAGGCGTCCACTGGAGCCCCTTGACCTTCTTGAATTCCAATATGCAAGAGCGTCCCCGAGTAGAACGACTCAAATTCCATAGTGGCCTTATCTGTTTCTATTTCTGCAAGAATGTCTCCTTCTTCAACTGTATCCCCTACTTTTTTCAACCAAGAAGCCACAGTACCCTCTTCCATGGTATCACTCAAGCGAGGCATGGTTACAATTTCAACTCCTTTCGGAACAGCGGATGTGCTTGATGAAGGTGTTTCTTTAACAGCAACAGCCTCTGCTTTAGGCGCTGAAGGTACAGCAGGTGCAGCAGGTACAGCAGGTGCAGCAGGTGCACCATTAAGAAGCCCAGAAATATCTTCTCCTTTTTCTCCAATAATGGCCAAAAGGGCATCTACAGGCGCCCCTTCACCTTCTTGAATTCCGATATGCAAGAGTGTCCCAGAATAGAACGACTCAAACTCCATAGTGGCCTTATCGGTCTCGATCTCGGCTAGGATATCACCTTCTTCAACAGAATCTCCAACTTTTTTAAGCCATTTTGCAACGGTACCCTCTTCCATGGTATCGCTCAAACGTGGCATATTCACTACTTCGGCCATGCTATTTCTTTAGAGTTTATGTGCTAAAAACGGATAGTCTTGCTGCTCATACACCGTATCGTATAGCTGCTGAATTGGCGGAAAGTCAGAGTTTTCTGCAAACTCTTCACATTCAGCCACTAGATCTTTGACCCGCTGATCAATTTCTTTAATCTGCGCTTCAGTCAGCCATTTCTTTTGTAAAATGAGCTCTTTTACCTGTGTAATCGGATCGATTTTCTGATACTCTTGAACCTCTTCTTTGGTGCGATAATGTTGTGCATCAGACATCGAGTGACCTCTATATCGGTAGGTTTTTGCCTCTAGAAATGTAGGTCCTCCCCCTGAGCGAGCGCGCTCAATCGCCTCTGAAATAGCCTCTGCCGAAGCAGCCGGATCCATTCCATCAAAAGCAGAACACGGCATACCGTATCCTAGACCCAATTTATAAATGTCTGTATCGTAAGCGGTACGTGCCACAGAAGTTCCCATAGCATACCCATTGTTTTCACAGATAAAGACCACAGGCAACTGCCACAACATAGCCAGGTTAAACGTTTCATGAAGCGAACCTTGTCTTACAGCTCCGTCACCCATGTAGGTCAAGGTGACCGAGTCACGACCAAAGTATTTGTCTGCGAAAGCGATCCCAGCACCTAACGGAATTTGACCTCCAACAATACCGTGACCTCCATAAAATCGATGTTCTTTCGAGAAGATGTGCATTGAGCCTCCCATACCCTTTGAGGTTCCTGTGACTTTTCCGTATAGCTCTGCCATCACCTTTCTTGGATCTACCCCCATGCCAATCGGTTGAACGTGATTGCGATATGCAGTGATCATGCGGTCTTTGGTCAAATCCATCGCATGAAGAGATCCTGCTAAGAGCCCTTCTTGACCGTTATAAAGGTGTAAAAACCCTCTGACTTTCTGTTGAATGTACACGGCTGCAAGCTTGTCCTCGAATTTTCTCCAGAACAGCATGTCTTCATACCACTGTATATAGGTTTCTTTCGTAATCTTTTTCATGAAGTCGCTTTTGATAGTGGCAAAAATAAGACAAAATTAAATCGTTTTCGTATGCTTTTGGCGCATTAATAGTGATAGAAACGTTGACCAAATCCAAATGAAATTCCGACTCTCAGTGTGTTCTCAAAGGGGTTTACTACCCTACTCGTTGAAAACAAATAAGATACATCTAGAAGAAGATTTCCTCTGCACACCCCAGCACCTAATGTCAGGTAATTTCGATCGGTACTCGTTGCGGTATCCAAGTAGTATCCTGAGCGCAAAAATAGATCACTTCGAAAGACGTATTCTGCGCCTAAACCAAATCCGTATGAGTTATCTGCAACAGAAACTACCATGGTATTCGCCTCAAAGGTCAGCGACAAAGAAGAATCGTAATCGTAGATCACATCTCTACCCACTCCGATCCTTAAGGTAGTAGGCAACGGAGATTCAGGCCCATCTGAAACATAAGCAATTGCCGTACCCACGTTCGATAAGGCAAACCCAGCCCTCCAACGTGAATCATTACCTTCAGTAACTCTTAGCCTTGACCGGTAAAACACACCGATGTCTGCCGCCAAAGCATTTCCGGCCCTATCGCTGGTCAAATCGTCAGGGGTTTGCTGATTGTCGCTAATAAACCGAAGCGCTGCGCCCACAGATATCTCATCGTTCAATTGCAGGCCATAGGCTGCGTCCAGGGTAAAGGTGTTGGGTTGTACTAGAAATGCTTCTTGGTCGATCGTTTCTCGAAGCTCAACCTCTCCTACTGTAAAGTAAGTGAATCCTACAGCGAGTGCACTCTCATCGTTGATCCGTTTCGCATAATTTGCACCTAAAAGAAATGCGTCATTGATCAAAGTGCGCAAATAAGGCAAATAAGAAAATCCTAACTCAGAAGTATGGCCGAGCCATACCAACTTTGCCGGATTCCAGCGCGCCGCATTGACATCTGCCTCAGTAGCTACGCCGACATCGCCCATACCAGAGGCCCGAATATCAGCCGGAATACGTATCCAAGGAATCGCAGAGAGTGGTTTCTCGTCAGACTCTTGAGCCGACACCCCGATAAATACACCAAAAAAAAGAGTAAAAATTAAGAAGCGAGTAGGCATCATCATCCACTAATTATCAAGCCTTCAAAATACAAACATTCATTCAATTCTTATCTTTGAAAAGCAAAGTAATTGCTATGAATCTAGAAGAACTACACCGTCTTTTTGTTACAAGTACAGGGGTTTGCACCGACACCCGAACCATCAAACCCGGACAATTGTTTTTTGCCCTAAAAGGCCCAACCTTCGATGCTAATGATTTTGCACTTGAAGCCATTGAAAAGGGCGCACTCTGGTCTGTGGTTGCGCTCGATTGCACCATTGACCATCCACAACTCATTCGAGTAGCTGATCCGCTTGAAACCCTTCAAGACCTTGCACGACATCACCGCAACACTTTCGATATTCCAGTGATTGCCCTCACCGGAAGCAACGGCAAAACGACCACCAAAGAACTGATCAGTGCGGTGCTCAACAAACGTTACCAAACGCTCACCACCAAAGGGAATTTAAACAATCATATCGGCGTACCGCTCACCTTATTGGGTTTAGACGCCACCTACGAGGTGGCGGTTATTGAAATGGGCGCCAATCATCAACGAGAAATTGCCTCACTCGCTGCAATCGCCATGCCCACCCACGGGCTCATCACGAATTTCGGAAAGGCCCATCTCGAAGGTTTCGGCGGAATTCAAGGGGTAATTAAAGGAAAACAAGAGCTATATGGACATCTGAAAGCCCATAAGGGCACCATTTTTTTTAACGAAAACGACCCAATACAGGTCGAAGCTTTAGCCACTTATTCCAATAAGGTTCCCTATCAGGTCGCTGTACCCGGCTCAACAAGCGGCACTCATGTGGTTGAAATACTTCAAGAGTCGCCACAGCTGGCACTTCGTTATCAAGGTCTACACTGTTCAAGCCCTTTGTTTGGCGCTTACAATGCCACAAATATTGCTGCCGCTTTAGCTATAGGAGATTTTTTTGAGGTACCGCTATCCATGGCAACCCAGGCAATTGCTGACTATCAACCTGAGAATATGCGTTCAGAGGTGCGCGAAATAAATGGATATAAAATATTTCTAGACGCCTATAACGCAAATCCGAGTAGCATGGAGTCGGCTATCCGCCTTTTTGACACTTTTGAGTGGAAAAATAAAGCCCTCATTTTAGGAGATATGTTTGAACTGGGTGAGTCGGCCCAAGAAGAACACCAAAAAATCATCAATCTACTTCACGCACTTTCATTCGACACGGTATATTTAATTGGCGCCAATTTTGCGCAAACCTCAACCCACTACCAAAAGTTCCGCACCACCGAAGCATTTCTAGAGCAGTTTCCTTTACAACTGAAAACCTCTAATCTCATGATTAAGGGGTCGCGAGGGATGGCGCTCGAACGCGTGCTCAACAAACTCAGCTAAACCTACCAATCGCCATATTCAGCAGCATTCTTGGCTGTCTCAAATAAGGTAATGTGCAGAAGATAGTTCTCGCCTAGAATCGGCTTAAGAATATCGTAGATGACCTTCACGAAGTGTTCTGTCGAAGGCAATAGATCCTCGAACTCAATGCAATCAAGATTGAGATTTTTATGATCAAATCGGTCTTCAATTTCTTCTTTGATTAGCTTTCCTAATACCCCCAAATCAATAACAAAGCCCGTATCAGGATTCACCTCGCCTCTAACTCTGACCTCTAAATCAAAGTTATGGCCATGGTAGTGGGTACTATTGCATTTCCCAAATACTTCAAGGTTTTTCTCGGGGCTCCACTTAGGATTGTGAAGGCGGTGGGCGGCATTAAAATGAGCCTTTCGGCAAATCGTGGCAATCATGGCGGCAAATTTATGCAAATTGGCCTGAATATAATCTTCTATTTCGCTAAGAGCGGCACCTCAATAGCGAGCACTCTCGCCGAAGCGTTTGAACGCACTTCAAACTGACGCTCTTGCCATATCCCAATGGCATCTCTCTTTGAAAGCACCATATCTTGCACCTGAATCGCCCCCTCAATAACAAAGAGGTAGACCCCATGAGTTTCAGGTCTTTTAAAGACGTAGTTCATTACCGCATTACCACTTAATTCGGCCATAAAAAACCAAGCCTCTTGATGGACAAAGACGCCTTCATCATGGGCATTAGGCGACACCAATTGCACCCATCGATCGATTTCAAAGGGTTGCGGCAAGGTAATCTGCTGATAACGCGGTTTCACCGACCGTTCTCTGGGTAGCACCCAAATTTGTAAGAAGGCTACAGGATCCTGTGCACTAGCGTTGTACTCACTGTGCTCAATACCGGTTCCGGCACTCATCACTTGCACGTCACCAGAGTGAATCACCGCAGCGGTACCCGTACTGTCTTCATGTTTAAGCGCGCCTGAGAGGGGGATAGAAACAATCTCCATGTCACGATGGCCATGGGTAGGAAATCCGGCCCCAGCCTCAACCCAATCATCATTCAAAACACGTAATGCCCCGAATTGCATCTTATTTGGATCGTAATACGAGCCAAAACTGAAACTGTGAAAAGATTTTAGCCAACCAAAGTTGGCCTCACCTCGATCACTTGCTCTGTGAATCAAGTATTGCATTTTTATTTTAAAAGTAGCATGCAACCACTACCTAAGAAAAAAGGTCTAGAAATTCTTAATGCAGGTTAATCCTCATCATCAAAGTCGACATCTTCAATAGGCTCGACACTATCGAGAAAATCAGCATCCCAAAAGTCTTTAGACACTGAGCCTATTTTGACTAAAAATGAGGTATCATCATAAGATAAGGGCAAACAACTGACTCGAGTGCCGTTACCCATGGTTAGCGTCATGAGTTCATTGTCCCCATAGCCTTCACTGTAAAGGTCAGAGAATGCCTGCTTCTGCTCTGCGCTCAATTTCTTGTAATCGATAATAACTCGTCTCATCAGTACCCTAAGATATAGGCAAAAACTAAAGGTGCAACAATCGTTGCATCAGATTCAATAATAAATTTTGGAGTGTCAATATCTAACTTCCCCCAAGTGATCTTTTCATTGGGTACGGCCCCAGAATAAGAACCATAGCTCGTTGTGGAATCACTAATCTGGCAAAAATAGCTCCAAAATGGAATTTCTTCGAGCTCAAGATCTTGATAAAGCATAGGCACTACACAAATGGGAAAATCCCCTGCGATGCCACCACCAATCTGAAAAAAGCCTACTTGATTTTGATTGCGATACCAATCAGCAAGATACGTCATGTACTCAATCCCTGATTTTACCGTAGAGGCCTTGAGTTCACCTTTGATGACATAGCTTGCAAAAATATTTCCCATGGTCGAATCTTCCCATCCAGGTACTACCATAGGCAGATTGTGCTTGGCCGCTGTCATCATCCAGGAGTGTTCGATTGGAATTTGAACATGAGCATCTAGGTCTCCTGAAAGCAGCAACTGGTACAAGAATTCATGCGGAAAATAACGCTCTCCGCGCTCATCAGCCCGCTTCCAGAGCTTAAACATGTATTTCTGTAAGACCCGAAATGCCTCCTCTTCGGGGATACAGGTATCTGTGACCCGGTTCAGCCCCCTATCGAGTAAATCGCGTTCTTGTTCTGGAGAAAGATCACGATAATTAGGAATGCGCTCATAGTGATTATGAGCTACTAAATTCATCACATCCTCTTCGAGATTTGCCCCAGTACAAGAAATAATATGGATTTTTTGCTGTGCAATCATGGGGGTGAGTATCCGCCCCATCTCAGCAGTACTCATTGCTCCTGCCAAAGAGACTAACATTTTGTTTCCCTGTTCGAGTTGATGTATATAGCCCTTGGCCGCATCAACCAACGCCGCTGCATTAAAGTGTTTGTAGTGATTCTCAATAAAAGCACTTACGCTCATAGTTCTTTGGTAAAGTGATAAGATAATATTTTATAATACAGTTTAGCGGCTAGAAAATTTGAAGGCTTAGAGTGTTCGTTCGGACATAATTCGACAATATCAAAACCGACTAGTTTTTTCTCAGTAATGATTCGCTGTAAAAAGAACAGCGTTTCGTACCACAACATTCCTCCGGGTTCTGGCGTCCCCGTGGCCGGAAGTATCGACGGATCAAAAGCATCCAAATCTATGGTAATATAGACGTTCTCGGTCATCAGATCGATTGCTTTATCCATCCAGAATTCATCGGACTCTAGTTCATGAGCATAAAATACGCGCTCTGGGTCAACGCGGTCTTGCTCAAGCTTGTCCATAGAACGGATGCCCACCTGAATCAGGTTTGTTGTTTGTTGCGCCTCGAATAGGGCACAGGCATGATTGTACTTCGATCCGAGATACGACTCTCGAAGATCTGTATGCGCATCAAGCTGCACCACGGTTACGTCATCAAAAAATTCAGCGGTGGCGCGAATCGCTCCTATCGAGACCGAGTGCTCTCCACCAATCATAGTCACCAATTTTCCGCGAGTGTACTGGTCTTTGAATTTGTTGTACACTGCATCTACCATAGCATCTGGGGTCGCAAAACCTTGAAGTGTTTGATGCAAGTAGATCCCCTCTCTATACACCTCAGACTGGGTCTCGATGTCATAGAGCTCCATATTTTCAGCAGCATCCAAAAAGGCCTCAGGCCCTTTATCTGCGCCCTTGCCCCAGGTGCTTGTTCCGTCATAAGCTACTGGAATTAAAGAAACTTTTGAGCGATCAGCCCCTGCATATTCTACAGGAATTCCTGCAAATGTTTTCATTATGTATATCCAAGTTGAGTTAAAAATTCATTCGCTGTTTGCTGCCCCTTAAAGAGCCTCGAGGTGAGATTTCCTTCTTCGTCTCGATCTAATAAGACGTACTTAGGCTGAGGCACGAGGCAGTGCTGAAGACCACCAAAACCACCAACCGTCTCTTGATAGGCCCCGGTATGAAAGAAACCAATATAGAGTGGATACGACTTACTAAATCGTGGCAGATAAATGGCGTTCACATGCTGTTCTGAGTTGTAGTAGTCATCACTATCGCAGGTCACCCCTCCCAGCAGTACGCGCTCGTAGGTGTCGTTCCACCGATTGAGTGGCAGCATGATAAAACGCTTATTTATTGCCCAAGAATCGGGCATAGTAGTGATGAACGAAGAGTCAATCATATTCCATTTCTCACGATCGTTTTGCTGCTTTTGGTAGAGTACTTTATACACCGTACCGGCGCTTTCTCCTACTGTATAGCTTCCGAATTCAGTATATAAATCCGGAACCTCAATCCCCGCTTCTTCGCAGACTATGCGTACCTGATTTACGATTTCATCTACCATATACGCGTAATCGTAGCTGAAGGCCAAAGAGTTCTTAATAGGAAACCCTCCACCAATGTTCAGAGCCTTTAACGACGGACAAATCTTCTTAAGCCCTACATAAACCTTAAGACATTTCTGAAGCTCGTTCCAGTAATAAGCAGTGTCGCGGATCCCAGTATTGATAAAGAAATGAAGCATACGCAGCGACACTTGCGGATCATCTTGAATGTATTGCTTGTAAAACGGAACAATATTCTTATACCCAATCCCTAAGCGTGAGGTGTAAAATTCAAACTTAGGCTCCTCTTCTGAAGCGATTCGAATACCGACTGAAAATGGCGCGTTGGTCTTCGCCTTGATTTGGTCTATTTCAACATAGTTATCGAGCACCGGCAAAACGTTGACTGCTTTAGAGCTCATGAGCTCAGCTATTTTGTCAATATAGCCTTGTTGCTTGAAGCCATTACAAATCACCCAATCTGTCGGTTTAATTTTCTTTTCACCCAGCAACACATCAACTATAGATAAGTCGTACGCTGATGAAGTTTCAATGTACACTCCTGAGTCAAGAGCACGCTCGATGACGTGTCTAAAATGTGAGCTTTTTGTGCAATAACAATAGTGATAAGAGCCGTGGTAATCATACTTTCTAAAGGCATCTGCAAACCATTGCTTGGCCTTAGAAATATTTTCAGAGATCTTTGGCAGGTACATGAATTTCATGGGTGAGCCATATTGCTCGACCAATTGCATGAGATCAATTCCGTGAAACAAAAGATTATCGTCTCGTAATGTAAATTCTTCTTGTGGAAAGAAATAGGTTTGGTCTATTAAGTCTATGTATTTTGTTTTCATTAAAGCATTTAAAGGAAATCGAATTCAAAAAAGTAATCAAAGATAGGGCTCACAGTTTTGAACGATCGATTAAATGCGTATGCGCGTCTTCGACTGGGTGTGCAGTTCTGAAACACTGAGCACCATGCGCTCTCGCATGAGAAATGAAATAAACTTTGAAGTTTGACCTTTTGCCCGGCGTACTCCACTAAATACGGCTTTTAGGATGAACTTCAAACCACCCTTTGGCCCGAGCATAACATTCTTTTTCAAAACGTTAAGGTGACAACCCGTAGGTTGCAATTTTCGGCAAAACTAACTAAAAATGAATTCTATAGAACTTCAGCTCTGTTTTTTTTAAACTTTCTACAAAAACCTTTGTTTTAAAGGGTATTTCTTTAAAATCGAACCTATAAAAGAATAGGCCATTAGGGCGCTTTCAAGAAAGATCATCGGGTGGTGCTCTGCGGCTGAAAGCCATCGAAGATGTATGAAATCTATAGCCGCCAAAGAAAGACCACAGCCCCAACACTCAAAGTGAAAAAATGTTTTGAAAAGACAAGGAATCATCACATTCACTTCGCTGTACTCTGCAATGAGGCCTGAGAGCAATTGGTAACTCAAGACGACAGTCAGTAGTACCGACTGGTTAAGCAGTTTAAGATGCCTTTTAACCATTAGCACGAATAGGGATGCCTTGAACGTCTTTAAATCCGCCCGTAACGATGAGTATGAAATCGATAATTACCCAAATGCCACAGCCGCCCAGAGTAAATAGCTGTATCACTCCGATGGTAGTATGTCCTGTATAAAAACGATGCACCCCGAATACGCCTAAAAACCAACATAAAAGCAAGGTGGCCAAAAACCGGGGCTCAGCATTAAAGGGCTGCTTCGCCGGTTGATCATAAGAAAGCCCGCAATTTGGGCACATGGCGGCTCGTTTACTTATTAATTTGCCGCATTCAGCACAATACATTTGATGATCCGGCTTACCAACTGTTTTGTCGCTCATAGTTTTAGGTCTTTCTCTAAAGTAAACAAATTAAACTTATCGCTAAAAGCAGTGAGGCCATGAGCACGATTCCAGTAAAATACGCAAACCTAAACGTGCTTATAAACTCTTCTTCTTTAATTCTAGATCGTATCTGAGTTCGCCAAATTAGTACTAAGGGCCAACCCAGGGTGTAACATAGCCGCTCAAGAGTCGAATGCCTACAAGGCGAAGCCTCCGGTTCAGAAGGATGGATGACGATCCCTTGATCAATGAGTTGTGTGATCCGCCCATTCACGTCATCCACCTCAAGAAAGTTCATCCCTTCATGAATCAATTGCTCTTCGATAGTGCTATAGAGATCAGACGGAATGTGTACCGTACATGCAGATAAGCGCGAATGTATGAGATGAAGAAGCATGCTATCGCGTTCTTTCTTTTTCAAATTAGACACAAATAATGGCGCTGCATCAAGCGCCGCTGCGTATTGAATATGCACCCGATCTCTAAAGCATTTCGCTTGCTCATAACTTAAGCCCACAGTAACTAAGCCTAAATTAAGGGTCGGATTTAATGCAAACGCCCGATCAACAATCTCAATAAATCCTTTGCGCAGAGGGCGAACCGTCCGTCTCAATGAATGATTGCCTTCTGGAAAAATTAAGACACAATGGCCCTGAACCAGCATCTCAGCAAAGAAGTTAAAAATAGGATCGTTTTGACTAACCAGATGCTTTCCATCTCGAATACGGTAAATAGGTCGCAATCCAAAATACCGCAATACCGCTGCAACCCAAGGTTTTTTAAATACATCAGATCGCACCAAAAAGTAGGTTTCTCGCTGATTAAAAGCAGCAATCAATAAGGCGTCGAGCAAGGCGTTCTGGTGGTTTGCTAAAAACAGTAACGGTCTGTGCTGTTCTATAGTGCGTGCACCATGGCGAATCTTCTTAAAATAGAGACACAATAGTGCCCTAAGCATACACTTCACGACGAAAAGAACCCCCCTTCTGATCATCTGAATTACCTTTTTGACCAGTAAAATGCAAGAGACATACCTGAAATGAGATGCCATATTCCCCAAAGAGCCGCTACCACAGCCATGCCCTTGTTTTGATCGAAAAAAGAAAAAATCAAAAGCAACCCCAAACCTGAATTTTGAATGCCCGTTTCAATACTCAAAGTCCGTCTATCCGCTGGGGGCAACCCGAAGAGGGTGGCTACCGAAAATCCGACAGTAAGGGCAAGCAAATTATGCATCACCACTAAACCCACTAATACAAGGATACTCATTTGAAAGGCAGAGCGATTTTGGGCAATCAATAAGAGTACGAGCAAGGCAAAAAAAAGCACAGAGACCCATTTAAAAGCCACTGACAATCGCTTCGAAATTTCTGGAAAAAAGTAAGCAAAGGACATACCTGTGAGAAGAGGAATCCCCAAAATGAATATTACCACCTTGAACATTTCTTGAAAAGAAATTGAAAAATTTGGACTTGAGGCTCTGGTCTCAAAATAGAAATGCGCCATCGCATTAAACACAAAGGGGGTCATAATCACGGCAGCAACTGATGAAATGGCAGTTAAACTGATCGAAAGCGCACTATTGCCCCTTGCAAAATGGCTCATAAAATTTGAAACATTGCCACCCGGACATGCAGCAACCAAAAACATACCTAATGCAATGTCGGGGTCTGGTTCAATAAGCCAAACCAATAGATAGGTTACTAATTGAAGCGCTACAAATTGGCTAAAAAGACCGGCAAAAATTGGCCTCGGAGCTTGCCAAAGCAATCTAAAATGGGCAGGCTTAATTTCTAATGCAATACCAAACATGATAAAGCCTAAAGCCAGATTAAGCACCCACAACGCCTCCGGATCAAAATGAATCTCTAATTCAGAGAATGACGGCGTGCGCATGACCCTAGCCCTTTAACCGTTCTATCACCGCTCTTCCAAGCAATGAGAGCCCCGTGTTGATAACAATAAGCGCCAGGGTACCCATAAGAAACCATGATTCTTCTCTCGATTTAGCAATAATAGCCTCTCCGAGAAGCGAGAGTCCAAACCCCACGGTGGCTAACGAGGCTACAGAAAAAACAAACCATTTCTTCATCTTTCAAACATTTAGGTCAAAATAGGTAATTTCATAAAGCAATTCTTACGAACCATGATGAAAAGCGTTATTGCATTGTTTCTAATGGGCGTTTCCTGGGGGCTTTTTGGTCAAATTCAATTGCATTCACACAATGACTACGCCCAAAAAAAGCCTTTGTATGGCGCATTGGAAGCCAGGGCTCAATCGATTGAAATTGATGTGATCTTAAAAGATACCGTCCTCTACGTGGCGCATGAGACTCAAAGCATAGACCCCGAAAAGACGTTGAATTCTCTGTATTTAGGTCCACTCACTCACCTGATTTCAGAGAATGATCCTCGGATAAAGAATCTCCAGCTATTGATTGATGTAAAAACAGAGGCTTATGCCAGTTTGAGCGCCCTAATTCAAGCGCTGAAACCTCTAGAGCAGGTGAGCTTTCCGACCGTTGAAACTGGCATACGATTGGTGATTTCAGGAAATCGACCCACTCCAAATGACTACCATAAGTATCCCCCACATATTTTCTTTGATTGCCAAGACATCGACCAAACACCCCAAACTTCATGGAATAAAGTAGCTATGATTAGTCAGTCGTTTAGGCGTTTTTCAACTTGGGACGGCACATCGGTACTAAACAACGAAGAAAGCAAACGACTTGAGGCTTTTATTATGCAGGCCAAGGTGTTCGAAAAACCAGTACGCCTCTGGGCTGTTCCAGATACTCCGACGGCATGGCAATGGAGCATAGAAGCGGGGTTAGACTTTATCAATACCGATCAACCCCTCGAAGCACAGGCCTTTTTAGAGCGCTTAAAATAAAAGAAGTCGTGCAACGGCTTATAGGCCTAAGCTTTTGATTGCACTGCTTTCTTTAGAGTAGAACAGTCCTCTCCAAAAACTAGCGCCCTGACCGTCGTATTTCCACAACAATTGACCCCGAGGGTTAACCTCCCAAAATCCAAAATCACCCTCGCAGATCAATGTGTTTCCGTTAGGAAGACGTTGCGCTCCACCGACTATATCAAAAAACATGTCATCATTAGAATATTCAAAGACGAGTTTTGGAGTGGGACCAATTTCAATCGAACCACTAGATAACGAGGGAAGTTCAAATTCCATCGCTTTTGAACGGCTTTCAACAGCATTATTGTTGTATATCAGAAGATTGTTCTTCTCGCCCGTTATTGAGAGTGAGGGGTGGTGAAGGAAATCAAAAACCTTAGATTCAGTTCTTCCGATTACGGCAGGATTTCCAAATCGATAAACTAAATCGCCTCCTAAATTGTAGGCTCCTCCTTTACTACTTCGAGCCTCATCAGTAGTGGTACTGTGGTCAATGAACCATATCTCGTTGTAGAAATTTACACTCATTGCTATCAAATCCAATTCTGGTAAATAAGTGATACCATTGGCGTGCATGATATCTCCTATCGAGATAAATCGATGATAATCCGACTGATAATTGTACATGATGTCAATTTTATTCGGATTTTCCTTTGGGTCTCCATAGGTGGGGTGAGTAGAGACACGGTCTTGAATAATGTGATCCCAACTGCTCCACTGCCATACAATTTGGCTCACCTCAGGGTCGACCTCAACTAGTTTTTCTACAAACAAATCATGATCCGCAACATAGCCTAGTGCCGCGGCTTCGTCTCTGGTTACCCGTTGCCAAACCAAAACCAAAACGTTTCCATTCGGCAATAAGTGTAGATCGTGATGAGTGATTTCATTTTCAGTTGAAATCTTGAATTCCCAGACGACCTGATTTTGGGTATTTATCTTTCGAATTAGTCCACTTTTTCCTCCAAATCTATGATCTGGATGCGGATCGGGTACCTGAAACAAACCGAACAACGAACCATCCGGTGCGAGCTCTGCATCTTGCCCGAGGTTTAGATCAAAGGTCCAAGTGCGCAGTTTTTGCCCTTGGTGATCCAAGAGATAACAAATTTTCTTTCCGTTCTCAATAGCCAAAATATACCCTGTTTTGTCGACTAAATCCTCAACAATATGGGGCACCGCAATACTCAATTCTTTAACATCAAGTTCGAATAATGCTTTTATACTTATCGATTCGCCGAGATTCAACTGAACGCTAGCCGAGGTTTCTTCAATACCTTCCCAACCTGTGAACCTATAACCTTTGTCTGCGATGGCGGTCACCGTCACCTGTGCCCCCTCATCGAAAAGCCCTCCTTCGGTAGAAACCGTTCCTCCTTCTGAAGCACTTACAAACAAAGAATACCTAGGAAGATTCTCTTCAGTGGGCTCTTCCTTTTCACAGGCAAACAATGCGATCAATGACAAAATCACCGCGAAAGATCTCTTTAAAAAGCCTAATGAGTTCATAGAATACGTGTAATGCTAAAGCTTAAATATAAGCCGTGAAGTTCACATAAACGCAGAAAGAGCCACTAAGTACCAACAATACCTCTTAAATAGTTATCTTGAAAACTTCACTTAAATCAATACCTATGAAAAAAATTCTTCTCGGCAGTCTCTTTCTTCTTGTATTAAATTCTTGCTATGTCCATAAAACCGTAGTTGGCGAGGGCGCTCAGCAAGGCCTAACGGTAAAGGCCACACAGCATAATTTTATCGGCGGATTAATTTCAGGTAAGACACCAGACACGCAGTTACTTGCTGGTGGAGCGACAGATTACGAAGTAGTCATCAAGCATTCTTTTCTGGATGGACTATTAAGTTTTATTACCTCAGGGATTTACAATCCTACCACGGTTGAAGTGAAACGGTAGCATTCATCCCCTTTCGCAAGCAAGCTTGCAAGGGGATAATCTGCAGGATTAGTCGCCGACAAGCGGCGCCTTTTCCTTGGTGCCCCGTAGTCTATACACAAAAAGCCTGCGCTAAAGCGCAGCTCGCTTTTTTTATGCGCATCCCCTTTCGCAAGCTTGCTTGCAAGGGTTCTGCGCATAAAAAAAAGCCGATGCATTCGCATCGGCTTTTTGTGCACTTAAGTGGGCCCTGTAGGATTCGAACCTACGACCCCCTGCTTGTAAGGCAGGTGCTCTGAACCAACTGAGCTAAGAGCCCTAAAATGGGTTTGCAAATATAGTATGTTTTCGATTGTAGCAAAAGAAAAGAAAGAAAATTATACGACCTCAGCAACGGTAAAGGTGCTTCCTCCTACAAACACAATATCTCCTTCTAAAGCGGCATTCTGAGCGGCCTGCAGCCCTTCAGCAACACTAGAGTAGACTTCACCCATTAAACCATAGGCGCTGGCCTTTTCGGCTAAAACAGAAGCATCTAATCCTCGAGGCATATTAGGCTTAACAAAATAATATCGCGCATCTTTTGTGAATAAAGGCAAGACGCGATTAAGATCCTTATCAGCAACTACCCCAATAACAAGGTGCAATTGTTTGGCAGAAAGGGCTTGGAGCTGCTGCATCACAATGGCTAATCCTGCTTCGTTATGAGCGGTGTCGCATACGGTTCGATCATCGAGCCACTGCCATCGTCCTTTTAATCCGGTGTTTGCCACAACGGCTGACATGCCCCGTTTGAGATGCGCGTCGCTGATCGAAAGCCCTAATTCACGAGACTTTAAAAGGGCGGTCAGTGCCGTCAGCCTATTTGCTTGCTGATAGGCACCGTGAAGATCAAAGCTCATTTCTGATACTAAAGTCTTCGCAAGTGGGTGAGCCCAAGCCTTAATGAGAGGGGCATGGCGAAGACTAGCTATAGATTCAAAAACGGCTAGGGTTTCTTCTTGGTACTCACCGATGATTACCGGAGTGTTTGCCTTAATTATACCGGCCTTTTCTGCGGCAATCTTAGAAAGGGTATCTCCTAAAAACTCCATGTGATCAAATGCAATATTGGTGATCACCGAAAGCATAGGTGAAATGATATTGGTAGCATCTAGACGGCCTCCCATCCCCACTTCAATCATCGCGATATCCACGTGCTCTTGAGCAAAAATGGTAAATGCCATCGCCACGGTGAGCTCAAAAAATGAGAGGTGATTCGATTCAATGTATTGCCGATGTTCACTGACAAAATCCATCACATTTTTCTCACTGATCATTGATCCTGAGAGACGTATGCGCTCTCTAAAATCACTCAAATGAGGTGAGGTATATAAGCCCGTTCGGTATCCGGCTTCTTGCAATACCGAGGCAATCGAGTGAGAGACTGATCCCTTACCATTCGTCCCGGCCACATGAATGGTGGGGTAATGAAGATGCGGATTACCCAAATACGCCATGAAAGCCTCGATACGATCTAATTTCAGGTGAAGGGCTACTTTGCCTTCTCGCTGAAACATCGGAAGACGTGCGTAGAGGTAGTTGATCGTTTGCTGATAATCGGTAAATCGATCCACAAAAACTTATTTCTGAGATACGGCTAACACAATACTAAACCCATTGGCATTGGCGATATCTAGTACCCTAACGGCTTCTTTAATTGCAACATCTTCATGCGCACGAAGTAGTAGTGTAGCACCTGGACGCTTTTCTAGCGCCTTTTTTAGCTCTAACTCAAGATACGCGGGATTTATCTGGGTTTCTTCTATAAAATAACGAAGACGGCCATCGATAGAAACGGCAATCGTCTGGGATTCCGCGCTGCTGTTGCCCCTTCCTTCAGGAAGAGTCACCTCTATGGCTGAACTTACACTCGAGGTTAATAAGAAAAACACTAAGAGCAAAAACACGACGTCGGTCATCGACGATAAACTAAACTGAGCATTGGGCTTATGGCGCGATTTTATTTTCATTTTAGAGCTCTTCCAAAATAACATTTACCATAGACTCAAATCGCTGAGTAATGCGTTGCAGTACGTTAACCAATTGATTGTAGGCGATATAACTGATAATTCCGACTACCAATCCGGCCACGGTGGTGGTCAGGGCAGTGTAAATACCACCTGCCAATTGCGAGATATCGGCCTGCCCAGCGCTCATTGCCATCTCTTTAAAGGCAATGACCATCCCAATGACTGTTCCTAAAAAACCAAGCATTGGTGCGGCCCCTGAAATCGTTGCCAAAGTATTCAAATGACGTTCTAACTGTGAAACGATATAAGTAGTGCGCGTTTCAAAGGTGAGGCTGATTTGATCCTTACCCTTTCCTTGTTCAAGTCGATTCAGCGCAGCCCGAAATACCGATACCATGATGTGGTCTGCTTGCTCACAACTCGCCATGGCTTTTTTAGGATCACGAATGTGCCGCTTTACCTCTTTCACAAATTGATCGTCTTGTCTAAGAACCGCTCGATAAATCAAAAATCGCTCGATGCTCAGGTATAAAGCGTATACAAGAAGTGCAAATAACACTCCGATGATCAGCACATTCGCCCAGCCTCCACTGAAGATGAGATCGAAAAATGAAAACTGGCTAGAAGCGTCCTGTAGGGCCAATAACATAGGGTCTAAATCAGACCCCTAAAATACGAAATCGCGAAGTGCTACAAAGGTCAATCCACCGGCAATAAAACCGATAAGCGCTAGCCAAGCTATCTTCTTAAGATACCAGAAAAAGTCAATCTTTTCCATACCCATAGCTACCACCCCTGCGGCCGAACCTATGATTAGCATACTTCCGCCCGTACCTGCAGCGAAGGCAATAAAGTGCCAGAGCGGGTGATCGGTAGGCTCTGAGAACATCCCCATTGAGGCTGCAACTAACGGAACGTTATCGATAACTGCAGACCCGATTCCTAAGAGAAGTACCACAATATCGGTATTCGGAATCGCCTGATTCATACCCTCAGCTGCTGTGAACAGAATACCCAATGACTCTAAACAAGCTACAGCCATCAGAATTCCTAAGAAAAATAAGATAGAAGGAAGCTCAATTTTTGTCAGCGCCTTATGCACCGGACTGTGATGACCGGCTTCAGCATGGCCGGTAGCATCGGCCATTTTAAATTTGCGATTTGAAAAAATCTCCGCAAAAAGTGCGACTACAGCCAGGGATAGCATCATCCCTACATAAGGAGGGAGGTGGGTTACCGTTTTGAAAAAAGGAACAAAGACGATAGCCCCTAAACCAAGATACAGCATCGTACCGCTGTAGGCCGTTTTTTCTGGTTCCAGTTCTTCCATTTCAATAGATCCTTGAAACACCTTGAATCTCGAGGCAATCAGGGTTGGAACAAGCATACATATAACAGAAGGCAACAACACTGTCTTCACTAAAGAAGCAGCTTCAACTTTTTTAGCGATCCACAACATAGTGGTTGTTACATCTCCGATAGGAGACCAAGCACCACCGGCATTTGCATTGATAATGATTAATCCTGCAAAATACAGTCTCAAGTTCTTATCCTTAATCACTTTCTGTAGAATGGTGATCAACACGATCGTTGCGGTAAGATTGTCAATAATAGCCGAGAGAATAAAGGCTAGAATTGAAAAGATCCAAAGCAAGGCTGTCTTAGATCGCGTTCTAATAAAACCCTTAATGGTCGAGAAGCCATCAAAGTAGTCAATGATCTCAACGATGGTCATTGCCCCAAGTAAGAACACCAATATTTCAGCGGTTTTACCCAAATGATGCAGTAAAATTTCTTCAAGATGGGTGGGCTCAAGTTCTTTAAGCTCTGTATTTACTTCAAACATTGGCAGGTGTCCAAGAGCCGCCACCGCCCATAAAAGTGCCATCATTGCGAGTGCCGGAATCAACTTGTCGACCTTGACATTGTGTTCTAAAGTGATAAACAGGTAGCCTAGAAAAAAAAGCGCACTAATGATCGTTTCCATATGGTTATTGAGTTGTTCGGCCCTAAGATAGAAATTTTTAAAAGGGGATAAGAAGTCTTAACACTCCTATGCTCATTGTTAAATTGTTAAAATCACAGGGTTGAATTTGGCGGATTAATAAATAGTATCACAACAAGGCTCATTGTTGTGAATTATTAAGCTGATTCTATGGATTGCCTTACATTTTTTATAGTTTCAATGGTTTTGAAATAAATTTCTCATGCCATTAAATGCCCAAGGTCTTTACCTACCCGAGTTCGAGCACGATAATTGTGGTGCAGGTTTCATCTGTAGTCTGAATGGAATCAAGAGCAACAATATCATTCACAAAGCTCTTGAAATTTTGGTGCGCCTAAAGCACAGAGGGGCGGTCAATGCCGATGGAAAAACAGGGGATGGTGCAGGTATTTTGATCGATATCCCTCATGATTTTTACCAGAGTCAAGTAGATTTTGAGCTTCCAAAGCCCGATCAATATGCGGTGGCCAATATTTTTCTTCCACAAAAAGAAAATCAGCGGACGTTTTGTGAAGAAGTGTTACAAAGCCAGCTTAAAGATCAGGGGTTAAGAGTACTGGGATGGAGGACAGTTCCTGTAAATCAAAGTGTTTTAGGAGATATTGCCGCCGAATCTGAGCCATTTGTGCGTCAGCTTTTCGTGGCCAGACCTGAAGAGATGGATCCTCATACCTTCGAAATCAAAAGGTATATCGCTCGCAAGAAAGCTGAGCATGCCATTTGGAACTCGAAACTCTCAGAAGCGTCTCTTTTTTATATTCCGAGCTTTTCGACCAAAATCATCATTTATAAAGGCTTACTGAAGCCCGAAGATATCAGTGCGTACTACCTCGACCTTCAAGATGCGCACTGCATCACTCGGTTAGCCTTGGTACATCAACGCTTTTCGACGAATACCTTTCCGACCTGGGATCTCGCCCAACCTTTCAGATTCATTTGCCACAACGGCGAAATCAACACACTTCGCGGAAATATTTCGCGCATGCGCTCAAGAGAAGACCTCATGAAGAGTGACTGGTTTGGTGATGAAATCAAAAATATCATCCCCATTGTCCTTCCTAAAAAATCAGATTCAGCGAGCCTAGACATGGTGGTTGAACTGCTGCTCATGACCGGACGCACCTTGCCTGAGGCTATGATGATGTTAGTCCCTGAGGCTTGGGAGCGCAACAAAGCGATGGACGCCGACAAGCGCGCCTTCTACGAATACAACTCATGTCTAATGGAGCCCTGGGATGGGCCCGCCTCGATACCCTTTACCGACGGAACCTATATTGGCGCAGTTCTCGACCGAAATGGCTTAAGGCCTTCACGCTACTCGGTGACCAAAGACGGATACGTTATCATGTCATCTGAGATCGGGGTTGTCGATATCGCCATAGACAACATTGAGTCGCACGGCCGACTTGAACCCGGAAAGATGTTCTTAGTCGATATGGAAGCCGGAAAAATCATTCAAGACGAAGATGTCAAGCGCTCTATTGTCGGCAAGCATCCTTACAAAAAATGGGTAGAACAAAACCTGAAACACCTGAAGGACATTCCCTACGGAGCCTGTGAGGTACATCAGCCAAAGGCTGGCCTAGAGACCAGAGCTAAATTTTTTGGCTACAGCCAAGAGGATATTAGCCGGATCATCTTACCTATGGCCGAGCAAGGTGCCGAACCTATTGGCTCTATGGGTTCAGACACACCGATCGCCGTATTATCTGAGCGTCCACAGTTGCTCTACAATTATTTCAAGCAGCTCTTTGCTCAGGTCACTAATCCCCCTCTTGACGGTATCCGCGAAGAACTCATTACCGATATCAGCCTCACTTTAGGACGCGACCACAACCTTTTTGAAATCACTGAAAAGCACTGCAAAAAGCTCAAGATTAAAAATCCCGTTATCTCGAAAGAAGACCTTGAGAAAATTCGTCGCGTTGAAGATAATGGAGGATTCAAGACGGCTACCCTCCATATGCATTACCCTATCGCAGAAGGTGTGAATGGGTTAGAGCGCGCGCTTGAGCAACTCGTTGAAGAAGCAGCCGAACACATAGATCGGGGCGTATCGATCCTCATTTTGTCAGATCGCGGAGTAGATACGAACACCGCAGCCATACCGGCGCTTCTGGCCTGTTCTTATGTCAGCCATGGGCTGGGACGACTTCAACGCCGCGCTCTAGCAAGCATTATCATTGAATCGGCCGAACCGAGAGAGGTACACCATTTTGCCCTTCTATTTGGTTTCGGCGCAAGTGCAGTGAATCCTTATTTGGTAAATGAATTAATCGCAGCACACGCACTGAATCAACAACTGAGTTACGAGGCTACCGAGAAGGCTATTGCCAATTACAATAAAGCAGTGGGTAAAGGCATCCTAAAGGTGATGAACAAAGTTGGGATATCTACTCTGAATTCGTACCGAGGCTCTCAAATTTTTGAATGTATCGGCATTAATTCATCCGTTGTTAAAAAGTATTTTCCGACCACCACTACGCGCATCGAAGGCATCGGCCTCAACGAGGTAGAACGAGAAATTGCCTTGAGACATGAGAAGGCCTTCAAGGCCAATCTAACTCCGGGAGATCTAGAGTTAGAAGTGGGCGGAGACTATCGCTGGCGAAGAAACGGCGAACAACACGCCTTTGATCCGATCAGCATCGCACACCTGCAAAAGGCCGTAAAAAACAACGAGCCAGATACTTACAAGGCGTATGCTGAGCGCATCAATGAACAATCCAAGCGGCTTCTTACTATACGTGGCCTATTGGAGTTCACTAATTACGATCCTATTCCGATCGAAGAGGTTGAACCCTGGACTGAAATTGTCAAGCGATTCAAGACGGGCGCCATGTCCTATGGAAGCATCAGTAAAGAAGCGCATGAAAACCTAGCGGTCGCAATGAACCGTATTGGCGGAAAAAGCAACTCAGGCGAGGGCGGCGAAGATGCCACGCGTTTCTATAAAACTGAAGACGGAGATTGGCGCAATTCGGCCATCAAGCAGGTGGCTTCGGGTCGTTTCGGAGTGACTTCGAACTATCTCACCAATGCCAAAGAAATCCAGATTAAAATGGCCCAAGGTGCCAAGCCTGGCGAGGGCGGACAACTTCCAGGACCGAAAGTGGATAAGTACATCGCCAAAACTAGAAATTCTACCCCCTATGTAGGACTGATTTCTCCTCCGCCACATCACGACATCTATTCGATCGAGGATTTGTCGCAGCTCATTTACGATCTCAAATCGGCTAATAGAGAGGCACGAATCAATGTAAAGCTCGTCTCAGAAGTAGGGGTAGGAACCATTGCCGCTGGGGTATCCAAGGCCAATGCCGACGTTATTCTCATCTCAGGACATGACGGAGGTACCGGAGCTTCTCCGCTCACCTCACTTAAACACGCTGGCTTACCTTGGGAATTGGGTATAGCAGAGGCTCAGCAGACCCTTGTTTTAAACAACTTGAGAAGCCGGGTCGTCCTTGAATGCGACGGACAACTCAAAACCGGCCGTGACGTAGCTATCGCCTGTCTTTTGGGTGCCGAAGAATTTGGTTTTGCCTCTGCTCCGCTCGTGGCTTCAGGCTGCATCATGATGCGCGTATGCCACCTCAATACTTGCCCAGTGGGTATTGCCACTCAAAACCCTGAATTGCGCAAGAAATTCAAAGGGCAGCCCGAACACGTTGTGAACTTCATGTATTTCGTGGCGCAAGAGCTAAGAGAAATCATGGCCAAACTAGGGTTTCGAACCATTGACGACATGGTTGGTCAAGTAGATAAACTACAGCGCACCAGCGTGGTTAGTCACTATAAAGCGGCAGGGCTTGATCTGAGTCCGATTCTGCACAAAGTGGTCGTGCCTGAAGGATCTTCACTGCGCAACACTGAGAAACAGGTGGATGAAACCGAAGGAGCAATCGACTTTGAGATCATGGCCAAGGCACACCCTGCACTTTATCGCAAAGAAAAAACGAATCTAGAATTCACAATTTCTAATACGAATCGCGCCGTGGGGGCCATAATTAGCAATGAAATCTCAAAGATTTATGGAGCTGAAGGCCTACCAGAAAATACCTTGCGCGTAGTATTCAATGGTTTTGCCGGTCAGAGTTTCGGAGCATTCAGCACTAGCGGACTCACCCTCGTAGTAAACGGTGCCACCAATGATTACCTCGGAAAAGGGCTTTCGGGTGCAAAGCTTGTCATCCGTGTACCAAATGGAGCCAGTTTTGCCTCTGACGAGAACATCATTACAGGTAACGTTTGTCTCTATGGGGCCACCTCAGGAGAGGCCTACATCAACGGTTTAGCCGGAGAGCGCTTTTGTGTGCGCAATTCAGGGGCTAAGGCGGTGGTAGAAGGAATCGGTGACCATGGATGCGAGTATATGACCGGAGGAGTAGCCGTGATTTTAGGAAAAATCGGGCGCAATTTTGGAGCCGGTATGAGCGGAGGGGTAGCTTACCTCTATGACCCGCAAAAAATCGCAGCTCAAACCATTTCAAATGAAGACCTAAATCTTCTTGCCGTTGAAAGTGATCAAGATAAGGTTGAATTGCATCAGCTTCTAGAGAGTCATTACAATCACACCATGAGTAGCAAGGCCGAGAAATTATTGATGAACTGGGAAGACGAGCTCAAAAATTTTGTGAAAGTGCTTCCAGAAGAATACCGTCAAGCACTGATGCGCATTGAAAAAGAAAACGAGGCCATAAATAATTAAACCTATGGGAAAGACCACTGGCTTTTTAGAATTCGAACGAAAAACTGAAGGATACCTTCCAGTTGAAGAACGCACAACACACTATAAAGAATTCACCACACCCCTTGAAGAAAAGGTACTAAGAGACCAAGGGGCACGCTGCATGAACTGCGGAATTCCATTCTGTCACAGCGGTTGCCCACTTGGCAACCTCATTCCGGATTTCAACGATGCGGTGTATGAAGGTAAGTGGGACAAAGCTTCAGAAATTCTGCATGCTACCAACAACTTTCCAGAATTCACCGGACGCCTATGTCCGGCTCCTTGTGAAGAGGCTTGTGTTTTGGGCATCAACGAAGATCCGGTGAGCATCGAGAACATCGAGAAAAATATTGCTGAATCCGCCTTTAAAAACGGATACATCAAAGCGATTCCTCCTAAAGAACGTACCGAAAAATCTGTGGCCATTATCGGATCAGGCCCATCAGGCCTTGCAGCCGCCCAACAGCTCAACAGAGCGGGTCATTGGGTCACCGTTTACGAACGCGATGAACGCGTAGGAGGACTGCTGCGTTTCGGCATCCCCGACTTTAAACTCGAAAAATCCATCATCGACCGACGCATCGCACTGCTTGAAGAAGAAGGAATCACGTTTAAAACAGGGGTACATGTCGGACAAGACATTAGCGCTACAGAACTCGAGGCCCAATATGATGCAGTACTCTTGTGCGGAGGAGCCACGGTAAGAAGAACACTACCTATCGAAGGTGCCGAATTAAAAGGGGTGGTGCAAGCCATGGACTTCTTACCGCAAAGCAACCGACGAGTTAGTGGGTTGCCCTTTAAAGAAAACGACATCCTCGCTAAAGACAAAGACGTCATTGTCATTGGCGGAGGTGACACGGGGTCTGATTGCATAGGCACTTCAAGAAGACAGGGTGCAAAGAGCATCCAAAACTTCGAAATAATGCCCATGGCTACCCCTGAACGCCCTCATGACCAACCCTGGCCCTTCTGGCCAATGCGACTTCGAGAAAGCACCTCACACAAAGAAGGGGTAGAACGTCATTTTAGCATTATGACCAAAAAATTCATAGGCGACACCCATGGAAACCTGACCGCCTTAGTAACCGTAGAGGTAGAATGGAAGCTAGGTGCAGACAAGCGCATGCAATTGGTTGAAAAAGAAGGATCTGAAAAAACCTGGCCATGCGACTTGGCCCTATTGGCTCTTGGCTTCACTGGCTCAGAAAAGACGTTAGCTGACCAATTCGGACTACTCTACGATGAAAGAGGCAACATTAAGGCACCTGAATCGAACTACCACACTTCGAAAAAAGGTGTATTTGCGGCAGGCGACCAACGTCGTGGTCAATCTCTCATTGTATGGGCCATTGCAGAAGGAAGGCAAGCCGCACATCACGTAGACCACTACCTTATGGGACATAGCCATCTTCCACTAAAAGGAGATGGGGATCTGCCACGCATATAAACACAATGAAATTCACACCACCCACAATCAACTAACACACGAAACATTAAGTGATTGTAAAAGGCCTCCTAAACGGGGCCTTTTTTAATGGGCCCAAATCCCAGCCTTAGACACGAATGTATAAAATAAAGCAAAAAAAAAAGCCCCGCACATTGCTGTGCGGGGCTCGAGGATGGCGGCGACCTACTCTCCCACCTTTTGGGGCAGTACCATCGGCGCTGGCAGGCTTAACTTCTCTGTTCGGGATGGGAAGAGGTGAACCCTACCGCAATGGCCACCAAAGTTTTCAATACGGTATAAGTAAATGACATAATAGAGACGAAAGCCTTTATGGCTATAAAAATCAAATCAAATCAGTAAGTTTCAGAATTTAAAGGAATTACACAAGGGACTGTGCAAGTATACGAGCAATTAGTACTACTCGGCTGCACACATTACTGCGCTTCTACCTGTAGCCTATCAACGTGGTCATCTCCCACGACTCTTTAAAGAAATCTCATCTTGCGGCGGGTTTCGCGCTTATATGCTTTCAGCGCTTATCCCATCCCAACATAGCTACCCAGCAATGCCCTTGGCAGAACAACTGGTACACCAGCGGTTGGTCCAACTCGGTCCTCTCGTACTAGAATCAGATCCGCTCAAATTTCTAACGCCCGCAGTAGATAGAGACCGAACTGTCTCACGACGTTCTGAACCCAGCTCGCGTGCCACTTTAATGGGCGAACAGCCCAACCCTTGGGACCTTCTCCAGCCCCAGG
>JBJOGS010000083.1:0-25254 GCA_046048095.1 Bacteroidota bacterium
CTGGTCAAAGCGTGTGTCTCCGCTGAGCATCGCGGTGGGTGACGAAAGCAACTGCTCGGCAAGCTGTAGTGATTGTCTGTCTTGACAAAGAATCGCTTCAAAAGAATCCAATAGTTTTCGACCGAATGCGAATTGAAATAGGCGCTGTTTTGGATAGAAACGCGCTGCGATTAAAAAATGTTTTACGCCTTGATCTGAAAGTGCTCTAAGGTAATTCGGCCAGAGCTCATATTTCACAAAGAGGGCTATGGTTGGGCGCAGAAGATGCACAAATCGTCTGGCGTGGGCAACGGTGTCTAGGGGCAAGTAGCAGGTTGCATCTGCTTCGACTTTATCCTTAACTACTTCAAAACCCGATGGAGAGAAAAAGGTCACTAGTACGAATGGACGACTTTGCAGTGCTCTCAGCCCCTTTAAAACGGGTACTGCTTGTTGGTATTCGCCCAACGATGCCACGTGAACCCAAACGACTGGTCGTCCCTCTGGATCAAGTGATTGAAGCAACCTCCAGCTTTGACGATGCCCTTGAACGAAGAGTCGCCACTTCGGATGTACCCTAGCCAACGCGATGATGATGTAGTGTGCGAGCTGGGCAACAAAGGCGTAAATTGCTGTCATCCGCTTGTTTTTGGCGAAGGTACAATCTTTAGGAAAGTGTGAATTGCTACCTTTGAATTTCTATTCGAAACTCATGAGTAAATCTGCGATTCAGATGGTTGACCTGGTGGGTCAATACGAAGCGTTAAAAAGCGAAATCCAATCTGGCTTTAACGAAGTGCTTAGCACTGCCTCATTTATTAATGGTCCTGCTGTTAAGCAGTTTCAAACTGCGCTAGAGGCCTATCTAGGGGTCAAGCACGTTATTCCGTGTGCAAATGGTACAGATGCGCTGCAAATTGCGATGATGGGACTCGGTCTTCGGCCAGGTGATGAGGTGATTACAGCCGATTTTACCTTTGCTTCAACTGTTGAGGTGATTGCCTTACTGGGTTTAACTCCTGTTCTTGTCGATGTCAATGCGGATGATTTTACGATTGATGTGGCGGCTATTGAACGCGCGATTACCCCAAAAACGAAGGCGATTGTTCCAGTGCATTTATTTGGTCAATGCGCACAAATGGATGCGATTATGGATTTGGCTGAAACTCATGGGTTGTTTGTCATCGAAGATAATGCCCAAGCCATCGGAGCGCGATACCATGATCGGTCCGGAAAACGTCCAATGGCCGGAACGATAGGGCATGTGGGAGCGACGTCGTTCTTTCCGTCTAAAAATTTAGGATGTTATGGAGACGGAGGAGCGCTATTCACCAACGATGACGCCCTTGCTCATGTATTGAGAGGGATCGTGAATCACGGGATGTATGAGCGCTACCATCACGATGTTGTTGGGGTGAATTCAAGGTTAGATAGTCTTCAGGCGGTTGTATTGAATGCAAAACTTTCTCGTTTGAATGAATACAGCGCGAAGCGTCAAGAGGCTGCGCGCAAATACAATGAGGCTTTAGCCCATCTTTCAGGGGTAGAAACTCCTACTACAGTAAGCGACTGTCAAGGAATCTGTAGTCAATGTACTTGCCATGTATTTCATCAATACACGCTTAAAATTGACAATAATAGACGTGACGGATTGGCAGCGCACCTCACGGCTAAAGGAATTCCTTATGGCATTTATTATCCCATTCCATTGCACAAGCAAAAGGCTTACCGCGACCAGCGGTACAAAGAAGAAGATTTTAAAGTCACTAATAGCTTATGTCAATCGGTGATATCGCTGCCCATGCACACTGAACTCACCGATGATCAAATCGCTCGAATCACCGATGAAATTGTTGCCTATCTTAACACTTAACCCATGAAGAAAGTTTTGGTCACTGGAGGCCTTGGTTATATTGGTTCGCATACTTCGGTGGCCTTGATTGAGTCTGGTTATGAAGTAGTGATCATTGACGATCTTTCGAATGCGTCTATCGAGGTGCTCGATGGCATAAAGCGCATCACCGGAGTGGAGCCAGAGTTTCATCAGTTTAGTCTATGCGATGCGCAGCGATTGGCGGATTTTTTTGAGGCGCAGCCTGAATTAACCTGCGTCATTCACTTTGCAGCTTCTAAAGCCGTTGGGGAGAGTGTAGCGCGTCCGCTACATTATTATGAAAACAATGTAGTGGGGTTGATTCACCTATTAAAAAACCTACAAGGTAGGCCTGAGGTGGCTTTGATTTTTAGTTCTTCATGCACGGTGTATGGCCAGGCCGATCAGATGCCTATCACCGAGACTGCTCCAATGAAGCCCGCTGAGTCTCCGTATGGAAATACCAAGCAAATTGGAGAAGAGATTTTGCGCGATCTAGTCAAAGCAGAAGATGAGATTTCGGTGGTGGCCCTTCGCTATTTCAATCCGATTGGGGCGCATGAATCTGCTGAAATCGGAGAACTGCCTATAGGGGTGCCTCAAAACCTAGTGCCCTTTATTACGCAAACCGCCTCTGGTATTCGAGAGCAGCTTTTGGTTTTCGGAAACGATTATCCTACTGCTGATGGCACCTGCATCCGGGACTACATTCACGTAGTGGATTTGGCAGAGGCACATGTGGCTGCCCTGAAGCGTTTAAATCGCAAGCAGCAAAAAAAGCGATTTGAAGTATTTAACGTAGGCACCGGTCGCGGAAGCTCTGTGCTTGAAGTGATCAAGAGTTTTGAGCGCGTGACAGGGCGTGCTTTAAAATACCAATTTACAGAACGTAGAAAGGGCGATGTGATCGAAGCCTTTGCTGACACTTCTAAGGCGAATGCCGAATTGGGTTGGCAGGCGAAGTATACCTTGGACGATGCTTTGTCTTCAGCTTGGAAGTGGGAGCAAAAAATACGTTCTTGAAAAAAAGCGTTAAAAAGGTGCGAAATCAACACAAAACGTAGCGTCGAGCCCCTTAAAGGTCTTACTTTTGTGGGTCGAAATCCTATGATTTTTTAAATGGACAAGTTTTCATTTTTAAATGCTGCGCATACCTCGTTCTTCGAGGTGATGTACGAGCAATACCAACAAGACCCAGACAGCGTAGAGCCGAGTTGGAAGGCCTTTTTTCAGGGCTTCGATTTTGGCGCTGAGAGTGTGTTAGACGACTGGGATCTTGGGGATATGGCCAATGGGCAAGCGGTCAATCTTCAAAACGGAGTCGTTCATGCGATTCCAGAATCTGTTCAAAAAGAATTTCAGGTAGTACGTCTCATTGACGGATACCGCACCAGAGGGCACCTGTTCACTCAAACGAATCCTGTGAGAGAGCGCAGAAAGTATAGCCCCACACTGGCTCTTGAAAACTTTGGGCTGCAAACAGAAGATTTGGATTTGGAGTTTAGCGCCGGAGAAATCATTGGGATCGGAAAAGCTTCACTCAGAAACATTATTGCGCACTTAGAGCGTATTTATTGCGAGTCTATTGGGGTAGAGTACATGTACATGAGAAATCCTGATCGTATTTCATGGATTCAAGAACAGCTCAATCCCAATGATAATCGAACGATTTTTTCGAACGATCAAAAGATTTACATGCTCAAAAAACTCAATGAAGCCGTTGCTTTTGAGAGTTTTCTGCACACCAAATACGTCGGACAAAAGCGTTTTTCACTTGAAGGAAATGAATCCCTTATTCCTGCCCTAGATGCTATCATTGAGCGCGCGGCCTCGAAGGGAGTCAAACAATTTGTAATGGGAATGGCGCACCGCGGAAGGCTGAATGTGCTGACCAATATTTTCGGCAAGTCGCCAAGAGATATCTTTTCTGAGTTTGATGGCAAAGATTATGAAGAAGCCATCTTTGATGGAGACGTAAAATACCACTTAGGTTGGACTTCTAGGCGCCAAACTAATTCTGGCCTAGTGGTGAACATGAATATTGCGCCTAACCCCTCTCACCTAGAAACCGTCAACGGCATTGTTGAGGGAATTACTCGAGCAAAGCAAGACAACGATCACCGCGATCATCCTGAAGAAGTGTTGCCCATTTTGATCCATGGCGATGCGGCCTTTGCCGGACAAGGTGTGGTGTACGAGGTGATTCAAATGGCAAAGCTCGATGGGTACCGCACTCAAGGAACTATCCATATTGTGGTGAACAATCAGATTGGTTTCACCACGAATTATCTTGACGCCCGTTCGTCAACCTATTGTACTGATGTCGCTAAAGTGACCCTCTCACCGGTCTTGCACGTGAATGCTGATGACGTAGAGGCTGTCGTGCATGCCGCTCAGCTGGCTTTAGAATACCGCATGCGTTTCTCGCTGGATATTTTCATCGACCTGCTCGGATACCGCAAATACGGGCACAATGAAGGCGATGAACCAAAGTTTACCCAGCCTGTTCTTTATAACGCGATCGCCAAGCATAAAAATCCGCGTGACCTTTATGCCGATAAACTCATCGCTCAAGGCGTGATCGGTTCGGATTTTGTGGCGAAGATTGAGGAAGAGTATAAGGCCAGCCTTGAAAACGATTTGATTGATTCACGCAAGATTGAAAAGACGGTAATCACGCCGTTCATGCAGGACGAATGGGAGGCATTCTCGGGGTTAGCCGATGCCCATCAGATGCTTAAGCCGGTGGACACCTCCTATGACCTCAAAAAACTTGACGCCCTTGCGGCGCGCATAAGCACCTTGCCTGAAGGGCGTAAACTCATAAGAAAAACTGAGCGCCTTATCGAATCGCGTAAGCAGATGTATTTTGAAGAAAATCGCCTGGATTGGGCGATGGGTGAATTGCTCGCTTATGCTACCTTGTTAGAGGAGGGTAATGACGTTCGCATTACGGGGCAAGATGTAGAGCGCGGAACATTTTCTCACCGTCACGCAGTTTTAAAGACTGAGACGAACGAAGAAGAGTTGGTGCTGCTGAACGAATTGGGAGACCATCAAAACGGAACCTTCTTCATTTACAATTCATTGCTTTCAGAATATGCCGTGATGGCCTATGATTACGGTTATGCGATGGCCAGCCCGTCAACGCTTACCATCTGGGAGGCGCAGTTTGGAGACTTTTCGAACGGAGCACAAATTGTCATCGACCAATACCTCTCTGCGGCTGAAGACAAGTGGAAAATGCAAAATGGCCTGATCTTATTCTTACCTCATGGGTATGAAGGTCAAGGGGCTGAGCACTCTTCGGGTCGCATGGAGCGCTATCTTCAATTGTGTGCCAAAGACAATATGTTCGTGGTGGATGTGACTACTCCGGCCAACCTATTTCATGTCTTGAGAAGACAGCAAAGAGCGAGCTACAGAAAACCGTTGGTCGTATTCACTCCGAAGAGCTTGTTGAGACATCCAAAGGTGGTTTCAACGAAAGAAGAGCTGGCTCATGGGCAATTTCAGCCAATCATCGATGAGTCGGATTTAGCGGTAGAACAAATTAAGTCACTGGTCTTATGCACCGGAAAGTTCTATTACGATCTACTGGCTCGACGCGAAGAAACACAGCGAACCGATGTCGCGCTGGTGCGCCTTGAACAGTTGTTTCCCTTACCTATCGAGCAGCTCGATGCGCTGTTAGAAAAGTACGCACATGTGAGCGAGGTGGTCTGGGCTCAAGAAGAGCCGCGAAACATGGGAGCCTACGCCCATCTGCTTTTGCATTATGACAAAGCGCGCACCTTTAGAGTGGCCTCAAGAAGATTCTATGGGGCTCCAGCTGCGGGTAGTGCAGTTCGTGCCGCGAGAAGGCATCAACAGGTCATCGATTACGTATTCGATAAATCACTCGATAATTTTAAACTCTAATCATTTAGTTCTACCCATATCATGATTTTAGAAATGAAAGTTCCCTCACCGGGAGAATCCATCACCGAAGTTGAAATTGCAACATGGCTCGTTAAGGACGGTGACTATGTAGAAAAAGACCAAGCGATTGCTGAGGTAGACTCAGATAAGGCCACTCTGGAATTGCCTGCAGAGGCGAGTGGTATTATTACGCTAAAAGCTGAAGAAGGCGATGCGGTTGCTGTAGGTCAGGTGGTGTGTCATATCGATACCGCTGCTTCGGCTCCGGAAGGTGCGAAGACCGCTTCTGTAGCAAAAGCCGAGTCAGCGCCAGCTGCCTCTGCCCCTGCCGCAGAGACTATTGTGGCCTCGGCTTCTAAGACTGAAACCTATGCTTCAGGAACCCCTTCACCTGCAGCCAAAAAGCTTCTAGACGAAAAAGGTCTTGATGCTCAACAGATCAAGGGCTCTGGACGTGATGGCAGAATCACCAAAGACGATGTGGTAAATGCTAAAGTGGCTATGGGATCCGTATCGCAAAATGCAAATCGAAAAGAGACGCGTACAAAGCTCTCTATGCTGAGAAGAAAGGTGGCCGAGCGATTGGTTTCAGCTAAAAACGAAACGGCGATGTTGACCACGTTTAACGAGGTCGATATGTCAGCCGTATTTGAGCTAAGAGCGAAATACAAAGATGCCTTTAAAGAGAAGCACGAAGTAGGCTTAGGCTTTATGTCGTTCTTTACTTTGGCTGTGATCCGCGCACTAAAAGAGTTTCCTTCTGTCAACTCAATGATAGATGGCAAAGAGATGATCTCTTATGATTTTTGCGACATCAGTATTGCCGTTTCAGGGCCTAAGGGCCTAATGGTTCCGGTCATTCGCAATGCCGAGCAGTTGACCTTTTCTGGGGTAGAGAATGAGGTGAAGCGACTTGCCTTGCGTGCCAGAGATGGTCTGATTACTGTAGATGAGATGACCGGAGGCACCTTTACCATTTCAAACGGAGGGGTGTTCGGATCTATGTTGAGTACACCTATCATCAACCCTCCGCAAAGCGCTATTCTTGGAATGCACAATATTGTCGAGCGCCCGATCGTGAAGAACAAAGAAATCGCCATTGCTCCTGTGATGTATCTTGCTCTTTCTTATGATCACCGCATCATCGATGGTCGCGAATCTGTGGGATTTTTGGTCGCAGTGAAAGAGGCGATCGAGAATCCGATTGAGCTATTGATGAATGGCGATGTAAAAAAGGCGCTTGAGCTCTAGAAAATGTTAATCGATACGCACATCCATCTCTATTCAGAAGAATTTGCTGAAGATGTGCACGAACTTATCGCTCACGCTCAAGAAATTGGCGTCGAGCGATTTTTTCTTCCGGCTATAGATGCCTCGTATTATCCGGCCATGAAGGCCTTGCAGCAGCGATACAACGACGCTATTTATCTGATGGTCGGATTGCATCCGACCCATGTCAAAGAAGCCGACCTTTCGGATCAACTCGCCGCAGTCGAGCGCGAACTCTCGCAGTCGTATGCGGTGGCGGTCGGAGAGATCGGAATCGATTTGTACTGGGACACTTCTACGCTGAAACTTCAACAATATGCTTTTGAGCAGCAAATTCGATGGGCTGCCGAACGTGACCTTCCAATAGTTATCCATTGCCGTAACGCCTTCGACGAAGTGTTTGAAACATTAGAATTATTGCGGAAAGACCGAGTGAGGGTAAGCGGTATTTTGCATTGCTTTACAGGAACGCTAGAGCAAGCCCAACGAGCTATTGCCCTCGACCTAGCCTTAGGTATAGGCGGAGTCGTTACCTTTAAGCAAGGAAAGATTGATCAGTTTTTGTCTCAGATCGATCTAAAACACATCGTGCTTGAAACTGATGCGCCTTATCTTGCCCCCGTTCCGTACCGAGGAAAACGCAATGAACCTGCGCACCTGTACAAGGTACTGCAGAAGGTTGCCGCTTGTTATGCACTTTCTGAAGAGGAGGTGGCACGACGCACTGGTGAAAATGCATTTAGAATCTTTAAGCAACAATGAAATCAAGTAAATCAGTACTGCTTATTTATACAGGCGGAACCATTGGAATGTTAGCCGGTGGTACTGACGATTCACTTGTTCCGGTCGAATTTGATGATTTAGAACGCCACATTCCAGAACTAGGATTGCTAGACTGTACGATAGACGCCGTTGCACTTCATCCTCCTAAGGACTCATCGAATATTGAATCGGCAGACTGGCTTGCACTGCAACGACTTATTGTCGAGAAGAAAGAAGCCTATTTTGGCTTTGTAGTTTTGCACGGTACTGACACGATGAGTTATGCGGCTTCTATGGCGAGCTTTTTGCTTTTGAATCTCAAAAAGCCAGTCATTTTTACCGGATCACAGTTGCCTATTGGCACGTTGAGAACCGATGCAAAAGAGAACCTAATTACTGCTGTCGATATCGCATCGACCTCATACGATAGAGCGCCCCTATTACAAGAGGTGGCTATTTATTTTGAGTACAAACTCTATCGCGCCAACCGAAGTACCAAGATTAATGCGCATCACTTTCAGGCTTTTGATTCACCCAATTATCCATGGCTCATGCGTTCTGGAGTGCATATGGAGATTCAGCACGACCTGTTACTGCGTCCTCAAGAACCGTGGACACCGGTGCACTTCTCATCTGAGTTTGCCCGGTCCATTCACTTGATTAAACTTTATCCTAATATGCCAGAGCGTCTTTTTGATACCGATTACTCTGGTGCGCAGGCGGTGATTATTGAAAGTTTTGGGTCAGGAAATAGCATGGATCGGCCTTCACTCCGCCGTTTTCTAAAGTGGGCGACCGAAGCAAAGCTGCCGGTGATCAACGTTTCACAATGCTTAGGAGGTGCGGTAGAAATGGGTCGATATGCGGCCAGCGAGGCGCTAGTTGCTGGTGGGGTCATTGATGGTTATGATATGACGCTTGAGGCAGCATTGGCGAAGGCACACTATCTAGTCGCCCTTCATACGCCTTACGAAGAATTCAAAAAACGATTTGTTCAACCCCTTTGCGGAGAAATTTCTGTAAAATAATTCTATCACCTTTTTTAGGTCTTTTATTTTTTGTTTCTTGGTGCTCGCTTGCAAAAGCTCGAATCAATAATTTTTTATCTTTAAACCGTTACTAACAAATTTTAAGTCTTAAAAAATGAAAAGATTAACCTTAACTCTGGCTACAGCTGGAATGTTCATTTTTAGTACAGCATCTGCTTCTGCTGCTGTTTTACAAGAAGAAGCCGCTGCTTCTAAAGGATTTACTCAAGTACTTAAAGAGCAGTTTATCGCTGGAGGTCCTGCCTTCATGGGAATTGTATTGCTTTCTTTGATCTTAGGTCTTGCGGTTGCCATCGAGCGTATTCTTTACCTTAACATGGCTACTACGAATACCGCTAAGTTAAAAGAGAGCGTAGAGCAAGCTTTGGCTTCAGGAGGTATCGAAGAGGCTAAGTCTGTATGTAGAGACACCAAAGGTCCTGTTGCTTCGATTTTTTATCAAGGTCTTGAGCGCGCCGGTGACGGAGTTGAGGCTGCTGAGAAAGCGGTAGTTGCTTATGGTGGTGTTCAGATGGGACAATTAGAGAAGAATGTTTCTTGGTTATCGCTATTTATCGCCATTGCTCCTATGCTTGGATTCATGGGTACAGTAATCGGGATGATTCAGGCCTTCCAAAAAATCGCTGCTGTAGGTAACCTTTCTGCTTCGCTTATCGCAGGAGATATTCAGGTAGCTCTTTTGACTACGGTATTTGGACTAATCGTAGCGATCATCCTACAGATTTTCTATAACTACATTATCGCTAAAATTGATGCTATCGTTAATGATATGGAGGATTCTTCGATCTCTCTTATCGATATGCTAGCTGCAAAAAAGAAATAATTAGTAGAACTCTTAAATCACGAAATCATGCACAGAATCATAAAAATTGTTCTCATAGTGCTAGGAGTGCTTTCTGCAGTTCTATGGTCGAGTCTGCCTGAGACAGACATGCCACCTTCTGAGGCCATTAATAGTGTGCCTATGGATCTAATGTTCAAAATTGTCTTCGTATTGCTTTTTGTTGCGACGGCAGCGTCTTTGATCTTTGGTTTCAAAAAGGCATTCTCTTCAAAAGGAGGGGTGATGAGTATCGTTAAGACCCTTGTTTTTGCCGTTGTTTTAACTGTCGTGGGATATGCCCTCGCCGGCGGAGAAGAGCAAGTGGTTGAGGCGGTTCAATCAGAACGAGGACTCACTGCCACTGTGGGTACGGTAAAAACTATTGGTACGTTACTCAATATCTTCTTTGGAATGCTGTTGATTGCTATCGTACTTATGATCGTTCCAAGTGTAAAGCGTTTAATAGGAAAATAATAAGCTATGTCTAGAAGAAAAGGAGCACCCGAGGTAAACGCGGGTTCAATGGCGGATATCGCTTTCTTACTGCTTATCTTTTTCTTGGTTACCACAACCATTGAAACAGATGCAGGTCTGGATCGCATGCTTCCACCTATCGAACCGCCAGATACCGACGTGGTGATTAAACAAAAGAACATTTTCGTCGTTAACATCAACAAAAATGGGCAATTGCTTGTTGAAGAGCAATTGATGGATATTAAAGATCTCAGAGCTGCCGCCATTGCCTTTTTAGACAATGGAGGAAGCCCTTCTGGAACCCCAGAGTATTGCAATTACTGTAAAGGAAAGCGTGATGAGAGTTCGTCAGACAACCCTCAGAAGGCCATCATATCATTGAAAAATGACCGTGAAACCACCTACAGTACCTACATTACGGTTCAGAATGAGTTGGTAGCGGCCTATAATGATCTGAGAAATCGCGAGTCGAGAAGACTTTATGGACGTGATTTTATCGAGATGGAAGCAGAGTATCTGAATCCAGAGACCCCATCAAGTGTAAGAGACGAACTGAAAGAGAAAGTTCTTCGAATTCAAGAGCTTTTTCCGCAGAAACTCTCTGAGGCTGAGACAAGTAAAATTTAACTTTTAAGAACAAGAGCATCATGTCAAAATTTGCAAAAAAGAAAGACGGAGATTTGCCAGCAGTGTCTACTGCCTCGCTTCCGGATATCGTATTCATGCTTCTCTTCTTCTTTATGACGGTAACTACGATGAAGGACAGCTCACTTTTTGTGGAGAACATTCTTCCAAACGCCGATCAAACTAAAAAGTTAGAGAAGAAAGATCGAGTGATCTATATCTATGCGGGCAAGCCAACGCAAGAATATGTTAAGACCTTTGGAGAGGAGCCGAAGATTCAGTTGAACGATAAGTTCGCGAACGTTCCTGAGGTGGGTCCATACATTCTTGCAGAGCGTGCTAAGAAGCCTCAGGAGCTTCAGAACGTTTTAACTACTGCGCTTAAGGTAGACCGAAACGCAAACATGGGTATTGTCATGGATATCAAGCAAGAGCTTAGAAAGGTAAATGCACTCAAGGTGAATTATACCACCTATGAAGGAAACGCCTTTGCTAACCTTCAATAAATTGTAGTAACGGTATACAAAAAAGCCCTAGAAGAAATTCTAGGGCTTTTTTTATAAGCTGCGACGAAGCCGTGCTACCGGTAGCTCAAGCTGCTCTCTGTACTTAGCTACAGTCCTTCTCGCCACCTTAAATCCTTTTTCTTTGAGTCGTTTTCCAATCTGATCGTCGGTGAGGGGTGCCTTTTTATCTTCATTATCGATAAGTTCTTTCACTATCGACTTGATTTGTCGGGTTGAAACGGTTTCGCCGTCCTCGGTAGTCATTGCATCTGAGAAGAATGACTTTAGTAGTTTTGTTCCATAGGGGGTATCGGCATACTTGCTATTCGCCACCCGAGATACGGTCGAAACGTCCATGCTAATGGCCTCTGCGATATCCTTCAATATCATTGGTTTGATATCGCGTTCATCCCCACTCAAGAAATACGCTTTTTGATGCTGTACGATAGCATTCATGGTGATCAAGAGGGTGTTTTGTCGCTGTTTGATGGCATCGATAAACCATTTCGCGGCGTCTAATTTTTGTTTGACAAAATGAACGGTTTCTTTTTGCTCTTTAGAAGGGCTTCCTTCTTGATAGGTTCGGATCAGCTCTTGATAGGCCTTTGAAACATGAAGCTCGGGAGCATTGCGTCCGTTGAGTAACACCTCGATTTGCTCTTCTTCAATACGGATAGTGAAATCTGGGATGATATAGGTATTGGTCTTCGACTGATTCGTGAAACTCGATCCGGGTTTGGGGTTGAGCTTTTCAATCTTAGAAAGCGCCTCTTTCAGTAATTCTTCGGTCGCCTTGTGTTTAGAAAGTAACTTTTCAAAGTGCTTTTTAGAGAAAAGGTCAAAGGAGTCCTTAATAATCTCCATAGCCAAAGTTCTTGAATTGCTTGAAGACTGACGCTCTAATTGCAATAGAAGGCATTCGGCGATGTCTCTAGCCCCTACACCGGCCGGATCGAACTGCTGAACCACCTGCAATGCCTCAGAGAACTCTGCTGGGCTCACCATAAGATTCATGTGAAAAGCCATGTCATCAATCAGATCTTCTTCTGGTCTTCGCAAATAACCGCTTTCGTCTAAACTGCCTATGAGATATTCTGCAATGAGGTAGGCGGATTCGCTGATTTCAAAGGTCCCTAATTGGCTAATGAGGTGCTGGTGAAATGAAGTGCCTGCGGCATAGGGTATTTGGTATTCTTTACCCATCTCTGGACCATTCGAGTCTGATGTTTTGTACGCCGGAATGTCATCGTCGTTGAGATAGTCATCAAAATCTAATGTTTCGTTGTCTTGATCATCCCAAACCTCGTCCTGGTCTTCATAGAGAACGTCATCCTCTTCTGACGATTCTTTTCCTTGCTCTAGGGCCGGATTTTCTTCAATCTCTTGCTGCAGCCGCTCTTCGAATGCCAGAGTAGGCAGCTGAATCAGTTTCATAAGCTGAATCTGCTGAGGCGAAAGCTTTTGGCTGAGTTTTAGTTGAAGCTGCTGTTTAAGCATTCTCTTTTATTAGAATTCTGCATTCTGAGGTGTTCGAGGATAGGGAATAACATCACGAATATTGCCCATTCCGGTGGCAAACATCACTAGACGCTCAAACCCCAATCCAAAACCACTATGCACGGCGGTTCCAAATTTTCTAAGGTCTAAATACCACCAGAGTTCTTTTGGATCAATTCCCATAGCGCTAATTTTCTTTTCGAGCACTTCTAAGCGCTCTTCACGTTGAGATCCGCCCACAATTTCTCCGATTCCAGGAAACAGTACATCCATCGCGCGAACGGTTTGACCATCTTCATTTAAACGCATGTAGAATGCCTTGATTTTTGCCGGATAGTCGAACAAGACTACAGGGGCATCAAAATGCTTCTCAACAAGATAGCGCTCATGTTCACTCTGAAGATCGGCTCCCCAATCTGAAATGGGGTATTTGAATTTCTTCTTCTGGTTCTCTTTAGAGTGTTTTAATATTTCAAAGGCCTCGGTATAGCTAAGACGAATAAACGGCTTTTCTGTGACAAACTTTAATTTTTCAATGAGGGGCATGGTGCTGCGCTCTCTTTCGGGCTTATTCTTGTCTTCATCAATCAGTCGCTGTTCAAGAAAATTCAAGTCTTCTTGACAATGCGCGAGCACATAGGTTAAGGTGCTTTTTATAAAATCTTCAGCGAGCCCCATGGTGTCTTCGAGATCGTAGAAAGCCATTTCAGGTTCGATCATCCAGAACTCAGCAAGGTGTCTTGAGGTATTCGAGTTTTCAGCTCTGAAGGTCGGTCCGAAAGTATAAACTTTTCCGAGCCCCATGGCATAAGTCTCTGCCTCTAACTGGCCCGAAACGGTTAGATGGGTTTCTTTTCCAAAGAAATCTTCGTTGGCTAATTTAAACATCTCTCCGGCCCCCTCGGCATCTGACCCTGTAATAATTGGGGTGTTCATGTAGAAGAATCCCTTACTAGTAAAATACTGATGAACGGCAAATGCTAATGCCGAGCGCACGCGCATCACCGCTGAAAAGGTATTTGTTCGAATGCGCAGGTGAGCTTTTTCTCGTAAGAATTCTAAGCTGTGTTTTTTCGGTTGAATGGGATAGTATTCAGGATCGGCCACACCTAAGATTTCTAGTTGCTCGACTTGTATTTCAACACTTTGACCTTTTCCTTGACTTTCTACATATAGGCCACTTAGTTTTAGTGCTGTACCTGTATGGATCTTGCTTAGAACATGCTCGTCTACCCCTTCGAAATCAATGACACATTGCAAATTGGTTAAGGTGGATCCGTCATTCAGTGCAACAAATCGATTACTTCTAAAGGTCCTGACCCATCCCATTACGGTTACCGATTGATTTATAGGATTTCTTTGAAGCAGTTCTTTGATCGTTTCAGGCTTATACATAGGCACTAGAATTTCGGATGGTAAAGATACATTTTGCCCTTGGCTTGTCTAGTCAATGGTATCTACATCTTTTGGAAGAATATCGATTTTTGGCTGTTTCAACACTTTTTTATTGGCAATACTTCGCTCTAAAGACAAGAGTAAGCAGGGCAATAAGACAAGATTAGCTAACATGGCTAACAACAAGGTCGCTGATATGAGACCTCCGAGCGCCTGGGTACCTCCATAGTTACTGATCATAAATACCGAGAATCCGAAGAATAAAACCACAGAGGTATAAAACATGCTCACGCCTGTCTCTTTCAACGCAGCGAAAACAGACTTCTTGATATGCCAATCATTGAGCACGAGCTCTTGGCGGTACTTGGCCAAGAAATGAATGGTGTCATCAACCGAAATACCGAAAGCAATGCTAAAGATTAAGATGGTAGAGGGCTTGATCGGAATACCTGCAAAGCCCATTAATCCGGCCGTGACTAGAAGGGGCAATAAGTTTGGAATCAATGAGATAATAATCATCTGATAAGACCGAAACAAGTAGGCCATAAACATAGAAATGAGGATGACTGCAAGCAATAGTGAAATCAGTAGGTTGTTGACTAAGAAGCGTGTGCTCTTGAGGTACAAAAGAGCCTTTCCTGTAATACTCACATTATATCGGTCTGAAGGAAATATGCGTTCTATCGTTCGGTACAATTGCTCTTCAAGCACCTCCATGCGCTGAGTTTTAACATCTTTCATCATGAGTGAAAGCCGTGCGATTTGTTCTTTCTGATCGACCATAGAGCCCATGAGATCTGCTTTTGAGTCTGTGTCTACCGAGCTAGATATGGCGTTTAAGATAAAATTTCGCTCTTGTGCTGTAGGCAATTGGTAATAACGAGGAAGTCCTTTATAGAATGCTTGTTTAGCATATTTGATTACAGCGGATATCGAAAGCGGTCTCGACAACTCTTCGTTTTCTGAAATTTCTTGTGAGAGTTCTTCAATGCGAGCCAGATTTGAACTGTTGAGGGCGCCTTTTTCGCGTCCGGTATCGATGAGTATTTCAACGGGGAGTACGCCGCTAAATTGATGCTCATAAAATAGAATGTCATCATAGAAATCAGTGTGTTTGGGAAGATCTTCTATACGACTTCCAGTGATTTCTATCTGGTAAATACCAATGATGCTTAACACGAGAAGCCCAATAGAGCTTCCGTAAACCGCAATGCGGTGGTTGCGCACGATACGCTCCATGGTACTCACAAATAGATCGATCCACGGAGTGTTTAAGTGTTGCAAATGCTTGTCTTTTGGAAGCGGCATGTAGCTGTAAATAATCGGAATGATCAACAGCGATAGTGCGAATATGCCCAAAATATTAATTGAAGCGACCACACCAAATTCACGAAGTAACGAGCTGCTTAAAATAATAAAAGTGGCGAATCCAGATGCCGTGGTAATATTGGTCATTAAGGTGGCGTTTCCTACCCTTGAGATCACCCGTATGAGCGATCGCGCTTGATTGCCGTGTTTTTTGACCTCTTGCTGGTATTTATTAATGAGAAAAATACAGTTGGGGATACCGATCACAATAATTAACGGAGGAATGAGCGCTGTGAGAATGGTGATTTCATAACCAAGAAGGCCAATAATACCGAAAGTCCAACTTACCCCAATAAGTACAACGATCATAGAGATCAGAGTGGCTCTGAAACTTCGGAAGAAAAAGAAGAAGAGTAGGGCGGTCACTCCAAGTGCGGCGATGACAAAGAGTATCATCTCACGCTTGAGCGTTTCTGCATTTCTGGTCTTAATATATGGCATTCCTGAGATGCGCGCCTTCACACCCGACTCCCTTTCGAAGTTCGAGATGAGGTGCTCAAAGTCATTCATGATAAACTGATTGCGCACCTTGGTGTCCACCAGGTCGGGATCCATATAAGCAATAGTACGAATCGCTAAGCTTTTCGGATCATAAATTATATTCTCGTAAAAAGGTAGTCGCTCAAAAAGGTGGTAGAGTTTGGATTTTGCGTTTTCATCACTTAACGCCTCTCTAGGATTGAATGGAGCAGTGGTTAAATTGCCCGTTTTCGGATCCCTTACAATTTCATCGATGTTATCCAATGAGATCACCGAGGTGATTTCTGGGGCGGCCTCGAGTTGTTTGCTCAGTCGATTAAAGGCGTTGAATGATTTTGCAGTGAATAAATCTCGCCCTTCAACGGCAATAAGTATGGCATTGTCTTCAATGCCGAAAATAGAGGTAAAGGCCTCGTACTTCAGAATCTCTGGATGATCATTAGGTAATACCGAAGTCTCTGCATTAGAGAATTTTACGTACTGCCATTGACTGATAAAAAACGCAGTGGTGAGAATTACTGCTACAATCCAAGCAATGCGATTTCTCAGAATAATGCGGGCAACTGCAGGCCAAAAACCTTCAAAGAAAACGGCCAGCTTTCCCATAGAATCACACTTTCATGATCTCTGACTCTTTGAGTTTTAAAGCGTCATCAATCTTTGCAATAAATGTATTGGTAAGGTCTTGAACATCGGCTTCGGCGTCTTTAAGTACGTCTTCACTGAGTTCTATTTTCTTGAGTTCTTTATTCGCTTCTTGACGGGCAGAACGTACTCCGATTTTGGCGTCCTCTGATTCAGCCTTGGCTTGCTTTACTAGCTCTCTTCGGCGTTCTTCTGTGAGCGGGGGAACACTAATGATAATGAGGTCGCCATTATTCATGGGATTGAAACCTAGGTTGGCATTCAAAATCGCTTTTTCGATTTCCTGAAGCATTGATTTCTCCCAGGGTTGAACAGAAATGGTTCGCGCATCAGGGGTATTGACGTTCGCCACTTGAGAAAGTGGCGTCATGGATCCGTAATAGTCTACTTGAACCGTTGACAGCATTATTGGACTTGCTTTTCCAGCACGAATTTTCGCGAATGCCTTTTCGAGATGATTCATCGCTGATTGCATCTGTTCTTTGGTCTCTTCAAGAATTAATTCGATCTCCTCGTTCATACATTTAAAGGTTTACTTCTGTACCTACATCCTCTCCGGTGACCACTTTTAAAAGGTTTCCGGGTTTGTTCATATCAAAAACCACAATCGGCAACTCATTTTCTTGACTTAGCGTAAAAGCGGTAGTATCCATCACTTTTAATCCTTTACTAAGTACGTCTTGAAAGCTAATTTTATCGTAGCGTATTGCTGTTTTGTCTTTCTCAGGGTCAGCGCTGTAAATACCGTCTACCCGGGTACCCTTGAGAATAACGTCAGCTTTAATTTCTATGGCCCGCAACACTGCGGCAGAATCTGTGGTGAAATAAGGGTTTCCTGTTCCGGCACCGAAGATCACCACCCTTCCTTTTTCAAGGTGTCTCATCGCTCTTCGTCGAATAAACGGCTCGGCGACTTCGTCTATTTTCACGGCCGTTTGCAATCGTGTTTCGACTCCGATATTTTCTAAAGTGCTTTGCAGTGCTAACCCATTAATTACAGTAGCTAACATCCCCATATGGTCACCCTGAACGCGATCCATACCTTGACCGGCTCCGGATAGGCCCCTAAAGATGTTTCCACCGCCAATAACCACAGCTACCTCGATGTGCTGGTCTACGACTGCCTTGATCTCTTTAGCGTATTGCTCTAGCCTTTTAGCATCGATTCCGTATTGTTGAGATCCCATTAGGGATTCACCGCTAAGTTTTAAGAGAATTCTCTGATAGCGCATTGCCAAAATTTCTTTTCCAAAAGTACATAAAAAAGCCATCCTTTAGGGACGGCTTTTATAGGTAGTGCACTCAATGCGCTATTATCCAAGCGCTACTCGTTTGAATGCAGTCACACTTAAATTCTTATCTGCGGATTTCACATATTGATCTACGCTCAATTTGCTATCCTTTATAAAGTCCTGATTGATCAGTGTGTTGTCTTTAAAGAATCGCTTAAGCTTTCCTTTTGCGATATTTTCAAGCATATCCTCGGCCTTGCCTTCTTGACGTAGTTGGTCTTTAGCAATTTCGATTTCTTTATCGATGATTGACTGATCCACTTCTTCTTCGTTCAAGGCTACAGGATTCATGGCCGCCGCTTGCATGGCTACGTCCTTGGCTATAACTCCTGCCTGATCCACATGGGCTGAAAGGCCCACAAGCGTGGCAATTTTGTTACCAGCATGAATATATGAGCCTACAAATGGGGCTTCTAGTGCTTCAAACGCACCTATTTCGATTTTCTCACCAATCACCCCAGTTTGTTCAGTCAATTTTTCGGCAACGGTGATAGAACCGTAGGTTTTAGAAAGCAGATCTTCGAGAGAATTAGAGGTGAGTGCGATCTGCGCGATGTCATTGGCCATTGCGATAAATGAATCGTTTTTAGCCACGAAGTCAGTTTCGCAATTCAGTGAAATAACTACCCCTCGGGTAGATGATTCATTCACCACAGCAATGGCTGCTCCTTCAGAAGAGTCACGGTCAGCTCTATTCGCCGCCACTTTCTGTCCTTTCTTGCGAAGAATTTCAATTGCTTTTTCAAAGTCACCTTCTGCTTCTACTAGGGCCTTTTTACAGTCCATCATACCGGCTCCGGTGGTCTTTCTTAATTTATTTACATCTGCTGCAGAAATTGCGCTCATAACTTAATTTTTTTGTTCTTCTTCTTTTTCTGGGCTTAAAGATCTCTTATTCGCTTAGACTATACGTTAAGAAAAGGTTGAGATTTTTACTCGTCACCTTCGTCTTCTGCATCGTCGGCTAATCCTTCTTCAGTGTCGTCGATAAGCTCTTCAACATCCTCTGCCTCATTCTCTTCGAAATCAGCCTCATCGATCGCTCCCTCACTTGCATCGAGTTTGTCGGCTTTGCGTTCGGCGAGACCCTCGCTGATTGCACCTGTAACACTAGATAAAATGATTTCGATAGACTTTCCGGCGTCATCATTTGCAGGGATGACGTAATCGATATCTCTAGGGTCGCAATTGGTATCTACCATCGCGAAAACGGGGATATTCAGGCGTAAAGCTTCTTTCACCGCGATGTGTTCTCTCATAACGTCTACTATAAATAATGCACCTGGCAAGCGCGTCATGTCTGAAATCGAGCCTAGGTTCTTTTCGAGTTTAGCGCGCAAACGCTCCACCTGAAGTTTTTCTTTTTTCGAAAGCGTGTTGAAGGTGCCATCTTTTTTCATGCGATCGATAGCGCTCATCTTTTTAACCGCTTTGCGAATCGTAATGAAGTTGGTGAGCATACCACCGGGCCAGCGCTCAGTGATGTATGGCATGTTTACCGAAGCGACTTTTTCTGCTACGATACCCTTGGCTTGTTTCTTAGTAGCTACAAAAAGGATTTTGCGGCCAGAAGCAGCGATTTTCTTTAGGGCCTCGTTCGCTTCTTCAAGCTTCGCTGCTGTTTTGTACAGGTTGATTACGTGAATTCCATTGCGCTCCATGTAGATGTACGGAGCCATGTTTGGATTCCATTTTCTAGTCAGGTGGCCAAAATGAACCCCTGCGTCTAGAAGTTGTTTAACTTCGACTTTTGCCATTTTAAATTTAGTTTACGTTCTGATTTAGCAATAAGACGGTGGTCATTTATTAAAATCGCCCGACTTATTTAGATGCTAAACTAAACTGGTTAATTACATGATGTATAAAGAACAGGTTCGTCGATAAACGATTAACGTTTCGAGAACTGGAATTTCTTTCTTGCTTTTTTCTGTCCGAATTTTTTGCGCTCGACCATACGAGGATCTCTTGTGAGTAGTCCTTCAGGTTTCAACGCGGCTCTAAACTCTTGGTCGACTTCACAAAGTGCTCTCGAAATAGCGAGTCTAAGCGCTTCTGCTTGTCCAGTAATTCCTCCTCCGAAAACAGAAGCTTTAACATCATACTTTCCGGCGGTTTCAGTGAGCTCAAAAGGTTGATTCACTTTATATTGAAGGGTTCCTGTAGTGAAATAATTATCAAGTGGACGCTTGTTGATCACCACCGAACCGTTACCTTCAGACAAGTACACTCGAGCGACTGCTGTTTTTCTTCTTCCTATTTTATGAATAACTCCCATTACTGATTAATGCTATTTGAGATCATTAAGATTAATTTGAACTGGCTGCTGAGCTTGTTGGTCGTGCGATGCACCGCTATACACTCTAAGGTTTCTGAAGAGTTCGGCACCCAATTTATTTTTAGGAAGCATTCCTTTTACCGCATTCTCAATGATGCGCTCTGGGTGGCTTTGAAAAAGCTCTTTTGTAGTGGTTTCGCGTTGTCCACCAGGATAGCCCGTGTGTCGCAAATACGTTTTATCTGTTGATTTTTTTCCGGTTAAAACCACTTTAGCTGCATTGATCACCACGACATTGTCCCCGCAATCTACGTGAGGCGTAAAGCTAGGTTTGTTTTTTCCTCTTAGAATCATCGCAATCTTTGAGGCTAAACGTCCCAAAACTTGCCCTTCGGCATCTACCAATACCCACTGCTTGGTCACAGTACCTGCGTTGGCTGAAATGGTTTTATAACTTAATGTATCCACAGTGTAAATAGATTTAGATCACTACACGTTAAAACTAACGGGCTGCAAATGTACAATTATTCAATTGAAATACAAATCAATGAGCAAAGGTTTTTGCAGATTAGTGGGCTTCAAACCAATTCGACCCAATTCCGACCTCTACCTCAAGCGGAACGGCGAGTTGCGCCGCATTTTTCATTTCGTACTTCACTAATTCGGTAAGCGTCGTAATTTCTGGTTTCGGACAGTCAAAAACGAGTTCGTCATGTACTTGAAGCAGCATGCGACTTTCGAGCCCTTCACGCCGAATCCGCGCGTCAATTGCAATCATTGCACGTTTGATAATGTCAGCGGCAGAGCCTTGAATTGGAGCGTTCACAGCATTGCGTTCAGCAGCCGATCGAAGGACAGCGTTCGCTGCATTAATGTCGGACAAATACCGCCTTCTTTTAAATAGCGTTTCAACATATCCGTTTTCGCGTGCAAAACTCACTTGCTCTTGAACATAGGCCTTGAGTTTGGGGTAGGTGGTGTAATAGGTTTCGATGAGCTCTTTTGCGGCTGAGCGCGACAAGGTCGTTTGGTTACTTAGGCCGAAGGCGGACACCCCATAGATGATTCCAAAGTTGACTGTTTTTGCCTGACTGCGCTGCTCACGACTTACTTCAGAAAGTGCGATGTCAAATACTTTAGAGGCGGTAGAGGCATGAATGTCTTCATTGTTTTTAAACGCCTCGATCATCGTGTCCTCATTGCTGAGCGCAGCAATAATACGCAATTCAATTTGCGAGTAATCTGCCGCCAAAAGCACATGAGCGTCGTCTTTAGATACAAAGGCCTTTCGAATTAGTCGACCATTTTCTGTTCGTATCGGTATATTCTGAAGGTTTGGATTCACGCTGCTCAATCTTCCTGTAGCAGCAACGGTTTGCATGAATTGGGTATGAATGCGATGCGTATGGGCATTTACTTGCTCTGGCAGGGCCTCTACATAGGTGTTTAGAAGTTTCGCCAATCCTCGATAACTCAAGATGTCCGAGGCAATTTGGTGCTCTTTTGCGAGTTCGGATAAGATGTCTTCAGAGGTCGCATATTGCCCTGTTTTGGTTTTTTTCGGTTTGTCAATGAGCTTTAATTTTTCAAAGAGTACCACCCCAAGCTGTTTGGGTGAGGCCAGATTAAAGGTCTCATTCGCTTGACGGTAAATCGAAGACTCAAGCTCAGATAATTGTCCGCTGAATTGTTCTTTTAAACTGTTCAGGTACTTGGTATCCAGGTTGATTCCGGCGTACTCCATTCGCGACAAAACACTTAAGAGCGGAAGCTCAAGAGTTTCATAGAGGGCTAAAAGTCCCCATTGCTCAAGTTCGTGACGAAGTGGGTAGTAAAGGCGCAGGGTAAAATCGCTGAGTCCGCAGGCATATTCTTTGAAATTCGACGCCTCTTCAAGTGAGAGATTCACCCCTTTTGTTGACTTTATTGCTAAGATGTGTTCAATTTTCGGAGCTTCTTCGCCCAAGTAGCTCTTAGATAGCACCGCCAAATCGTGCGAGCGATCGGGGTTGATGAGGTAATGCGCTAGCGTGGTGTCGAATAGGGGAGTAGTAAGTTCGAATCCGTGCCTTCTCAATACAGTAAGCGTCTCTTTCAGATGATGGCCTACAAGAAGGGTCTCGGAGTGAAAGAAGTGCTGAAGCTGCTTCGAAACCTGCGATTCTGGAGTGATTTGGGCCGAAAAGGGTAAGTAAAACCCCTTTTGTGGCTGCCATGAGAAAGCCAAGCCAAAAAGCGATCCGCTCATCGGATCCTCTGAGTCGTAGAAGACTGAAAGACTGACTACAGATTGCTTGGCCAAGGCATCAAAGAACAATTGCTCAGTTCGGGGGCTGTCTATGAGTTGATAGAGGTGCGCAGGAGCCGATAATTCAGGGGCAGCAGTGGCTGTGTCAAATAGAGAAAACTGTCCGCTTCCGGCAAAGGTCGATGGGGATTCACTCACCTGAGATGAAGTGAGGCCTTCGGCCAGTTCTTCGATCTTTTCGCCGTCAACTGAGGCAAAGGCCTTATGAAACTGCTCTTTTAGTCTTCTGAATTCTAAAGCATCAAATAATCGGTCTATTTCTTCTAGGTTGGGGGTAGAGCGTATAAATGTTTCTTGATTGAACTGCACATCGCAATCGGTCTTTATGGTGGCTAGCTGCTTAGACAAGCGACCTAATTCAGCATTTTCTTCGATACGCTCTTTTAGTTTGCCGCTGAGCTCATGAAGGTTTTCGAGCAAATTTTCAAGACTGCCATAGGTTTGAATAAACTTTTTGGCTGTTTTGTCACCCACTCCCGGCAAGCCCGGAATATTGTCACTGGCGTCTCCCATCATACCCAGGTAATCGATGACCTGCTCTGGACGCTCTACGCCAAACCGCTCTTGAACCTCGGGGATTCCCCAAATTTCGATGTCATTACCCATGCGTGAGGGACGGTACATAAAGATGTGCTCACTCACTAACTGTCCAAAGTCTTTGTCTGGGGTGACCATGAATACCTCAAAGCCTTGCTTTTCAGCTTGTTTCGATAACGTTCCGATGAGGTCGTCTGCTTCGTAGCCTTCTTGAACGACGATCGGAATGTCCATAGCCTTCAGCAGAGATTCAATGTGCGGAACGGCAAAGCGGATCGGATCTGGGGTTTCTTGTCGATTTGCCTTGTATTCAGCAAATAATTCAGCGCGTTCAGTACTTCCGCCTTTGTCAAAACACACGGCGATGTATTCTGGTTTTTCGCGTTTTATAAGGTCAAGCAGTGCGTTCATAAACCCCATAATCGCAGAGGTGTCTTCGCCTTTTGAATTGATTCTTGGGTTTTTAATCAGGGCGAAATATCCTCTAAAAATTAGTGCGTAAGCATCGACCAAAAACAGTCGTTTGGCGGTAGTAGTACTCATATCATGACCCTCAAGAACTTGCAAGATAGCGGAATTTTAACGTAACCCAGGAGTTTTAAAACGTACTTTTGTAGTCCTAAAATTGCGCTGTGTTTTATCTATTTTTCACTCTGTTTTATCTCACCTTAGTGGGCTACGGCTATACTGCGTTGAAGGTGTTAGTGCGGTCTAAGGGGTGGATGTGGGCTTACTGGCTGATTATTGTAGGGCTTTTTATTGCCGGATTTGTCTTAAGAGTCGCTGAGGTGCCCTTAAGTGCTCGGGTGAGTTTGTATTTAACAGGTTCGCTTTTTGCAGTGACTTTTGGGCTGCTGCTATTGAGCTTCTTTTTGATACTCGAAGATTTGGCGCGTTTTTTTGCCTGGCTAAATGGGCTGGTTAAACGTCTTGCGGGCAGACCGCATACCACGCGCATCGATCGAAGACGCTTTATAAGCGCTACCGCAGTTACGGTAGGAGCGCTACCTTTTTCTTCGCTGCTGATAGGAATGGGGGCCAGAAACAAGTACACCTTGCACAGCTATGACCTAGTTTTTGATCGCCTGCCTGCCGCCTTTGATGGTTATACCGTTATTCAGATTTCAGATCTTCATTTAGGTAGTTTTGCCTCGCTCGAAGAGTTTCAACCGGGTCTAGACCTAATCAATGAACAGCAAGCCGATTTATTGCTCTTTACGGGGGATATGGTGAATGATCATTCGGCTGAGGCATTGCCTTATGTTGAGGCATTGGCCGGTCTTCGTGCTAAGGACGGAAAATATGCTGTGTTGGGCAATCACGATTACGGTACCTACAACAGGGCCTTTGATGAGCAAATGGCAAAGGAGGACGTGCTGAAGTTACTCGAGATTCAGCGAAACATGGGCTTTACCACCTTGAATAATGAGAGTGTCAAGGTCTATAGAAACGGGGCTTACTTTAATCTTGTGGGGGTAGAAAATTGGGGGACGGGCAGGTTCTTGAAGGCCGGAGACCTCCAAAAAGCAACGGATCAAATCGATGATGAGGTGTTTACCTTATTGATGTCCCATGACCCCTCGCATTGGGAGGCAGAGGTTATTGAACATCAAAAGAGGATAGACTTATGTCTCAGCGGACATACCCATGGTTTTCAATTTGGTGTAGAGATCGCCGGATATCAGTGGAGCCCCATTCAATACAGATATCCCCAATGGGCTGGGATGTACGAGAAAAACGACCGCCTGCTCAATGTCAATCGCGGATTTGGATTTTTGGGGTACCCGGGTCGTTTTGGCATCTGGCCTGAAATCACCCGCATTCGCTTAAAATCGAGCAAATTCGCCTCGGTACAATAGCAATTTTACTAACTTGCATCACCAATTGAATTAGACATGTCAAAATTTGGTGATTTAATTGACCTTGAAGTTCCGGTGTTGTTCAATTTCTATGCAGAATGGAATGACGCTTCTTTATCCATGTCCCCTGTACTTACCGACGTGGCTGCTGCTCTTGGCGATAAGGGGAAGGTGATCAAGATCGATGTGGATAAAAATCAAGAATTGTCTCAAGCCTTACGTATCAAGGGCCTTCCGACCCTAATTATTTACAAAAAAGGTGAAATGATGTGGCGACAAAGCGGTGAACTGGATGCCAATACCTTGTTGGGCATTATC
>JBJOGS010000084.1:0-11542 GCA_046048095.1 Bacteroidota bacterium
ACGACTACGGCAAGCTCAGCGGCCGTAAGCTCGAGGATATGATTGCCAATACGCGCGGACTTCAAGGCCATCAAGAAAAGAAAAACCCACAAGACTTCGCCCTTTGGAAAAGGGCAGAACCTCAGCATATCATGAGATGGACCTCTCCTTGGGGTGATGGGTTTCCTGGATGGCATATAGAGTGTACTGCGATGAGTACCAAGTATCTCGGAGCCCATTTTGATATTCACGGTGGGGGCATGGACCTAAAGTTTCCGCACCACGAATGTGAAATAGCACAGGCTGAAGCACATTCAGGAACTTCTCCAGTCAACTATTGGCTTCACGCCAATATGTTGACCCTAAACGGGAAGAAAATGTCTAAATCGACAGACAACAACGTCTATCCGAATGAGATTTTCAGTGGTCAAAATCGCATTTTTAATCGCGCATTTAGTCCTTCGGTAGTCCGTTTTTTCATGATGCAAGCGCACTACACCAGTATTCTCGATCTCAGTCAAGAAGCCCTTGAAGCAGCAGAAAAAGGATACACGCGATTGATTGAGGCTATTCACAGCTTACGTGACATCCATAGTACCTCAAACACCTCTGAATTCGATCTAGACTCTTGGATCACCCGCTGCTATGCGGCAATGAATGATGATTTCAATACGCCTGTACTCATTGCACAGCTCTTCGAAGGAGTAAAACAAGCGAATCTCTTAAAAGAAGAGAAGTTGAAGCTCACAGAAACCGACATTCGTACACTCGAACAAATCATGAGCGCGTTTGCTTACGATGTGTTAGGATTACGCGATGAGCGCCTGCACGATCAAGGGCATTACGATAAATTATCGGGAGTAGTTGAGCTGCTTATTGAACAACGAAATAAGGCCAGAGAACGCCGCGATTTCAGCACCTCAGACCAAATCAGAGATCAGCTGCAAGCCTTGGGAATTCAACTAAAAGATTCGAAAGACGGAACCACGTTTTCTATTTCATGAAGAAGGCACTGACCTCTTTGATGGTTTTTTGGGTTCGCGCCTACCAATATTTAATATCACCTTATACGCCTTCGAGCTGCCGGTATGTACCGACTTGCTCAGAATACACCATCGAAGCCCTGAAAAAGTATGGACCGCTCAAGGGCGGTAGGCTCGCCATTAAACGCATAGCGAGCTGTCATCCTTGGGGTAAAAGTGGGCATGACCCTGTTCCTTGAAGGCCTTGTTTTTAATTATATTCGTCAAAAACCTCACTTATGTATATTCTAGGAATCGTTTGGAACCCCAACGACACTTTACTACACCTTGGACCTCTTCAACTGAAGTACTACAATTCATTGTGGATTGCTGCTTTCGCACTCGGGTGGTTTATCATGAAGCGATTTTTTAATCGCGAAGAAAAGTCCCTAGCTCAACTCGATTCACTTTTTGTCTACAGCGTAGTGTCTATTATTTTAGGGGCGAGATTAGGCCACGTTTTCTTTTACGATTGGAGCTACTATCAAAACCATCTATTAGAAATTCTGTTACCCATACGCGAAAATCCTCGTGCAAGTCTTTTCGGACTAATCAATGGCTATCAATTCACCGGATTCACTGGTCTAGCGAGTCACGGTGCGGCAACAGCAGCTATTATAGCCTTTTATTGGTTCAGTAAAAAGCATCCTACCCTTTCATTTCTTTGGATTGTAGACCGAGTAGCCATCGTCTCGGCCATTGGAGGCGCCTTTGTACGCATCGGAAATTTCTTTAACTCTGAAATCAACGGAAAAATAACGGACGAAAGCTTTGTATTTGCCACCAAATTTATTCGCGATGCAGAAGATATGCCTGCCTATGAAGCGGTCTCTCTTACCGGAGAACGCAGTGCTGATGCCGCATACAAAGCGATAGAAACCAACGCCAGTTTCAGTCACCTCTTAGAAGCGATTCCGTATAGACATCCGGTTCAGCTCTACGAAGCCTTTGCCTATATCGCCGTATTTGGACTGATGTATTTCGTATTCTACCCTAAAAAACAATGGCGAGAAAAATCAGGGTTCTTATTTGGATTTTGGCTATCAGCAGTGTTTTCGGCACGATTCGTCCTAGAATTCTTTAAGAAAAGTCAAGGTGGCTTTGAATCTACTCTTGGACTGCTCTCCACTGGGCAATGGCTTAGCATTCCACTCGTACTGGTTGGAATGTATTTCATGTTTAGGCCACAGCCAACCCAATGACATTCATCCAATGTATCATAAAAAAAGAGGGGCTATTGCCCCTCTTTTTCTTTTCCTAAGGTGTCATACATCACAGGCGTTGCTATGAACAGCGAAGAGTAGGTTCCGACAAGGATTCCTATAATCATCGCAAACATAAATCCTCTAAGACTTTCGCCCCCGAAGATAAAAATCGCTAGTAATACGATCAGTGTGGTAAGCGACGTATTTAATGTTCGACTCAAGGTACTGTTTAGTGCTTCATTCACATGGGTGCCCTTCTTCCAGCCCTTGGTGTTCACAATTTCTCTAATACGGTCAAACACAACCACCGTATCGTTTAATGAATAACCAATCACTGTTAGAATCGCGGCGATAAACGCTTGATCAATCTCCATATTAAATGGCATAAATGAACTCGTGAATGAAAAGACACCTAGTACGATAAGCACGTCATGAAAAACTGCAGTCACGGCTCCTAAAGAGAACTGCCATTTTCTAAAGCGCATTAAGATGTACAGAAACACAATGGTCAATGAACCTAGAATCGCCAAGAACGCATTTTTCTTAATATCATCAGCAATAGTAGGTCCTACCTTCACTGACTGAAGAATCCCTACTTGCTTATCATCTGCGGGCGCAATGAATTCTTCTAAGGTAGTACCTGCCGAAAGGTAGTTTTGCATTACGTCAAAAAGTTTTCCTTGAATCTCTTGATCGACCTCAAGGCCTTCGACATCTACTTTGTACGAAGTGGTCACTTTAATTTGATTTGCCCCTCCAAAGGTTTTCACGTTTGTTCCGCTACCGAAAACCTCATTCAGTGAAGCAGAAATTTCGGTTGGGCTGACCTCTTGTTCAAAGCGTATTTGGTAAGTGCGCCCCCCCACAAAATCAACACCTTGCTGCAAACCTTTTGTAGCCAACGAGCCTACAGAGGCCAACACCAAGAGTGCAGAGGTGACATAAGCGACTTTACGCGCTCCGATGAACTTAAAGTTCACCTTACTAAATAGGTTTGCCGTTAAAGGGGTAGCGAAGGTCAACTGTCGACCTTTCTTAGCGAGGTACCCCTCAATAAATAAGCGCGTCACAAATATGGCCGTGAACAGCGAAGTAAGGATACCGATAAGAAGTGTAGTCGCAAATCCCTTGATCGGTCCAGAACCGAATAAGAATAGTACCATCGCCGTGAGGCCGGTAGTAATATTAGCGTCTAAGATAGAAGAGAGTGCATTTGAGAACCCGTCACTAATCGAAAGCGCTAGACCTTTACCTTTTCGCAACTCTTCTCTGATGCGCTCAAAGACAAGCACATTAGCATCCACTGACATACCGATGGTCAATACGATACCCGCTATACCCGGAAGGGTAAGCACCGCGCCGAGACTAGTAAGTACCCCAAAAATTAAGACGATATTCAAAATAAGAGCGATATCTGCGAAGAATCCAGCACGCCCGTAATAGAAAATCATCCAAATGAGTACAAAAGCCATCGCAATCACGAACGAGATAAACCCACTATTGATTGCCTCTTGTCCTAATGACGGTCCTACAATTTCAGACTGGACGATTTCAGCCGAAGCCGGAAGTTTACCTGCGCGCAGTACGTTCGCAATATCCTTGGTTTCGTTGATCGTGAAATCACCAGTGATCTCAGAGCGACCTCCTGAAATTGGTCCTGAAGAAACTCCAGGAGCCGTATAGACCTTATTATCAAGCACTATAGCAATTCCAGTTTGATTTTGATACACATCACCAGTCATGCGCTCCCATTCTCTAGCACCTTTGGTGTTCATAGTCATACTGACGGCCGGCTTTCCGAACTGATCGAAGGTGTCTTGAGCATCAGATACCACATCACCAGAAATTCTCGGCAGACCCTCGCGATTTGATTTAAGTGCATAGAGCTCGACAATCTCTGCGTCACTGCCTACACGTTGCCAGGCAAACTTCGTGAACTTCAATGCTGCCGGAAGCAACGCTTTCACTTCTGAATTGCGCAAGTAACCTCCAATTTCAGCCGAGTCTTTCACTGCGGCACGAACAAAGGCATTTGACCCAGGGGCAGGAGCAATCAATTTGCTCAGCAGCGGATTTGAGTTCGATAAACTATCCGCAGCATTCTGAAGTAAGGCTTCAACCTCATCGATTGCACCATCGCGTTCATTGATCTCTGCAATTTTGGCGTCAGCAGCAAAAAGGAATTGAGAAAGTCCTTGCTCATCCTGTGGAATAGTCTCCCAAAATTCAAGTTGCGCTGTAGACGATAACAATTCTTGAGCACGGTTAATATCTCGTGCTCCTGGAAGTTCAACTAAAATACGTCCAGAACTTCCGACGCGTTGAATGTTTGGCTGGGTAACTCCAAAGCCGTCGATACGCTCTCTTAGTACCTCAAATGCTGAAACAATAGACTCATCAATTTTGCGACGCAGAATCGGTTTCACCTCATCGTTGGTCATTTCAAAATTGATCTCGTCGCTTAAATTTTTGTTCGCAAAAATATCCGGAGAAGCCAATTTTGCTTGGGTATCACGCTCAAAAGCTTCAAAAAACAACTCGACATAGTTTGCATCACTTTGCTTTGAGGCTTCGTCAGCAGCTAAAAGCGCCGCATTGAAGGCTGGATTTTTTGAATCGGACGCTAGACCCTTTAAGATATCTTTTACTGAAATTTGAAGCGTGACGTTTATTCCTCCCTTAAGATCAAGACCCTTATTTAGTTCTTTGTTCTTGGCATCGGCGTATGAAGTAAAACCGAGTACGGGTAAGTCAGCCACTGAATCGAGATAGGCAGCAGTAACACGGTCTCTCTGAGTGACGTAATTCTCTATTCCTTCTTCTACATTAACCGAAGCATAGCGCTCGGCGTCACCTTCAATTTTACTCGTTATGAAAGTAAATGACAGCTGATAAATACTCACAACGCCAAATAGAATGGCGAACAATCGAATCAATCCTTTATTCTGCATGGATCGGATAGGTTAAATAAACAATGTATAAATGCGTGCAAATATATCATTTCGAATAAGATTTGACAATTATTGACGCTCTAAAGCAAACGCCCCGCACGAATGTGCGGGGCGTTTGCTAATCACTAAAATTAAATAGCGTTTAAACCGCTAGTAAATCGTTTGTGGCACGCACACCTTTAGCTGATTCTTGAAGCTTTTCTTTCTCTGCCGCAGATAACGGAATAGATACAATTTCTTCGATTCCATTTTTGCCAAGAATCACGGGCACCCCAATACAGATATCCGACAGCCCATACTCTCCTTCAAGAAGCACTGAGCAAGGAAATAATTTCTTTTGATCGCATGCAATGGCTTGAACCAATGAAGAAACTGCCGCCCCAGGAGCATACCATGCACTGGTGCCTAACAGCTTAGTGAGTGTAGCCCCACCAACTTTAGTTTCTTCAACCACCCATTGACACTTTTCTTCGTTTAAAAAATGAGTGACCTTCACAGCATTTCTAGTGGCCTGATCAATAAGTGGAACCATGCCTGTGTCGCTGTGTCCACCTATCACCATGCCATCTACGTCTGAAATAGGGGCATTTAAAGCCTCGGCTAAACGGTATTTAAAGCGAGCACTGTCCAATGCGCCCCCCATTCCGATAATACGGTTTTTCGGTAATCCAGAAACTTTATGTACTAAATACGTCATAGTGTCCATCGGATTACTCACCACGATGACGATGGCATTCGGAGAAAACTTCAGTAAGTTCTCGGTCACCGTCTGAACAATACCCGCATTGATGCCAATGAGTTCTTCTCTGGTCATACCCGGTTTACGAGGAATCCCTGAAGTGATAACCACTACAGCACTGTTAGCTGTCTTTGAATAATCGTTCGTCGATCCGGTGATCTTAGTGTCAAAGCCATTTAAAGAAGCGGTTTGCATGAGGTCCATAGCCTTTCCTTCAGCAAATCCTTCTTTAATATCAAGAAGCACTACCTCAGAGGCAAAATTCTTCATTGCAATATACTCCGCGCAACTTGCCCCAACTGCACCTGCGCCAACAACTGAAATTTTCATGTGAAAAAGTCGATTTAAAGGTTAAAAAAGATATGCTGCAAAAATAAGGACGCTAGGCATCAATATTGGCATAAACCGCATTCTTTTCGATGAATTCTCGACGCGGAGGAACCTCGTCACCCATGAGCATGGCAAAAATACGGTCACTTTCGGTGGCATTGTCAATCGTTACCTTTCTCAGGGTTCGGAATTCGGGATTCATCGTGGTATCCCAAAGCTGCTCAGCATTCATCTCACCAAGCCCTTTATAACGCTGAACAGCAGATCCTTGACCGTATTCGGCTAGAAGTGCATCACGCTCTTTGTCGTTCCAGGCATAGTTTTTCTTTGCTCCTTTCTTTACCAGGTACAAAGGAGGGGTGGCAATGTAGACATGGCCTTGCTCTATGAGCTCACGCATATACCTGAAGAAAAAGGTGAGAATAAGTGTTTCAATATGCGATCCATCGACATCGGCATCACACATGATAATCACTTTGTGATAGCGAAGTTTTTCTAGGTTCAGTGCTTTAGAATCTTCTTCTGTTCCTACAGTGACTCCCAGGGCCGTGTAAATATTTCGTATCTCTTCATTTTCAAACACCTTGTGTTGCATCGCCTTTTCGACGTTCAGAATCTTTCCTCTCAGTGGAAGGATAGCTTGGAAATTTCGATCGCGGCCTTGCTTCGCCGTTCCCCCAGCAGAGTCTCCCTCTACCAAGAACACCTCACAAAGCGCTGGATCTTGCTCTGAACAATCCGACAACTTTCCTGGAAGCCCCCCACCACTCATCACGTTCTTGCGCTGAACAAGTTCACGAGCCTTGGCCGCAGCATGTCTCGCAGTGGCAGCGATAACCACCTTTTCAACGATACGCTTCGCGTCGTCTGGATGCTCTTCAAGATAATCAGTAAGCATTTCAGACACCGCTTGACTCACTGCTGCACTCACCTCACGGTTGCCCAATTTCGTTTTGGTCTGCCCTTCAAATTGGGGTTCAGCAACCTTGACCGAGATAATGGCTGTCAAACCCTCTCTAAAGTCATCTCCAGAGATTTCAAACTTTAACTTATCAAGTAAGCCCGAAGCATCCGCATATTTCTTTAAAGTGTGTGTTAATCCTCTTCGGAATCCGGCCAAATGCGTACCTCCCTCATGGGTATTAATATTGTTCACGTAAGAGTGCAGGTTTTCAGAAAACCCGGTGTTGTAAACCATGGCAATTTCAACAGGAATCCCTGCCTTTTCTCCTTCAATCGCAATAACCTTCTGAATGAGTGGTTCTCTAGACTCGTCTAGAAATAGAATAAATTCTTCAAGACCGCGTTCAGAGTGAAACACCTCAGAAACTGGCTCGCCGTCTTTATCGACTTGCCGCTTATCGGTGAGCGTGATCGTGATTCCTTTATTCAAGAACGAAAGTTCACGCATGCGATTGGCAAGAGTGTCGTAAGAGAACTCTGTGGTTTGGGTAAAGATGAGGTCATCGGGTTTGAAAGTAACTTCAGTCCCATTCTTATCGCTTTCTCCTATGCTCTTTACTGGGTACAAGGCCTTTCCGCGCTCGTACTCTTGTTGCCATACTTTTCCCTCGCGATAGACGGTAGCTTTTAAAGCAATTGAAAGCGCATTAACGCAAGAAACTCCAACCCCGTGTAACCCTCCTGAGACTTTGTAAGAATCTTTGTCAAATTTACCTCCGGCTCCGATCTTAGTCATCACCACTTCTAATGCAGAAACCCCCTCTTTCTTGTGGAGTCCAACAGGAATACCCCTTCCGTTATCGGTAACCGTAATTGAATGATCTTCATTGATGGTCACCGCAATCGTATCACAATGCCCACCCATAGCCTCGTCAATAGAGTTATCTACTACCTCGTAAACTAGGTGGTGAAGCCCTCTTACACCCACATCTCCGATATACATCGACGGACGCATTCTCACATGCTCCATTCCCTCCAGGGCCTGTATACTATCTTCAGAATAATTAGGGTTTTTTACTTCGTCGCTCATAGGTCAAATTTCATCTAATTGTATCCTAGCAAATATAGCCGAAAGCACAGCAAAAATAAGGGCTCGAAACGTTTCGAGCCCTTCAAGTTATCAACACTTTTGTGTGAACAACAACCCTATAAATACGCATCGGTATGCACCGACTTTATCGCTCTTCCAGAAGGTTCATTCATCGTCTTAAATGCAGCATCCCACTCTAGTGCTGTTTTAGTGCTGCAGGCCACCGATGGTTCTTGCGGAACACTTAGAGCGGCCGCGTCTGACGGAAAGTGGCTTGAAAAAATACTGCGGTAATAGTATTCTTCTTTTGTTTGTGGGGTCTGGATAGGAAACTTATAGGCGGCTTGCTGCATTTGAGCGTCACTTACCTCTTCGTTGACCTTTGCTTTGAGGGTATCAATCCAAGAGTACCCCACTCCATCAGAAAACTGCTCTTTCTGCCTCCATGCCACTTCAGCCGGAAGCATGTGCTCGAATGCTTTGCGCAAAATCCATTTCTCCATGCGCTCACCGTTGATCATTTTATCTTGGGGATTCAATCGCATGGCAACATCTATAAATTCTTTGTCCAGAAAAGGCACCCTTCCCTCAATACCCCAAGCCGCAAGGGACTTGTTGGCGCGAAGGCAGTCATACATGTGCAATTTATCCAATTTACGCACCGTCTCTTCGTGAAATTCACGTGCGTTCGGAGCCTTATGAAAATACAGGTATCCTCCGAAAAGCTCATCAGAACCCTCACCAGAAAGCACCATCTTAATTCCCATTGACTTGATAACACGCGCCATGAGATACATCGGGGTGGCAGCGCGAACTGTAGTGATATCGTAGGTCTCTAAGTGATAGATAACATCTTTTATCGCATCTAAACCTTCTTGAATCGTAAAAACAATTTCGTGATGTACCGTTTTGATGTAATCAGCCACCTTGCGTGCCGCTGCTAAATCCGGAGATCCTTGAAGACCCACAGCAAAAGAGTGCAATTGAGGCCACCACGCGCGTTCTTGATCATCGGTCTCAATACGCATATCTGCATATTTCTTAGCAATGGCTGAAGTAATGGATGAATCCAACCCTCCTGACAACAGCACCCCATAGGGCACATCAGACATCAATTGACGTCTTACTGCAGCCTCTAGGGCCTCTCTCAAGACCTCTATTGAAGAGCTATTTTCTTTCACCGCATCGTAAGACTGCCATTCACGTTGATACCAACGCACTGGATCAGCAGTTTCACTGGTCATATAGTGCCCTGGAGGAAAGAGTTCGATACGATTGCAATACCCCTCAAGAGCCTTCAACTCAGAAGCTACGTAAAACACCCCCTGCTCATCCCAACCCATGTAAAGCGGAATGATTCCCATATGATCACGGGCAATTAAAAAGTCATTTCGCTCGCGATCATAGAGTGCGAAAGCGAAAATTCCATTAAGCGATTCCAAAAAATCCGACCCATGTGCCTGATACAATGGAAGAATCACTTCGCAATCAGATTGAGTCATAAAATCGTAATTCGACTCAAAACGCGTTCGAATTTCGCGATGGTTATAGATTTCGCCATTAGCGGCTAACACTAAGGATTGAGATCTATTAAATAGGGGCTGCTTTCCTGAAGTCGGATCGACAATCGCCAAACGTTCATGGGCCAGCACACTGTGCGCATCACTAAAAATCCCACTCCAATCTGGTCCGCGATGCCTAATCTTTTTAGCCATTTCGAGCAACTGCTCGCGTTGATCTGCCTCTGTCTTTTGGTAGTTAAAACTCGCAACAATTCCACACATAATTCAAATTTTAAACAAAAATGAATACATGTCTGATAAATAGAAATATAAAAAGTAATATTAATTAATAATTTTAACCTTTAAATAAGTTTTTGGTTTAAAATTTAATTATTTCAGTACTAAAGGCAATCGAAAGTTAATTTTTAACACGCTCTCCGGCCAGAAACACCGATTTCACCTCAATAGATGGAATTTCTGCGAAATCAGCGGTCATGAGGTCGTTTGATAGCACAGTGATATCAGCAAAAAATCCTGGTTTCAACAAGCCCTTTTCACTTTCCTCAAAGTTTGAATAGGCCGCCCAGGTCGTCATACCTTTAAGAGCTTGCTCTCTGGTTAAGGCTTCTTCAGCCTGATACCCACCCTCAGGATATCCTTGAAGATCTTGTCGGGCCACTGCGGCATAAAAAGTAAGCAAAGGCGAAACCTGCTCTACCGGAAAGTCTGTGCCGAGCGCTAAACGCTTCGACTGCTGAAGCAGCGTTTGGTAGGCGTAAGCTCCTTGAATCCGTTCTAGACCAAGTCGCTCTTCAGCCCAATACATATCACTCGTTGCGTGAGTCGGCTGTACCGAAGGAATGATTCCCTTTGCAAAGCGCTGAAAATCAACCTGGTCTACGACCTGCGCATGTTCTATCTTCCACCGAGCCTCGGCCGGATGACTCAAAACGCGCTCATAGAGATCGAGCACGAAATAATTGGCAGAGTCACCGATAGCGTGTGTGTTCATTTGAAAATCGGTACCCGCCAAACGCTCAGCGATAGTTTGCATTTCTTCTAAACTGGTTACCAGCGCCCCGTAATGCTCATGATCATCCGAATAAGGCACTTTTAAAGCCGCACCCCTTGACCCTAACGCACCATCAGCATACACCTTGAATGACCGAACATTCAAACGAGGTGTCTTTAACGGCCCACGTTCGAGATAATAATCGAGCTGATCCTCAGAAGCGCTAATCATGGCATAAACGCGGATTTTTAAATCTCCAGTTTGCTGAAGACTGTCTATGAGTTCAATAACCGAACGCGAAAGACCAGCATCATTAACGGTGGTGAGGCCGTATTGAAAGGCGATATCTTGGGCCGCCAACAAGGCACGCACTTGAGAAGGCCTATCAATTTCGGGTAGCGATTCGTCTATCAGACGCATTGGCGCATCGATTAACACCCCAGTGAGCCGATTCCCTTCTTTAATGATCGCGCCCCCTTCTAGCACCGTGTTCGAAGTGATACCCGCTAATTTCAAAGCATAATCATTTACCAGATAAGCATGACCATCAATTCTACGCAAGACCACTGCACGGTCAGGAAAAAGTTCATTAAGCACAGTATTGACCGGAAAATCTTTGACGGGCCAATCGTTTTGGTCCCATCCCCAAGCATACAGCACTGAAGGTTTGTATTTTTCATCAAAAGCCCGAATGCGCGCTACGATTTCATCAAAACTTTGCGTACCCAATAAACTGAGCCGACTTTCATTTAGTCCTAATTGATAAAAATGACAATGCGCATCTATCAAACCAGGGTAGGCATACCCCC
>JBJOGS010000085.1:0-7027 GCA_046048095.1 Bacteroidota bacterium
AAAAAGCTCTTGCCATCGGTATCCGTCTAGGGTGATGAGAAAAACCTTATTGTTCTGCTGCGCATTGAGATTTAGCCCTAGAAACAAGGCGAAAAAGAGTATCTTTTGTGACATAATCTTAAAGATATACGGAAAAGCGCTATGATACGTATTCACAGCTTGCCATTTGCCATTTTGGGACTCATCTTTCTCGTTGGCTGCAGTGCGTCGCATCCCTTAGACGCTTTATTTGAATCGGCCTCCCCTGAATTTCATAAAATACTAAACGATTCAAAGCATGAAGTTCAGATCCGTTATACCCAAATCACAAGAGACAGTTTGGGCCTTCCCCTATTTCATACTACGAGTTACAAAGAAAATAGCGCGGCCTATTTTTATCCGGCGAGCACCGCAAAACTGCCCATAGCTGCATTAGCGCTTCAAAGAATCAATGAATTAAAAGCTCAAGGGGTAGCCATTGATATGCACACCCCATTTAAAATATATACCGATCGGTTTAATACTCCCATAGCGCTTCAAGACAGTACAAAGGCTGACAATCACCTAACCGTAGCGCACTTGATTAAAAAAATATTTCTAGTGAGCGACAATGACGCCTACAATTACCTTTTTGACTTTCTAGGAAAGGATTACATCAATGCATCTCTGAAAGAAAAGGGTCTTAATCATACCGACATCCAGCACAAGTTTTTGCTTGGAGCAGATAACACCCACACCTGGGACTATGTGTTTCTAAGTGATAGAGATACCGTCTACAAACAACCCTCTATCACCAGTGAACTTGAAGTACTCAATACCGCAACACTAGGGGTCAAAAAAGGAGTGGGGTTTCAATCGAATGATAGCATTGTAAAAGAGCCCTTCGACTTTCGCCTGAAGAATAGAATCGCTCTTGAAGATCTAGAAGGTATCATGAAGCGATTGGTGTTTCCGGAGGTGTTTTCTGAAAGCCAGCGCTTCAATCTAACCGAAGAAGATTATGCGTTCATGAAGTATTGGATGAGTCGAAACACCCTAGAAAGTGACGATCCCAACTACAACAACGACGAAGAATATTACGACAGCTACGGAAAGTTTTTCATTTATGGCGATCGCAAAGGAGAGATGACCGATGCCATTCGAATACACAACAAGGTCGGATACGCCTACGGCACCCTCACCGATGTCGCTTATATCACCGATCGCGAAGGCAGAGTCGAGTTTCTATTATCAGCAACGATTCTAGTTAACGAGAATCAAATCTTTAATGACAACCAGTACGAATACGAAGAGAAGGGTATTTCGTTTCTTGCTGAATTAGGGCGCCTAGCATTGAAGGCCGCCCAACAACAACCTTAATCTTTTTTCGCTGGATTCTTTTTCGGAGCAACCCAAAGAAAATAACCGCTTAATGACAGCGCAAGCAATCCAAGGCCCACTAGAGTAGAGTAGATCATTTTTACGGTATCGGTCTGTTGTGCGTAAAACTCTACGATAGATCCGTCATGAATACGCTCTATAAAATGATCACCACGCTGGCGCACCGAAAGAATTTCTCCTGTAGATCCGGCCACCTGTAATTCAGTGAAATGACGCTTAAACAGCACCTTAGCAATGCCCTTTTCGATACGCACGTCAACCCTATCGATAAGCGTATCCAATTGCTGGGCCTTAGCATAGGCGATGGCGTTAGTATTGATCTGTTGAAGCGAAACCCATTCGTTCAAAGAAACCATCTCAGCCTTTGCGGTGCTAGGTTTTAACCCTAAAACATCTTTGAGTCCGAGCAGCACGCCCGTGAGTGCCATTACAAAAAAGAACAGCAGTAGGCTGACCCCAATAGTCTTATGCCATTGCCGAAATGCGCGAATGCGACTAGCCCGTTTTTTGCGTAATTGAACTAAAGGGGACATGAATAATTCGTTTGGTTACTCAGGTGGGTTAAAATGTCTAAGCTAGTAAAATTTCTGGCTATCTTCATACGCACCAACGCAGCCTCAAGTATGAAGAAAAGCCTCATTTTAATTGCCTTCACCTTTGGATATACCGCATTAGCACAGCAGAAGCCCCTCGATTCATTGGTGAGCGATTTTCAGACCACTCAAGGAATCATCACTACTTATTTTAACCCTGAAAAAGGCAAATTGTTACTTGCTTTAAGTGACAGCGTGCTTGAAAAGCCCTTTCTCATGGTCTCGCGTTATGTGAAGCTTCCTTCAAACTATTCTGCCTACCGAAATGCGGGTTCTAAAACCGCAGAGAGCGTGATTAGTTTTGAATTGAAAAATGGAAAGCTCCTATTAAAGCAACGTTCTTATGTGAATTTAGCCAACAGTGCTGACCCTATTGCCGAGAGTGTCATACAAAACAATCTTGCGCCCATTCTTGGTGTTTTTGAAAAGATGAATGCAGAAAAAGAGGTGCATCTAGTGGATGTGTCTGATTTCTTCTCAAAAGATTCACCAGGATTCAACGCCGTGGGCGAAACCGAAAAAAAGAATTATAAGATCGGATCGCTTGACCCGAAGCGCTCATTTATCGATAGTGCGAAAAGCTTTCCATTGAACACCGAAATCACCCACACCTTAACCTATCCAGCCGCAGCAGCATCGCGATCAAATCAAAGTGAAACGATGAGTTTTCAGCTCAATCACTCGATCATTGCGCTCTCTGATAAGCCTATGACCGCTCGTAAGGTAGATCACCGCGTAGGATGGTTTTCACTTGAGCAATACAACTATTCTTCTGAAGCGCTGAAGTCAGACAATTACCGTATCGCCACACGGTGGAAGCTCGAACCCAAAAACAAAGAAGCTTATGCCAGAGGTGAGCTCTCAGAACCTATTAAACCAATAGTTTTCTACCTTGACCCAGCAACGCCCCTAAAATGGCGACCTTATTTCAAAAAGGGAATTGAAGACTGGAATGGTCCTTTCGAAAAAGCCGGATTTAAAAATGCTATCATCGCCAAAGACCCTCCTACGAAAGAAGAAGATCCTGATTTTAGCCCCGAAGATGTGCGGTACTCGGTAGTGCGCTATGTTGCTTCAACCACCCGAAATGCCACCGGGCCAAGCGTGAAAGATCCGCGCAGTGGAGAAATTATTGAGAGCGATGTCATCTGGTATCACAATCATTTACGCTCGTACCGCAATCGCTACCTCTTAGAAACTGGAGCCGCCAATGAAAAGGCGCGAACTCTGAACACACCAGAAGAAGAGATAGGTGAGATGATGCGCCGGGTGATCGCCCATGAGGTAGGGCATGCCCTAGGGCTTCCTCACAACATGAAGGCAAGCTCGGCCTATCCCGTAGATTCGTTGCGTTCAGGAACCTTCACGCAAAAAATGGGAATCGCCTCAACGATTATGGATTACGCGCGTTATAACTACGTTGCTCAACCAGGTGATCAAAACATCAGATTCGTCCGTCAAATGGGGCCCTATGACGATTATGCGATTGAATGGGGGTACCGCTATTTTGAAAATGCCGAAGAAGAATCGAAGTGGCTTAAACGATTTGTTGATGAGCGCAGTCTTAATCCGGTTTATCAATTTGGTTACGGATCTAATGATCCCAATGCACAAACAGAAAATATTGGAGACGATCCGGTTAAGGCTACAGCCTACGGTTTAAGCAATTTAAAAATTGTGGCTAAACACCTTGAACAGTGGACGACCACCGAGGGCCAGACTTATGATGATTTGCAAGAATTGTATATGGAGCTCATAGGGGTCTATCGCCGTTATATTTATCATGTGGTAGCGCTGGTCGGAGGGGTAAACGAAACCCTGCTAGTGAAGGGACAAGAGGCCTTTCCATATGCCAATGTACCCTCTGAGAAACAGCGAGAAGCGCTATCGGCACTCGAAACGCATCTCTGGAACAGCCCTTATTGGCTGATCACCCCAGAAATCATCTCAAAATTTGAGGGTGAAGGACAGCTGACACTTCTTACAAATCTTCAGAAAGCCGCGCTCTACAGACTGCTTGATACCGATCGTTTGAATCGAATGCTCTCTACCCTTATTACTCTAGAAGGAGATGGGCTTAGCCCTGATGAACTCATTGAGTCCCTTGCTCAGTCCTTGATATTTACTAAACCTCAACCTGACCTTCTCGAACGCAACCTACAGCTGGCATTCATCCATCGCAGTAACGAACTAATTGCCGAAGAAAAGCTGCATCCCGAGGTTAAGGTAGCGTTGCACCGACAGCAAGGAATTCTTAAAAAATGGCTCAAACAACAGGCGCGAAAAGGCAAAGAACCACTCAGCACTCATTTTAGTTTTGCCTCAGCTCAACTATCTGCAGAGTAATTAAAAGCCTAGTTATTTTGAGGCCTTGTACCAAGTCTGTGTTCTGCCTAGCAGAGAAATGCCCAGGTAGCCTCGAACATTCAAGGTGCGGTCGTCTTCAAGGGTAAGGGTACACGAGTACTGCTTTCCGTTCGCCGGATCGAGAATCTTTCCGTCCGTCCAGGCCTCACCGTCCCACTCGAGACCTTCAATAATAATCAACCCCTCAATCGGTTGGTCTTTTTTGGCCCCTTTACACGAAACACAGGTTTTTCCTTGATCCTCTTCGAGCAGCAGACGTGCAATCTGACCATAGAGCTTTCCGTCCTTTACGAAAAGATTGATCGCTGACTTACGCTGATTCGTCACATCGTCTACCGATACCCATTGCCCCTGAAAATCATTCTTCTCGAAAGACTGGGCAGATGCCACTGTGAAAGAGCAAGAAATAATTAAGGTGAAGATCCAATTTCTCATAGATTTGATTTAGCCAATAGTGGCGAGAGGGTACTCATTAATAGGGGTTCCATGACACGATACCCAGCCTCATTGGGATGCACCGGATCGTAGCCCCATTCGGTCTTCAACCCCCTTTGGTCATCAACCATTGGGGTGTAATAATCAACATAAGGCACTTGATAGGATTCAGCCATTTGCTTCAATAAATCGTTCAATTCTATGACCCTTTCTGTAGGGTTGATTCGCAGTCTCCACGGAAAAGAGTTTGCCGGAAGCACCGAGCACAATACCGGAATGATATCATTAGCCAATGCCAACTGCACCATGCTTTCAAGGTTTTTAGCCATGTCCTGAATTGAAATGGGACCGGTATTTTCTGCGATATCATTAATCCCAGCGAGAATGACCACGAGTTTAGGATTTAAGTCAATGACATCTTGCCTGAATCTGAGTAACATTTGGGGGGTAGTTTGACCACCAATTCCACGATTGACAAATCCGTTCTCACTAAAGAACTCAGGGCGCATCGAAATCCATCCCTGAGTGATCGAATTACCCATGAACACCACCGAATTTGAATCGGTAAGCTGCATGATAGAGTCGTTTTTGGCCTTGAAGTAATTCAGCTGCCCCCAGTCTTGAGCATACGAGGATAAGGTTGAAAACAACAGGGCTATAATCAGTCCTGAATAGTTCTTTTTATTCATACATTTTGGTTTGATCTACTTCGCACAAATCGACAATCAATTCGGCTATTTTATCGGTAAGGTCATCGACATAGCGTTTGCCCTTTTCGGGCGATGATTTGCTCGGGTTTCCAATGCCCGTATCTTCACTTACTTCAGACCACTTGCGCTCTGCCCAGGCCCATTTTTCTCTAATGGCTCTCACTTTGTGTTTTTTCTCTGAACCCGAACCAGCAACGGCTAAGGGCAAGACGAATTCAGGATGTAAGTGCATCATGATCGAGGTCTCCATTTCATCGGCGTGATCTCCTGACTCTTCAAAGTATAGCGCCTTATCAAGCATCTGAAACCAGCTACAGGTCACTAACATCATCTCAGGAAAAAGTAAGCCTAGCTCACGCAGATGGGTCTTGAAATCATTTCCGCCGTGGCTATTAAATACCAATAACTTCTTCACCCCTTGTCTGTCGAGCACCGTAATGAGATCTTTCAAGATCGCCAACTGCGTGCTAGGGTTGAGATTCATATCTAGGTAGATGTCGCTTTGACCCGTATTGACACCAAAAGGTATTGTAGGAAGAATCACAAAATTGCCCCCCTTGTCATAGGCCTTTTGACCAGCTATTCTGAGCAATCCGTCGGCTTCGTATACATCTGTGCCATAGGGCAGATGGTAATTATGCGCCTCGGTAGCGCCCCAACCCAAAATAGCGAGCTCAAAACGATGTGTTTTTAGCCGCTTCCAGTTACTCTCTTTTAAATCAAATAGAGATGCCTTGGTCATCGATGATGGGATTAGAAACTACGATACGCTCCGCTGAGGTACTGATTGGCCTCATCTTCTTCAAATGCCGATGCCTCTTTATTGTAATGAAGGGTCTTTCCAGGAAAACGACCGGCAATAACCCCCAACAAAATGGTCTCTGTCAAACGAGCCGAGTAATCAAATGGCGCAGAGGTCTCAGCAGTACCTAAAACGGCGTCGATGAACTGATGGTAGTGCTTAGGTGACTCGGCAGCATAGTCACGAACCGGTTCACCCATGACACCTTCGGTATCAAAATCAGCAATGACATACTCTTGGTAAGCACCATCAACAATGAGCTTAGGAAGCTGCTGAAAGTGCGGAAGTAATAGTCTTCTTCCGTCTTCTCCGATAAATAAGGCCCCTTGGTCGGGTAAGGCATCACCATTTGGCAACATGAGCTCGTCGCTCATCACCGGACCTTCCACACCGTCGTACCATACCCACTCAAACTCAGGTGTAGTATACGCGGTTCCTTCAAACGTATAGTGCACCTCATTGCGCTCAGGGTAACCGTATCCGTTTGTTTCACGGCAATAGGTGGTTATAGTGTTCGGAACATCAATATCTAGTGCGTTATATGGCGTGTCAAAAATGTGAACGCCCATATCGCCCAAGGTAGCGCATCCGTAATCCATGAGCTTACGCCAGTTCATCGGGTGGTAGTAGCCTTCTTTATAAGGCCGTTCTGATGAGGTACCCAACCAGAGGTTCCAATCTAAGGTATCAGGAATCGCATCAGCCCCCTCAGGGATCGGTCCGTCATATCCCCAGTTTTTGTTCGACCAAGCTACCACTTT
>JBJOGS010000086.1:0-29528 GCA_046048095.1 Bacteroidota bacterium
CGCTTATGGGGATGATCGGATATCTCGCCATTTTTCAAGCCAATCAGTTTACCCAGACCTTTATGGTGGTGGTGAATCCGAACGAAACCATTGTTAACCTGGGTTCGGCTTTGGCCTGGAAAGCCATAGTCGGGTTGGTCTTAGCAGCAATTACCGCCGCCGTTATTTTTGGTGGCGTACAAAAGATTGCCCAGGTCGCCACACGCGTGGTCGGTCCAATGGTAGGGTTTTATCTGATAGCCGTTGCCGCGGTGTTGTTTATGAATGCAAGCGCGATCGGCCCCTCTTTTGGGCTCATTTTTTCTGAAGCCTTTAATTTGAAAACGGCTGTTTCAGGCGGATTGTGGGGTGTCATCATTCTTGGTGCACGCCGAGCCATGTTTTCTAATGAGGCCGGGCTAGGGTCAGCCCCCATGTACCATGGCCAGTCTAAGACCGATGAACCCGTTCAAGAAGGCTTGGTGGCTATGCTTGGTCCTTTTATTGATACCATTGTAGTGTGCACCCTAACGGCCTTGGTGATTCTAATCAGCGGAGCACACCTCGAGACCGAGACTAATGGAATATTAATGACGCTGATCGCTTTTAAAAAGACCCTCTTTGGCTGGGGAGACGTGTTGTTGATGATCGCGGTCACCTCATTCGCATTGTCGACCATTTTGACCTATTCGTATTATGGGGTTAAGAGTCTTTCTTACCTGACCAATGCCCGCATAGCCAAAGGGTTTAACTACTTCTACATCATCACTATTGTAATCGCTGCGGTAGCATCGGTCGACTTGGTGGTGAATGTGATGGATCTGGCCTATTCGCTTATGCTCATTCCAAATATGATCGCTGTGTTGTGGCTCGCACCTCACGTAAACCGTTCGGCCAAAGATTACTTTGAACGTTACAAAATGGGCAGCTTATGAGCAATGCACACCGATCGGGCTTTATCAATATCATCGGAAGCCCCAACGTGGGTAAGTCAACCCTGATGAATGCGCTCGTTGGGGAGCGGTTGTCTATCATTACCTCTAAGGCGCAAACTACGCGTCACCGCATTTTGGGTTTTGTCAACGACGAAGACTATCAGATGGTTTTTTCGGATACGCCCGGAATAATCGATCCGGCCTATAAATTGCAAGAGTCTATGATGGACTTCGTGCGATCGGCCTTCGAAGACGCTGACATTTTAGTGTACATGGTTGAGCTCGGAGAGAAGCAATTAAAAGACGAGCAGTTTTTTAAGAAACTGCAGCAAGCCTCGGCCCCTTTGCTCTTGCTTATCAATAAAATCGACATCGGAAATCAAGAGGCGCTTAATGAGGCCATTGATCACTGGACAGCCCAGCTTCCTCGAGCAGAAATCTTTCCGATTTCGGCCTTAGAAGGTTTTGGGGTGGATCAAGTGATGGCCCGAATCAAAGCACTGCTTCCCCTTGGTCCGGCTTATTACCCCAAAGACCAGCTCACCGACAAAACCGAGCGCTTCGTGGTGAGCGAGGTTATTCGAGAAAAGATACTGCTGCACTACGATAAAGAGATTCCGTATGCGGTAGAAATACAGGTAGAGTCGTTTAAAGAGAGCGAAACAATTATTCACATTGGTGCCGTGATTTTGGTAGAGCGCGATACCCAGAAGGGGATTCTTATTGGCCACCAAGGCAAAGGGCTCAAGCGAGTGGGAACCGAGGCACGAAAAGATCTGGAGCAGTTTTTTGCCAAAAAGATCCACCTAGAAATGCACGTTAAGGTCAGTAAAAATTGGCGCAGCGATGAAAATCAGTTGCGTCGTTTCGGCTACCAAGGCTAGCGCCAGCCTATCGGGCTGCTCTCTTCTGCCCACTCCGCACAAGTGTTGCCAAAATTCGGCTACCTTTGCCATCACTTTTAGAAATTCATGGGAGCAATTGTAGCCATAGTAGGGCGACCTAATGTAGGCAAATCAACTTTTTTTAATAGACTCATTCAGCGTCGAGAGGCCATTGTAGACGCGGTAAGCGGAGTCACGCGTGATCGCCATTATGGAAAATCAGACTGGAATGGGCGCAATTTCACCCTCATTGACACCGGCGGTTATGTCGTAGGGTCAGACGATGTTTTTGAGAAAGAAATCGACCGACAGGTCGAATTAGCGATCGATGAGGCCGACGCCATAATTTTTATGGTTGACGTGGAGTCTGGAATCACCGCCATGGATGAAGACGTGGCCAAATTGCTGCGCCGCCACAACAAGCCGGTTTTTCTAACTATAAATAAGGTAGATAATGCGATGCGCGAGGCCGAGGCGGTAGAATTTTATGCGCTTGGTCTTGGCGACTACTACACGGTTTCAAGTGTCAACGGAAGCGGAACGGGTGACCTATTGGATGCCCTCATTGAGTCGTTACCCGAAGAGGTAGAGGCTGAGCCCGATGAGCTTCCTCGTTTTGCCGTAGTCGGAAGGCCAAACGCCGGAAAGTCTTCATTTATCAACGCCCTATTGGGCGAAGACCGTCACATTGTGACCGATATAGCCGGAACAACCCGAGACACCAACGACACCCGTTACAACCGTTTCGGATTTGAATTCAATCTAGTCGATACCGCCGGAATTCGTCGCAAGGCGAAGGTGCGCGAAGACTTAGAGTTTTACTCGGTGATGCGATCGGTGCGCGCAATCGAACACGCTGATGTGTGCTTACTCATATTTGACGCTACAAGGGGTTTCGACGGACAGGTTCAGAACATTTTTTGGCTCGCTCACCGCAACAACAAGGGCATAGTGATCTTGGTTAATAAGTGGGATTTGGTCGATAAAGAGACCAACTCGGTGCGCGACTACACCCTAAAAATCAAAGAGGCCATGGAGCCCTTTACCGATGTACCGATCATTTTCATTTCTGTGCTCGAAAAGCAGCGGATCTTTAAAGCCATTGAAACTGCAGTCAAGGTTTTTGAAAACCGCTCTAAGCGTATTCCTACTCACAAACTGAACGATGTGATGTTGCCGATTATTGAGAATCGCCCTCCGCCTTCGCTGAAAGGGAAATACGTCAAGATCAAATTCTGTACGCAGCTTCCTGGACATTATCCTCAATTTGCATTCTTCTGTAATTTACCTCAGTACGTAAAGGATCCTTACAAGCGCTTTTTAGAAAATCAGCTGCGCAATCAGTTCGATTTCGAGGGGGTACCAATTACGGTCTTTATGCGCAAGAAGTAACTTACCAACCCCCAGAGGCACCGCCTCCTCCTCCAAAGCCGCCTCCGAAGCCTCCACCAAAACCACCTCCGCCGAAGCCCCCGCCACTACCGAAGCCTCCGCCACCAAAGCCGCCACTGCGGCGCCCCATTGAGCTTAAAATGAGCACGTCGAGTAGGTCAGGGCCACGATGAATGCCCCCGCCTGGGCCAGAGCCTCCACCGCCTTTACGAGCAAGGTAGGCGATGATTAATACGATAATAATAAGTACAAAAAGAAGGGAACCCACTCGGTCGGCATTATTTGCACGCAGGTCTCGCTCTTCGGTAAAGGCGCCTTTAAGTACTTCAAAAATGGCGTCGGCTCCGATAGAGAGCCCTCCGTAATAGTCTCCCTGCTTAAAACTAGGTAAGATGAGGTTTTCAATGATGCGCTTTGAGAGGGCGTCTGTGAGTCGATCTTCTACGCCGTAACCCGTGCTGATGCCGATTCGGCGGTCTTCTCGAGCGAGTAGGATGAGAATCCCGTTGTCTTTACCTGCTTGCCCAATACCCCACTTTGACAGCCAGTTGGCGCCTAAGTATTGAATGTCTTCGCCTTCAGTAGATTCGATGCTTACGAACACCATCTGTGTTGAGGTTGAGTCGGCGTAACGCACTAGTTTTTGCTCTAAGGCACTGCGTTGTTGACGGTCAAGTACCTGGGCGTAATCGTAAACAGCGGTCTGCTTTGAGGGCACAGCCGGAATTTCAAATTGAGCCCACGAAAGTGTTAGACTGCAAAATGCGCATGCTGCTATAAAGGTGCGTTTAGCCTTTAGAAATCTGGTCATCGAGTTCGTTCTGATCGTCTTGTTGATATGGGAAGTATTGCTTCAATACCTTACCGGCTTCGGTGATACCCTCGACAAGCCCTTGAGCAAATGCCCCATTTTTGAATGCAGTCTGCATGAGGTCACGGGTGCTGTCCCAAAAATTTTTACCCACCACTTCATTGATCCCCTTGTCGCCGAAAATACTAAAACTATGATCTTCAAAGGCAAGGTAGATGAGTACCCCATTTCGGGATTTGGTTTGATGCATCTCCAATTCTTGAAAGACGGTAACGGCGCGATCTAAAGCAGCCACTCCAAGGGTACTCGGTTCAATGTGAACGCGGATCTCTCCTGAGGTGTTTTTTTCAGCCGCTTTGATGGCAGCCACGATTTGTGCTTCTTGTTCTTGAGTAAAAAAAGTCTCTGATGCCATTTAGAAGTTGAAGTTTACTTCAGGTGCTGCTTCAGCTCCAGATTCGGCCTGGAATAGAGCGACTTCTGTAAATCCGGCAAGACTTGCGACAAGGCTACCAGGAATTTTTTTAATGGCGATGTTGTAATCTCCAGCAATGTTATTGTAGCGATTGCGCTCGACATTGATGCGATTCTCGGTGCCTTCTAATTGAGACTGCAGCTCTAAGAAATTTTGATTGGCTTTCAACTCAGGATAGCGTTCAACCGTCACTAGAAGCCGCGAGAGCGTCGATGAAAGTTGTCCCTGAGCCGCTTGAAAGGCCTCAAGTTGTGTTGCATCGAGATTGTTCGCGTCAATAGTGGTACTGGTGGCTTTAGCGCGCGCTTCAACCACAGCGGTTAGCGTATTGCGTTCGAAATCAGCCGCTCCTTTTACGGTATTTACCAAGTTGCCAATTAGGTCAGAGCGACGCTGGTACGAGCTCTCTACATTCGCCCATTGCTTGGTGGCATTCCCTTTCATTTCAACGAAGCGATTGTTCGTACCCACATACCATCCAAAAAGTGAAATAATCCCTACGGCTAAAATCGCTAGTGCGATGTATAATTTTTTCATGTTACTTATTTTTTGAGGTTGTTTTTAAGATCAATGAGTTGTTGTTTAAGATGTTCAAGTCTTGTTATTAGCGCTTGATTTTGTTCGTACAAATTTCGTGATTTTGACAATTCAGTCTTAGCGCCCTCTAGGGTAAATCCTCGTTCTTTAACGAGTTCATAAATTCTTTTGAGTTGTTGCACGTCCTCGGGCGTGAAGCGACGATCGCCTCGGGCATTTTTTTTGGGTTTGATGCTGTTGAACTCTTTCTCCCAAAAGCGGATGAGTGAAGGGTTCACGCCAAAGGCTTCAGCCACTTCACCAATTTTATAGTAGCGCTTTTCAGGCAGGTTGAGGTGCATTAATCCAGCGATTGATTGTACAATTCGGCACGTTGTTGCAAGATTTCATAATCTTCGGCGGATAGTGTGCCCGCATAGAAATCAATAGGGTTCACATGGCGCCCATTTTTGAATACTTCATAGTGCAAATGTGATCCGAGCGAGCGCCCAGAATTTCCGACATAGCCAATAATATCTCCTCTATTTACCTTTTGTCCCACACGAACATTGTATTTAGAGAGGTGACCGTAAAGGGTGACGTATCCAAAGCCGTGGTCTATGCGAATATGTCTTCCAAGACCCGATGCCCGCTGATCTGCTCGGGTAACAACCCCGTTACCGGTCGCGAAAATCGGGGTGCCCACCGGGGCCGAAAAGTCCATGCCATAGTGAAACTTTCGCACCTTGGTGAAGGGGTCACTGCGCCATCCGTATCCTGAAGCCATGCGTCTCAAATTCTCATTCATCACAGGTTGAATGGTCGGTATCGCCTCTAGGTATTCTTTTCGTTTCGGCAGCATGTCTGAAATATCGTCGAGCGAGCGCGATTGATTGACGAGCGCCTTTTCAATCATATCTAGATTTTTAGCCACTTCTTTCACGAGTTCAGAGTTGTTGAATCCGTCGTACTTCTTGTAGCGGTTGACCCCACCAAATCCAGCATAATATTGCTCTTCGGCGATCGGATCCATCTCAAAATACAGCCGGTACACCTCGTTGTCGCGCTGCCTCAAGTTTTCGAGTGCCTCGACGGTGCGGTCTAGGCGTTTTGAAAATTCTTGGTAGTCGCGTTTGTAATTGTCGAGTTCGCGCTGCAGCACAATCTCATTGGTATTTCGAACTACTCCTGCCTGATTGAGAAAGAAGAAAAAGAACATGCCTGCAATTGCAGAGGCCAAGAAGAACAACACAAACTGACCGATCTTTCTGAGCGGATTCTTTTTCACCTGTCGGTAAGAGAGTGTCTCAGGATCGTAGTAATACTTTTGCTTGCGCTGCTTGTCTTCCAAATTGCACTATTTTTGGGCCAAAATCTTCTCAAAGATACGTTATTGCTATGAACGCCAACCGCATACGGGCCACCTTCTTAGAATTCTTCGAATCAAAACAGCACCAGATCGTTGCCTCGGCTCCGCTGGTCATGAAAAACGATCCTACCCTGCTCTTTACCAATGCGGGTATGAATCAATTCAAAGAGTTCTTTTTGGGCAACTCAGTGCCAAAAACCCGTCGTGTAGTGGATACGCAAAAATGTTTGCGCGTTAGCGGAAAGCACAACGATCTTGAAGAAGTCGGAAAAGACACCTATCACCACACCCTATTCGAGATGCTCGGAAACTGGAGTTTCGGAGATTATTTCAAAAAAGAGGCCATCGAATGGGCTTGGGAGCTCTTAACTGAGGTCTACCAGCTAGATAAAGACCTTTTATACGTGACTGTTTTTGAGGGTAGTGCAGATGACCGTCTCGATCTCGATCAAGAAGCCTTGACTTTGTGGTCGGGTCTTTTGCCTCAAGAGCGTATTTTAAAGGGAAGCAAGAAGGATAATTTTTGGGAGATGGGCGATCAAGGCCCGTGCGGCCCTTGTTCAGAGATACATATTGATCTGCGCACAGAGGCAGAGCGCGCGGCCACCCCTGGTGCCGCGCTGGTCAACAACGATCACCCTCAAGTAGTCGAGATATGGAACCTAGTATTCATGCAATACAATCGCAAGGCCGATGGGTCGCTTGAGTCACTTCCAGAGAAACACGTCGATACCGGTATGGGCTTTGAGCGTCTTTGTATGGCCCTTCAAGGCAAGACTTCGAATTACGACACCGATGTCTTCTCAGGATTGATCGATAAGCTCTCAGCTATGAGTGGCGTTGCCTACGGAAAGAGTGAAGAAACCGATATAGCGATTCGTGTAGTGGTCGATCACGTGCGCGCGGTAGCCTTTGCCATCGCAGACGGACAACTGCCAAGCAACAATGGGGCCGGATACGTCATTCGACGCATCTTGCGACGTGCGATTCGCTATGGATTCACCTTCCTGAAGCAATCCGAACCTTTTGTGCACCAGTTGGTCGAGACCCTAGTCACTCAAATGGGAGCGGCCTTTCCAGAACTCAAGGCGCAGCAACACCTCATCACTCAAGTGATTCGCGAAGAGGAGCAGTCGTTTTTGACAACCCTTGAACAGGGCTTGAAGCTGCTTGACAAGGTGATCGCAGAAACCAAAGAAAAATCCATCTCAGGCGACAAGGCGTTCGAATTGTACGACACCTTCGGATTTCCTATTGACCTCACCGCGCTCATCTTAAGCGAACGCGGATACACCTACGATCAAAAAGGTTTTGAGGCGGCCTTAGCCGCGCAAAAGCAGCGCTCAAAGGCCGATGCGGCTACAGACAAAAGTGATTGGATGAGTGTGTCTCATGCCGCGAACGAAGGCTTTGTGGGTTATGATCAGCTTACATGCGAAGGCGTCCAACTGCTCAAATATCGTGAGATCACCCAAAAAGAAAAGACGGCCTACCAGCTTGTTCTTTCGAAAACGCCGTTTTATCCAGAGGGCGGGGGACAGATCGGAGACAGTGGTCTACTTGAATACACAGTAAACGGCCAGGCACAGCGCATCGAGATTAGCACGACTAAACGTGAAAACAACGAGATCGTTCACACAAGTGCCGAATTACCTAAAGACCTAAACGCCTCTTTTATGGCTCAAGTCAATGCCGAAAAGCGCAGAGAAACGACTTCGAATCACACCGCAACACACTTATTACATCAGGCCCTTAGAGAGGTACTTGGAAGTCATGTAGAGCAGCGCGGCTCATCGGTTCGACCCGATGCCTTGCGCTTCGATTTCTCACACTTTGCGAAGATGACTTCTGAAGAACTCGCGCAAGTAGAGGCGCTGGTGAACCAGCGCATCGAAGCCGCGCTACCACTTCAAGAGAGTCGCACGGTGCCAATGGCTGAGGCCCTAGCAGAAGGGGCGATGGCCCTTTTCGGTGAGAAGTATGGCGACAATGTACGCACCATTCGCTTCGGTGATTCGATTGAATTATGCGGAGGAACACACGTGAATAACACGGTTGAGATTTGGCACTTCAAGATCAAGAGTGAAGGGGCGGTGGCTTCAGGTATTCGACGTATTGAGGCCATTACAGGTGAAGCTGTTCGTGCGTATTTTAAAACCGCTGAGGCGCAGCTCGAGACAATCGCTCTGGCCTTACCAAAGGCGCAAGATGTGGTTAAAGGGGTGGCTGATTTAGTCAATGAAAATGAGGTACTGCGTGCCGAACTCGAGGCACTAAAAGCTGAAAAATTGGCCCAAGTTAGCGTCCAATTGGCGCAAGGACTAAAAGAGATCAATGGCGTACAATTTGCTGCTGTTGAAATGGCTCTTGATGCGAATCAAATGAAAACGCTCTCTTTTGAATTAGGAACGCAAACGAAAAATCTTTTTCTAGTTCTTGGTTCAAAGGCTGAAGGCAAGGCCTTGCTATCGATCTACATAGACAAGCATTTGGCCGCCGAACGCCAATACGACGCATCCGCTATGGTGCGCGAGCTCGGTAAGCACATTCAAGGTGGAGGAGGGGGTCAAGCCTTTTTTGCTACCGCTGGAGGTAAATTTCCAGAAGGAATCAGCGCCGCATTAGCCGCCGCCAAAACACTCTTGTAATCGTTTATTTTTCAGGCCTTAGACTTCCTTGTGTTGGAAACTTGGCCAAAATAGCACTCACGTAGGTGTCGATAACGCCCTGACGTTTTTGAGGATTGCGCACATCGGTAACTAGACCACGTCCTTTTCCTTGCCAAATGAGGCGTTCATCGCCTGCGTCAAGAAGGTCAATGATAAGTTCGCCTCGATTGGTGGTATTGATGTTCTGATTGTTCATGGCAGGCCCCATCATCCAAGGGTTGAATCCCCAGCCCCAGCCCCAGCCCCATCCGCCGATGGTTTGCGTAGTAACGGTGACATCGTCTTCTTCTTTGGTAGCGATGGTAATTAACAGGTCTGCATTTTCACTTTTGCGGTATCCCTTTTCTTCAAGCACTCCTTCGATGGCACGCAGAATACGCCGTTTATCAAGATCTGAGATCTCGGCTTTATCAATGCCTGGCTTGTAGAATGCAAATGTCTTGTAGGTAGAAAAGTTTACCCCGGTATCATAATCGGTATACACCCGTAGTGAGGTACATGCACTGCTGAACATCAGTGCGATCATACCTAGTAATAGTCCTTTTTTCATAGCTGTGATAGAAGGTAAAAAACGATACTTATTTAACTAAAGTTACAAACTAAGTAGCTGATTTGATGTTAAAAACCGTTAAGATCTGTGGCCGAAGGGCCTAGAGGATGCCGCGATTTTTATCAAAGCCATAGGGGCAATGGCGACATCCACTTTGACAGCAATAACCACGCCTTAGGTGGTACTTCTCAGTGAATACGCGGTATCCGTTTTCGATGTAGTAGTCGCCCTCTTCGAGCGGAATCGGTTTCTTCATTCTTGCGCAAAGATAACATCGATTAACTTTGAAGTTGTATGTCCACTTCTCTAAACCAATCGCTATCCTTACCTGTGCTCGAATCGCGAGGGGTGACCTTACTGCTCAAGCGTGAAGATCAGTTGCATCCGCTTATTTCAGGCAATAAATTTCGAAAACTCAAATACAACCTCGAGGCCGCTCGATTAAAGAAGTCACACACCCTGCTCACCTTTGGTGGAGCCCATTCTAACCACATTCTAGCTACTGCGGCGGCGGCGGCAGAGCACGGATTTAAATCTACAGGAATTATCCGCGGAGAGGAACTCAGTAACTGCATCGATAACAATCCGACTTTGACCAAGGCCCAGTCGTTGGGCATGAGATTCATCTTTGTAAGTCGTGAACGGTATCGAGAGCTTACCCGAGATGAGAAAAAAGCCAAAACACTATGCGCTCAAGACGGCATTTATATGATTCCTGAGGGTGGCAGCAACGCTCTGGCAGTGAAAGGGGTTTCAGAGATGCTCACTGAAGAAGATCATCAGGCAGATATACTGTGTTGTGCCGTCGGAACAGGGGCGACCCTTGCTGGCCTTGTAGAGGCCTCTGCTCCGCACCAAAAGGTACTAGGGTATGCCGCATTGGATCACGACAGCTTGCATCAAGAAGTAGCTCGCTTTACTAAAAAGTCAAACTACGAGATCGTTCACGATTACACGTTTGGTGGATATGCCAAGGTGAATGAACGACTTGTGAACGATATGAATACGTGGTTGCGCCAGACTGGGGTGCTTTTTGATCCCGTCTATACCGCAAAAATGATGTTTGGAATTTTAGATCGTGTTCGTCGTGGCGCGATACCGAAAGGAAGTGTAATTTTGGCGATACATACCGGAGGACTTCAAGGAATTGAAGCAATGAATCTTCGGTTAGCCAAAAAGAATGCACCCTTAATTATGACTTCATGCAGCAAAAAAGCCTCCTAATTGCCTCATGGGCGGCCATCATTCTTGTGTTGATGAGCAGTTGCACCCCAAACCCAAATGTGTATAGCATTGCACGGTCTAATCAAACTTCTCCTCAGCCGTTAAGCCTGGGAGATCGCGCTAAGAACGTGTTCGGTAGTAGTAATTTGAAGTCTTGGTCGGCTAAAGATTACGATCAGTTTGGCAGTGAAAAGGACTATATCGCAGCCTTTGCAGAGCCGGCGATGAAAGAGATGAAACTTTATGGTGTTCCGGCGAGTATCACTTTGGCTCAAGGTATTCTTGAGACCAATGCAGGACGAAGCAAACTCGTCAAGGAGTCAAACAATCACTTTGGTATCAAATGCCATGATACGTGGAAGGGAGAAAGCGTTTCACACGATGACGATGCGGCACAAGAGTGTTTTAGAAAATACCGAAATCCGCTAGCCTCGTATCGCGATCACTCTGAGTTTTTGACTACTCGGCCGCGTTACGCCTCGTTATTTGAGCTCAAGCCAACCGATTACAAAGAATGGGCAAAAGGGCTTCGGGCGGCAGGCTACGCTACCGATAAGGGTTATGCCGACAAACTGATCCGTATCATTGAGCAACACGACCTCGCACAGTACGACGAACAAACCATAGGAAAGCGCAGACGACAGTTGAAGCACGAATCGCGCAAAGAAAGTATTGCGGCGGCGCTAAGTGCAACCAAAGATCGACTTGCTGAGACCACCCGTAGAACAAAACGCATGGGTAAAGAAGCTACTGATCAAATCGCAGATGCAGGCAGAGGCCTAGCACATCGAGTGATTCCCGGGGACACCTTATATAGCATAGCCAAACGCTACGAGGTGACGGTCGAAGCGATTAAAAAAATGAACATCCTTGATTCTGATACCCTTTCTATTGGGCAGATTCTTGAAATACCCAGATCGAAATAATGACTGAATACAAAAGAAGCAGTGCGCTTTTTGCCGCTGCCAATCAGGTAATTCCTGGTGGGGTAAATTCTCCGGTTCGCGCCTTCAAGTCGGTTGGAGGTCATCCGGTTTTTGTAAAACACGCCAAGGGTGCCTATCTATATACTGAAGATGGCCATACGCTCATCGATTATATTTCTTCTTGGGGTCCCTTGCTATTTGGTCATGCGTTTGAACCCGTGATCGAAGCGGTGAAGCGCACGGCAGAAAAAGGCACTTCATTTGGCATGCCGACTGAACTCGAAACCCAGCTCGCTGAATGCGCCATTCGGATGGTGCCCCATATAGACAAAATTCGTTTTGTGAATAGCGGTACCGAGGCTTGTATGAGTGCGGTTCGACTTGCCCGCGGTTACACGGGTCGTTCTAAGATTATCAAGTTTGCCGGATGCTATCATGGCCACTCAGATGCCTTTTTAATTCAGGCAGGCAGTGGTGCAGTCACTTTCGGAAGCCCCAGTAGTCCAGGGGTTACCCCAGGAACTGCTCAAGACACCTTACTCGCCCGTTACAATGATCTTGATTCGGTCAGAGCGCTGATTGAAGCCAATCCCGAGCAAATTGCTGCGATTATCGTTGAGCCGGTACCCGGAAACATGGGGTGCATCATTCCCGAACCAGGCTTTTTAAAAGGACTAAGAGACCTGTGCGACATTCATGCGATACTTTTACTCTTTGATGAGGTGATGACTGGTTTTCGTCTGGCTCGTGGTGGTGCTCAAGAGACCACCTCGGTTCAAGCCGACCTAGTGATGTTCGGAAAGGTCATTGGCGGCGGATTACCCGTCGGCGCTTTTGCAGCCCGCGCTGAAATTATGAGTCATTTGGCTCCAGAGGGGCCGGTATACCAGGCAGGAACCCTTAGCGGAAATCCTTTAGCCATGGCGGCGGGCTTAGCCATGTTGCAGTCGATCGAAAATGATGTTGAGGTGTTTAAACGCCTTGCCGAAAAAGCAGCTGCCCTGCATCGAGGTATCGAATCGCTATTACGCGAGAAGGGCGTACCCCACACTATCAACCGCTATGGAAGTATGTTGTCGGTGCATTTTGACGAACAAGCTGTAGTGGATTTCGAATCGGCAGCCCGAGCCAACAACGAAGTGTTCAAGCGTTATTTTCACCATATGTTAGATCGGGGAGTGTACCTTCCGCCCTCGGCCTTTGAAAGCTACTTTCTTAACGATGCGCTAAGCGAGAGTGATATCGATCAGACGCTCAGTGCACTGCGCACCTTCTAAAACGGCTACTGCGATCAATAAAAAACCGCCCACAAACGAGTTGCAGGAGGTTTTTTTGCGTATAACGTAAAACTAAACCCTTATTTTTTGGTGGTGATAAGGATAACACCATTCTTTCCTTTTTCGCCAAACCTTTTTAGGGCCTCGTCGCCTTTGAGTACCTCAACCGATTTAATTTGTTTGGGGTCGATATCATTCATAGTAGCGTCCTTTTCGGCTTCTTTTCCATCAATAATCATTAGGGGTTGTTCTCCGGCGCTAATAAAGGCGATGTTGCGCTTGCGATGTGCCGGACCGTCTTCGCGATGATCCCCTAGATGCTTTCGCACTTCTTTGATTCGCATCTGGTGGTGCTCAATGGCAGGGGCGTCTTCGTGATCTTCTTTCCATTTCAACATTCGAACAGCAGTGTTGCGGTTGGCAGCCCCTTCACTTCTGTGATGCGCTTTGCGCATGCTTTCATGCATTGTTTTGAATTTTTCATATTGATTGGGGTCGAGTACTGCTTTGAGTGAACGTAGATGCTTGATTTGTTCGTCTAAGAGCGCCGATTGCTTTTCAAATCCTTCTTCTTTTTTTCTTAATTCTTGCATCTGCTGATGATGACTTTCGTTAATGCGCGCTACTTCTTTTTCTTGCTTTTCATTGAGGTCAAGGTGTAGGGTCATACGCTTGGTCATAAGCGCTGCGCGCTGCTCAGAATTGAGTTGCTCAACAGAGTGGTCTGCCATAAATCTCAAACTTCGCCATCCTTTACGCCCTGCTAGGCTCAGTGCTTCACTGGCATCATTGTAGGTAATGGAGTCGAGCTCAATGATCACGTGTTTGTTGTTGTCTGCGCGCTCAATGATTACTTGAGCACCGGTGGCTAGAGTGAAACTCATAGCGGCAATGGCAATTAAAACTTTCATAGTGTTTGTTTTGAATAGTACAAAGTTCGCGCCTCGATATATGTAGGCATGCTAAAGCGTTGTTAAACTTTTGGTAAACAGATCATAAAAACCCCGGACGCAGGCCGGGGTTTTTTAAACTAGGGCAGACCTAATGAATTAATCTTCGTCGAGTAGTTCGTTGATTCTTGAAACAGCGTCTTGAAGGTGGTAGCGACTCATCGCATCATTAGTCGCTCCAATGCTCGCAGTGATTGCTGTTCTTAAATTGACTAACTCGGCTCGTGCCACTGAACGGATATCTGACTGATCGGTGGTCACCGCAGTGGATTTTTGGTATCCTCCGGCATCCGGCAGTTTGCGCTGAGAATTCGCAGTGAGTAGATAACCCAAACGCTCAATATGTCCTTTTTGAAGATTTCTTCGATAGGTATCTATGGCTTGACCCGCGTAGAGTTCATTCCATAATCCAAGGCGAAGGTCTTTCATAAACTGCACTAAGTTGTAGGCTTGCGCTCCGTACAATGTCTCTTGCTCTACAAGACGCGCTAGCTTTCCGAGAGAGAGCATGGTCTCTAAATAGCGTGTTTGAAGTGAGCGCATCCGCTCAACTATTCCAGAGTACTCAGTGTTGGCAATCACCTCTTTATCGATGAGCCAGTAGGGTGTTTCAAAAAGTTGCTTGTGTAAGAAATTCAATGATTCACGCTGTTTTTTTAAAGGAACGGGAGTGTATACGGTGCCCTCTTGATCTGACGTTTTGTGGTATTCGTAGACCCCTCCGATGTGATTTGAGACATGGCCCATATATCGGCTGAACTGTCCGATCACCTGACCGTACATTTCTGAAAGGTCGCTGTAATTTTCACCTGGGGCAGTGGTCCATGCGCGCAGATTGGGTAAAATGCGCTTGAGGTTGGCAATGCCATACATGCTGGCTTTCACCGCATCGTCCCCCAAGTCTTCAGTCTGAGAGCTTGGATCTACAATGTCACCCACTTGCTGATGGCCAAAGCGATACATCGGGTCACCCGCGTGTTTCAGAATCCATTCGTTGAGAATGGGCTTTTCTTCTTCAGCGCTTTTGTCAAGAATCGGGCGGTACCCCCAATTGATGGCGTATTTGTCATACACGCCAATGTTTGGCATCAGTGCTACCCCTTCGTCTCCGGGTTGGGCGACGTAGTTAAAACGGGCATAATCCATAATTGAAGGAGCGGTGCCGTATTGTTGGGTAAAACTTGCTGAACGTAATGAGTCAACCGGAAAGGCCACCGATGATCCCATGTTGTGCGGAAGTCCAAGCGTATGGCCTACTTCATGGGCAGAGACAAAGCGAATGAGTCTTCCCATGATCTCGTCCTTAAATTCTACTGAACGCGCCTCAGGATTAATCGCCGCAGTTTGCACAAAGAACCAGTTGCGCAGTAGCGTCATCACGTTGTGGTACCAGTTAATGTCCGATTCTAAAATTTCGCCGCTTCGCGGATCACTCACGTGGGGTCCATTGGCATTCGGAATCGGAGAGGCGAGATAACGCACCACCGAATAACGCACGTCTTCTGGAGACCACTCTGGATCTTCTTCAGGGCTTGGTGGATCTGCTGCGATGATGGCATTTTTAAATCCGGCGGCCTCGAAGGCTACTTGCCAGTCTTCTATTCCTTGTTTAATGTAGGGTCGCCATTTTTCAGGAGTGGCTCTATCGATGTAGTAAACAATTTGTTTCTTAGGTTCGACAAGTTCGCCGCGCTTGAACTTTTCGATATCTTCTTCTTTGACTTCAAGCCTCCAGCGGTCGAGATAGGTGACAGATTCGGCTTTTTGAGCTTCTAAACCGTAGTCGGTTTGGCTGCGGGCAAACCACCCAACGCGCTCATCAAAATAGCGACGCTTCATTGGTTCTTCAGGAAGCAATATCATCGAATTGTTGATCTCGATAGAGATAGACCCGGTATCTGCATTGCTCGGAGGGCTTTTCGCTAGGTAGGTCTTTACGTGACGGTTTTCAATGTTTTGAGGGTACGATTTGATCGACTCTACAAAAGAACGATCAGTGTCTAGGCGGCTTACCTTGTAGCGATTGCGATAGCTCTCAGGAAGGCCTAAGGCCTGGACGTCCTTGGTGTACAAATCATTCACCTTGATTACTGTGGCTGGGCCTAGCGAGTCTTTGCGCACTGCTTCGATATCAAAACTGTATAGAACGGGTTCGAAATTTGAATTGACTACCGCCTCATAAACCGGAAGGCTGTCAGAGGCTACGTTGGTATAAGAGGCCACGCGAAGAAGCACTTTGGTCGGGCGCTTCTCCCAGCGGAGTACTTGAGTATTGATTTTTCCTCCACCGAATCCGATGCCATCTGCGGTCTTTGAAATGCGACTCACCATCAACATCTCGCGTCCAAATAATTCGTCAGGAATCTCGTAAAAGTAATCCTCGTCGATGCGGTGAACCGTGAACAGTCCACTATCGCTTTTAGCCTCTTTGGTGATCACCTCAGAATAAGCCTTAATTTTCTCTTTTTTCTTAGGAGGAGCCGGTTTTTCAGTAACGGCTGGGGCCTTTTTCTTTTTTAAAAATTTGAATTGGGCTTCTGCCGGTTGCACAGTTAAAATCGCCGCCAGCATTAAAATCAGAGTACTCCAGTTTTTTGTCATAGTTGCATTCTGTTAAAACAGCCCTCAATATACCACAAAAGCGTTAGTTGAGGTGGGCTTTTAACAGTGAATGACTAGGTGCTGAGCGTGACAGTTAAGGCGTCCTCATTCTTTTGAACGCTGAGTAAGCCAAGTTTTGAGAGATTCTTCATTGAGGCATCCCATTTTTTGCCGCTTAGACCGCTTTCTTGCTTTAAGGTGGGCAAATCGGCAGAGCCACCTTTTGCTTTTAGTAGATCGATCAGGTGTTTTTCTTCTTCATTAAGCTCAACGGCTTTTTTCTCGGGTCGCATTTGCGGAAAGAACAACACTTCTTGGATCGACGAGTTATTGGTCAATAGCATGCAAAGGCGATCAATTCCGATTCCGATTCCGGATGTCGGAGGCATGGCATATTCTAGCGCTCGCAAAAAGTCATGATCAATGAACATGGCTTCGTCGTCCCCTTTTTCTGAGAGTCTCAATTGCTCTTCAAAGCGCTCTCTTTGATCAATGGGGTCGTTTAACTCAGTATAAGCGTTAGCCAGCTCTTTACCGTTGACCATGAGTTCAAAACGCTCGGTCAATTTTGGATTGCTTCGGTGCGCTTTGGTCAGGGGACTCATTTCTTTTGGGTAATCGATGATGAATGTGGGCTGCACATAGTGATGCTCGCAACATTCGCCAAAGATCTCATCGATCAGTTTTCCGACGCCCATGCGCTCATCCACCTCAAGATTCAACGCTTTTGCGGTGTTGCGCAATTCTTGCTCGTTCATTTGACTAACGTCGTAACCAGTATGTGTCTTGATCGCTTCTAAAATTGGAACTCTAGGGTAGGGTGCTTTGAAATCGATGTCTTTTTCTCCTACGCGAACCTTAGAACTTCCGGTAGCTTCTATCGCGACTTTTTCTAGAAGTTGCTCGGTAGTCTCCATCATCCAGAAGTAATCTTTATAGGCAACATAGAGCTCCATTACGGTGAACTCAGGGTTGTGGGTGCGGTCCATTCCTTCGTTTCTGAAATCCTTGGCAAACTCATAAACCCCATCAAACCCCCCGACAATTAGACGTTTGAGATACAGCTCGTTAGCAATCCGTAAATAGAGCGGAATATTCAGCGCATTGTGATGAGTGATGAACGGACGCGCTGCAGCTCCGCCAGGAATGGGCTGCAAAATGGGCGTCTCAACTTCGAGGTAGCCTTTAGCGTTAAAAAACGAGCGTATCGTATTGGTGATCTTGGTGCGCTTTACAAAGGTGTCTTTTACCGATGGATTAACAATCAAATCCACATAACGCTGGCGGTAGCGTTGCTCGGGGTCGTTAAACTCATCATAGATTTTTCCTGAGGCATCTTCTTTCGGCAAGGGCAATACACGCAAAGCTTTACTCAGTAGGCTGAAGCGCTTTACCATGATGGTTTTTTCGCCTACTTGAGTGGTAAATAAAATACCCTCGACCCCAATGATGTCTCCGATATCAAGAAGCTTTTTATACACCTCGTTATAGAGGGTATGGTCTTCACCTTCACAAATTTCGTCTCGATTGAAGTACAATTGAACGCGTCCTTCGGCGTCTTGTAATTCTGCAAACGATGCTTTTCCTTGGATGCGTCTAGACATGAGGCGTCCGGCAACCACAACAGCTTGTCCTTCTACATAGTTGGTCTTTATCTGCTCTGCATGATGTGTCACTGGATAGGCAGCCGCAGGATAGGGGTTGAACCCTAATTCTCGTAAGCGCTCTAATTTTTCCCTTCTAATGAGTTCTTGCTCAGACAAAACCATATTTGCAGATCTTAAGATGCGCAAAAATAAGAAGTACACCCCAATGATCGCTACATTTGTGGCATGAAGCGCATTTTGAAGGTAGAATCACTAGGCCGCATGAAATACAAAGCGGCTTGGGAGTATCAAGAGCAGCTGTTTCAACAGACGATAGCACTTAAAATGCGTAACCGCCGAGAGCAACTAGCACTTCAAACTAGCAACTACCTACTTTTTGTAGAACACGATCACGTGTACACGCTCGGAAAAAGTGGTGACTTATCGCATCTGTTGGTTTCTCAAGAAGAGCTCGAACGAAAGGGTGCAGAATTCTTTAAAATCAATCGAGGCGGAGACATCACTTTTCACGGTCCAGGACAGCTCGTAGCGTATCCCATTCTCGATCTGGATCACTTTTTCACTGATGTACATAAGTATTTGCGTTACCTCGAAGAAGCAGTTATTCAAACGTTGGCTAAGTATCATATACCGGCAATGCGTTCTGAAGGAGAAACCGGTGTGTGGCTCGATGTAGGTACCCCTTTTGCTCGAAAGATATGTGCTATGGGCATTCGCGCCAGCAGATGGGTAACCATGCATGGCCTTGCTTTAAATGTCGATACAGACCTAAGCTACTTTGAGCTAATGATCCCATGCGGTATTCAGGGTAAAGGAGTGACCTCGATGAAGCTAGAACTAGGCGCTAAGTGCCCCAGTCTTGCCGAGGTGCAAGATGAATTTCAGAAGCAGTTCATTGCCTTGTTTGAATGTGAACTGACTTAAAAAATTAGTGTAACTCGCTTCGAAGTACGTTCTATTTATTCTAGGCGATAGACCGTGAGGCTATTGCGCTCGTCTGCAGTAACGATTTCAATCTTTTTATCGCCTTCCATATCCATCAGATCAATCGCGGATATCCCCATCACAGGAAACCCTTTGACTAGTTCGCCTTGGCTTGTATAGAGGTACACTTGCTTGCTGGCCTTGTCAATGAGGCTGATATAAATCGTGTCATTCACATAGAAAAAGCGCAGACCCTCATACATGCCATAATCGAGGTTAATGCGTTTTTCTTTGATCTGAAGTTTTTCTTGATCGCTCAGCACCAAGGTCTTGCTGCTTGAGGCAGAAAGATGATTCGGACCAAATCCAAGATCCGTGCGAGTGACTTTTCCGCGGGTATCGATTTGAACTAAGCCTCCTTGTAGATCGGTGAAGGCAAAAGTGTTTCGGTATTCGAAAATCTCATTCGCTGAAAAATCAAAACGTTGACTCACCGTCATGCGGTCTTTTCCGTTGCGCTGTAAGATGTGAAGCTTTCCGTTTTTAAGCGGAAACAAAAGGTAGTCTTTACTCGCAATTCTAAAATGTTGGGCGGCACTCGCGAGTTCGGCCTCAGCTTTGTTGAAAGCGAATCCCTTTACTCGCTCCCCGTCGTTGTTGAGCATATAAATATCGCGGCCCTGGCTAAATACGAGTCGATAATTGCGGCTATTATCATAGTCGAAAACCGAAAGTGCCGATAGGTTGCCGTCTTGAAAAGATTTGGGAAATCCGGCCACATTGTTACCGTTGCGATCAAGCACTACGAGTGAGGTTTCTGTGGTAAACGCCAGTTGTAGCTTTTTGTTGCGGTACAGGTCTACCTCATGAATGCGTCCTTGAATTTGGGCGTCTAACTGTCTCTTCCACAAGCGCGCTCCAGAGGCCGAAAAACGATAGAGTGCATGGTTTGCGTCTTGAACCACAATTTCATAGGCATTTGAATAGTGATTTTTTACAAATTGCGGAGCGGTCAGGGCAGAAGCATCTAAAGACAAAGTAAGTGTCGGACTCACTACCGCTTCGTATTTCGGAGTAGAGAGTGGTGCCGAGGTGGCTGCGGTAAAGTAGTGTTCGCCATCTTTTACTACAGAGAAAAGATGTGCTCTTTTTTCTTCTTGAGACAAAAATAGTAGACTTGTTTCTAAGGCGATGGTCGACTCTAAGCTGGCATAGAGAGTTCCGCGCTTAAAGGTTTCTTCGCTGCTGATATACTTAATGAGTGATTGAAGATCGGCATCAGAAGTACTGTACCAAAAGGCATCCTCGTATAAGGCTACAAAGTTTACTTTACCCGGTAGACCCAGTGGCTCAAGATCTCTTGAAAAATCAACGTCGCTCAGTGCGTAGAGTGTGATCCCCAAATAATCTTCTTTGGGGTATGGTTTGCGATTGAGCTCGTCGATAATCTGATCGGCAGCAATACTGCGGATATAAAGCAATTGCTGCGCTTCTAGATCGACCCGACCAATTTCAACCGCCCCTTGAAGTAGCGGATGATTCAGTCCTGCAGGAGCTGCCAGGACTAAAAGCTGCTTGGTATTTCTCGGTGCATGATCTAGGAGTCGGGGCTGAATGGGGGCCGTCTGCGCAAAACTTGACAAATACAGATTCAAGCTATCCGCGGCAAAGCTGATTCCGGTAGCCTTTAAAATTTGCCCCTCTTGAGCCAGGTCTAGGGATACCGATGAGGCCAAACCCATAGAGCTTGCAGAGGTCAATGACTCAAAGATTCCACCACCTTTTTGAGGTTGAAGTATCAGGTGAAGTTTCTCTTCTTCCATGGCACCTGCATAAAGGCGTTCTACCTTTTCATCAACAGCAAACCGGCCTTTGCCTCGCAAGGCTTCTTGCAGAATCAACTCAGAATTACTTAAGAAAGCATGGCCTTCATGTTGGGCATAGTACAAGGTCTCATTTTCTTTTTGAAGCTTGCCTACAGCCACATCTTCATAATTAAGCGAGTCATCAAATTCGAATGCACTCTCATCTAAAGGATTTGGAAGGAGTGCGAGATAGCTTAAGTTGTTTTTTATTTCGGGGTAAAAAGCGACTTCGATGCTGCCCACCGGAACAAGTGCGCTTAGTGTTTGCTGAATCCTATCTAAGGCATCGGTAAGCACACTCAGTTCTTGGTGCACCCGGTCGCCACTAAGAGCCCCTGACCAAAGGGTTTCAGCCTTATTCGCCTTAACGATGAATGAATAATCGTCAGGAAAAAATCTCAAATTCGATTCGGTGAGTGCAGTTTCTGTGGCGCAGGCTGTGAAAAGTAATAGCGAGAAAACGCCAATGATTCGCTTCATGAAAAAACAAATTAGTGCAGTGAAGGTACGACGAACTAGAGCTTTGCCGCAAACGATTTTCGGTGATGTATACTGCGTCCAAAACGCCGAATGGCTTCTTTGTGCGCAGCGGTGGGATAGCCCTTATGCGCGGCGAAATTGTAATCAATGAACTTTTCGTGAAGTTCACGCATCAATTCATCTCTATAGGTTTTTGCCAAAATTGAAGCGGCTGCGATACTGGCAAACTTTCCGTCGCCCTTGATCACGCATTCATGTGGGATGCCTAGATAGGGCTTAAATCGATTGCCGTCTATTAAAAGAAATTCTGGAGTGATGCTTAGGCTATCTACGCATCGATGCATGGCCAAAATACTCGCGTTTAAAATATTGATCTGGTCAATCGTTTTTTCATCAATATGTTCGACCGCATAGGCTATTGCTTCTCTCTCGATCAGGGGTCGAAGCTGGTCACGCTGCTTTTCGTTTAGTTTTTTCGAATCGTTTAATAACGGATGATAAAAATCGTGGGGCAGAATGACTGCGGCTGCCGTTACTGGACCAGCCAAACACCCCCTTCCGGCTTCATCAAGGCCCGCTTCGATTTGTCCTTTAACGGCGAAGGGTAGTAACATATTAGCGAATGATCACTTTATGGGTAAAGGTTTCACCGGTACTGCCATCTGAAATACTTAAAAAGTAGAGCCCTGTCGCTAAGCCTTTAACGCTTAAACTAGTCTTTTGATCAATAAGGGCTTGCTCTTTTTGGTAGCGCACTACACCGTTTGAGTCGTGCAGCACGAGTTGAATCGTAGAAGCGGTTGACCGGCCGAGATAGAGCTGTATGAGGCCATTGCTCACTGGATTGGGATAGATGAAGTTTTCATCTGAAAGCACAAAAGTATTCTCAAAAACACCTTGGCATCCCGCGGCCGTACTCACTCTTAGACGGTTTTCAGTTCGGTCTAAAGGCAACACGATTTTTTGTTCGCTTGTGGTCACGCTTCGACCATTGAGCTCAATGATGTAGCTCGCCGACCCACTGAGATTGAGCGTGATCTCATTGCGCTGGCTATTCACAAAACTCTGTACACTCAGTGGTGCTGGTTCAGCGATAGTCACGGTATAGCAGCGTTCAAATGAAGCAGAGAGTGAAGTGGTGATACACACATTGTAGGTGCCTGCGGCTAGCCCTTCAAATCTGGCTCCTTCTAGTCCTATATCTGCAGAGAGGCCCACCGTGGCGGTGCCTTGGTGGGTTAAAGTAGCAGTGTAAGTGCCTTCTGGGGCGGTTGCTGTGCGAACGAGTTCAATACTACCGTTCGCAGTTCCGGGGCAGTTCGTATCACGAGCGACGAGATCAAATGCACTGGCTGAGATAGAGAAGGCCTCGCCTTGAGTGGGGTCGGTCGGATCAGTCGGATCTAAAGGCTCTTCAGGATCGGGTTCAGTTACAGGGGGGGTATAAGCCAAGTCAAAGACTCTAAAATTATCGATGGCCACACCCTTGGCGTTCACAGATTGATCAGACTCAAAAACCACGCGAAATAAGATGGCTGCTTCATCGCTCAGGTCAACCTGGTCTATGGCCGCATTCGCTATGAAATCATATTGGTAGGTAGTCATTTGAGCGAATTTTGGCTCTTCTCCGGTCCATTGTGCACCTACGCAATTAAAACAGTCGTTTTGTGTGGTTTGAGGGGTGCGACTCGAATTGTACCATTTTGGCGTCGAGTTCACGCTTCCCAATACCTGCCACGCTTTCCCTTGATCAATAGAATACTGCACATATACCAGATCCCAATTGGTCTCTAATTCAAAAGCCATATCGAAGGCGATAGCGGGCTGTTCTAAAAGGCTCAGATTGTAATAGTCTGAAAGCAGATAACTGCGCTCCATGTCGGGATAGTTGCCCGAAGCGTTGGTCAGGATCACTTGACTGTCAGATTGACCAATGAATTTTTGATTGAGGGCAGCGACCTCCCAGGATCCTGAACTAAATAACGGATCATAAGCTAAAAGACCTGAGTTCACTGATTCAAAATCCGCTGTAGGGTAAGTATCTTGAAAGATTGCTTCTTTCGCTACTACTACCTTGGTCGTGCTAAGATTGTTGTCACTCCACGCATCGTCTTGAGTCGTTACCTGGGCGCTGACGTCAACGATCCCTGTGTAGGCCTCAGGGATGCTACCTAGGTTGACCGTGCTACTTTCTGCCGGAGGTAAATTTATGGTGCGACTCTGGCGTGAGACCGCATTGCCATTGAAGCTGAGGTCTACGGATACTTCAGTGATGGTTTGTAGGCCTTGGTTCTTAAGCTGGGCTTCAAACTGCGCCTCTCCGGGTTGGTATATTTTCGGGCTCAATGCAGAGAGCTCACTGATTCCGATATCAATCTGGGCTTTCTCGACGCTGATGGGCGAGGTGAAAATGCCTCTTCCATAGGTAGAGGCCGCAATAATGCCTTCTTCTACACTAATCTCTAAATCGCTCACTGCGGTATTTGGAAGGTTTGGTCCGAAAAGCTCCCATCCCGTAAGGTCGTCATCGGTGCGGTACACTCCTAAACTGGTCCCTACAAAAACGGTGTTTTTTTGATCTCGTGGCTGATAGGCAATAGAGAAATAGGCTTGATCCTCAGGCAGATCTCTGGTCAAATCTTCTTTCTCAATGGCTGTCATGTCGGTGGCGTTGATGCGCCAAACACTGGGACGAGGTGGTTGATCCACATAAGCAATATCCACACGCGAAGAGGTGGTTACGAACACTTCTTTAGGCTGGTTGGTGTTAATGCTCATATCTGAAATCGGAGCGAGCAGGCTGGTGATTTCGTCGAAGGTGCGTCCTGCGTCTTCACTGAGGTACAAGGTGTTGCCTTCGGCAGCCCAAACAATATTGGGGTCTGAGGGCGCGGCCTCGAGATCATCGATATTTTCTTGAGCCAGTGGTGCCGAACGCTGGGTAAACCCAGAGCTCCCTAGCACATATACTGAGCGATAACCGGCAAGCACTTCTCCGTTTGCAGTGATAGTAAGTGGGGTAATCCAGTTGCCGTTCTCAGAGTAGGGGCCTTCTATGAGCGCGAGATTGTCTCCACGGCTGGTGCTGATAAACAGATAAGATCCGCCTTGGGCAAAGCCATAAGATAATTGGTTATTCAGAGGATCGATCTCGTAGTCCATTCCGTCTCCACCCGTATACAGGTACCAAGAGTCATTGGTGCGTATAAAGCCCGAATTGTCTTGAGTGCCTCCGACCATCATTGTCGCATCATTGGATGCGATATCCATGCGGTAGAACTGTCCGGTCGCGATGCCATTGTTGCTGTAATCTATAAAACTACTTCCTCCGTCTGTGCTGCGATAGAGGCCTCCATCGGTGCAGGCAAATAAGGCGCCGTCAAAAAATTTCAAGGTGTGAATGTCGGCGTGGGTGTAGGCCTCGTTCGCGTCATACCAGTTGTTGAGCTTCGTGAAACTTGTGCCACCATCACGGCTCTTCCAAATATTGAGACATCCGGCATAAATCGTATTGGCGTCTTCGGGATCAATGGCAAGGGCCAAATCGAACCAGGCCTGATTTGATTCCATGATATCGAAATTGGGGGTGATCTGGGTGTAGGGGTTTCCGTCGCCTCCTGTCTTCTGTTCGCTTACATTGACCTGCATTTTAGTGAAACTCACCCCTGAGTTGGTCGAACGATATAGGCCTTCAAGACTGCCGTCACTTGCCTTGGCATACAAGAGGTACAACACCTCAGGATTGGCAGGACTCACATCCATTACCCCGCGCATATAACTGCGAGGCAAAATACTGGTAGGATCTGTGGTGTTGGTGCTGAACGAGGTTCCTCCATTGGTTGAGCGATAGAATCTGGTAGTGGATAAGGCGTAAATGGTTTGAGAGTTTCCTGGTTTCAGTCTGAAATCAGTGATTTCATCATCGATAACCTTGGTGAAGGTTTGGGCGCCATTGATCGATTTGTACAAACCTTGAGTGCCTGCTACCCAAATCGTATTTCGATTGTCGGGATCGATAAAAATCTCATTCAAAGCTGTTCCTCGATTGGTGTTGGATACGTTGAGGCCAGTCGAATTGAAACTTATCCCGCCATCGGTAGATTTCATCACCCCAATAGAGTAACTCTCTAGGGCGTCGTCGTCTCCGGTAGCGAGGTAGATGATATTCGGATCTTCGGGGTCGATGGCGATCCCTGAGATCCCGATTTGCGGATACTCGTCAAACAAAGGGTTCCAAGAAAGGCCAGCGTCAGTGCTTTTCCAAAGCCCTCCGGCCGGCGCCCCGACATACCAAACAGCAGGATGGGTAGGATCGACCGCAATTTGATTTAATCGGCCAATGCCGGGCACTTGATCGTTTTTGACCGCCGCTGAAAACGGGCCTAAAGCAGTCCAGTCAGCGGTGGCATTCACAGGCCGTTCGGCATTCATTTTGTTTTGATAAGCCTGGAAGAGCGCTTGAGGACTTTTAATTACGCCGTTTTCAGTGAAGTAGCTCCAGTAATTGCGCCATCTCAAATACGGTTTGTAGCCACTGCCTTTTTTTCTGGGATTCTTGTCTTTGAAATAGGCTTCAAAGGCCTTGTCATAGCTAGCTATGCTGAGAAACCCGGTTTCAGATCCAGAGACCTCAGTCGAGTCAGCATGGGTAAGTAACGCGGTGAACGGGGCATTCGATTTGTACTGCGCATAGCTCCAAATCGGGGCGACTACCATGCATAGCACCCACCCTCTAAGCAGGTAGCTCAGCCGGATTCTTAGTAAGCTTCTTTTCTTCATAGCAACGCGGCCTCGTTAGAATGACTATTTTTACGGGCCTGTGGTAAATAAACTATGAAGATACGGCCATTTCTCATTTTTTTAAGTCTGCTGCTTTCATTTTCTTACGGATACAGTCAAGAAGAATTGGCGGTTAAGGGAGCAAAGAAAAAAGAAAAAGAAAAGCAGAAGATGCCTCCAAAATCAGACTATTTGCGCATAGACGTTTTTAGGGATACGACCGCATTAGATACCGTGCTAACGTTTGAAAAGGGTTTGAGACACAACGTAGCGAATCGCGATTTGTTTGCGTTTTTGCCTTTTGCCAATCCGGGCCGTCCGATGAACAAGATGACGCGTGAGCTTACCGCCGTTTCTAGGCCAAGTCTCGGGGTCCCTATGCAGCACTATATGCTGTATGAAAAAGAGCAATTGTCATTCTACCGCAATCCGACCCCGATCACTGAGTTTTTCTTTCTTACTATTCTCAATAGGGGACAAAACCTTGATTCTAATCTCGCCTTCAATCTGAGCGACCAGTTCAACCTCAGTTTGGGCTACCGTGGATTTCGATCTGAAGGACATTATGTCGGTGAAGAGGCCAATTCAACCAGTTTTAGAACAACGTTTAACTATACCTCTAAAAATTCAGGCTATCAGTTAAGAGGATTCATGACCACGCATAACATGAATCAGCTCGAGCCGGGGGCGCTCAAATTTGCCGCGGTTCAATTTGAGTCAGGGAATCCGCAATTCTTAGAACGTCGCTATGTCGATCAATTATTGACCAATGCCGATTCACGGGTGCTGCAGCGTGCCTATTATTTCGATCAACGCTACAAACTCGTTGGCGCCCTTGAGCTCACCCAGTCGTTTCATTACGATTCAAGGGCTTATGTGTTCAATCAGAGTGCTGCCAATGTGCTTTTTGGACCGATCATTGAAGGTTCAGCGGTTTCAGATAAGCACGCGGTCAGTTATAGTGATGTATCCGCCGGACTTTCTTTTTTAGGGCGATCTTGGGGAACGCTCTCTGCTGCGATTCGTCAATTGTCTACCCGCCAAAGTTTTGATCAACTTCTAGCGAGTACGCAAACGCTTTCTGAATTGGATATCTCAGAAGGAAATCTATCGGGCAGTGGGTCTGCGTACACCTACAGCGACACACAGCTCACTGGGGTGTACGCGAATAAATTGGGTCGAGTGGCGTTGAATGCTTCGGTGAACCTCCCCTTGCAGTCTACGCTTCAGGGCTTTGCGCTGCGTGCGCAAGCCTCTATCGGTTTAGGAACAGGTCGTTCACTCAGTGGATGGTTTGATCAAACCAATCAAATGCCAGCCTTGAATCTGTTGAGGTACCAAAGTAATTACGAGGCCTACCGATGGGATCAATTCAGCGATTCCTCTTTGGAAAATCATACGCAATTACGCATTGAGCTCGCCGATCGTCGACTGGGCAGCCTCAGTGTTCAATTAAAAACGCTGAATAACGGATACTTTTTTCACGCGCCTACCGATGCCTACCAAACTTTTGGAGAAGACTTCTTGTCATTGCGTCCCACAAGAGCCGATCAACTGATCACAGAGCGGGCTGTGGTGTATACCAATGCCTTGACATGGAGAAAGCTTACCCTGGATCTAAAGGGTCTTTACCAGCAAAGCGACGACGGTACAGGCTTGTATAATATTCCAAAGTTCATCGCGCGATCAGCGCTGTTTGTTTCTACTGATCTTTTCGATAAGGCGATGTTCGCACATATCGGAATGAAGGCGCGTTATTTTGATACTTATTACGCGGACGGATACCATCCCGTCTTGGGAGTGTTTTATTCGCAGCGGCACACTCCGGTAGATGGGTATGCAGTCATAGATGCCTTTTTCTATGCCAAAGTGCGCACCATGGATATTTTTCTGACCTATGAACACCTCAATGCAGCCTGGGCGCTTCCGAACTATTACGCAGCCCCGGGCGTGCCTTTTCGAGATGGTGTTTTGCGTTTTGGATTCACCTGGAATTTCTTTGACTAATTTTTTTTCAATCCGTTTTTTTGACGTAACTTTCTGATCCTTTTCTCGTTAAATGAAAAGGCGGAGCAGGCGAAAAAAAATTTTTAAATATTTTTTGAAAAAAGTTTGCCAGCGTCTAAAATTCGTTTCTATATTTGCACCCGCTTTGAGAAACAAAAGCGCAATTGAAACACTGAAGTAGAAGTCGAAAGACGAATCACATTAACGTTTAGTGTGATTGTTTAGTGTGAAGTTCTTTGAACATATTGAGATGACAAAAAGCGTAAGATTCGTAATGAATTAAAACTAAGATGCTCGGGGTCGTACTGTTTATTGTTAGTCATTAAGTTATTTAAGATTCAACAATGAAGAGTTTGATCCTGGCTCAGGATGAACGCTAGCGGCAGGCCTAACACATGCAAGTCGAGGGGCAGCGGGAGTGCTTGCACTCGCCGGCGACCGGCGCACGGGTGCGGAACGCGTATGGAATCTACCTCTTTCTGGGGAATAGCCCATGGAAACGTGGATTAATACCCCATAGTATGCAGAGATCGCATGATCTCTGTCTTAAAGCTTTGGCGGAAAGAGATGACCATGCGTATCATTAGCTAGTAGGTGAGGTAACGGCTCACCTAGGCTACGATGATTAGGGGTCCTGAGAGGGAGATCCCCCACACTGGTACTGAGACACGGACCAGACTCCTACGGGAGGCAGCAGTGAGGAATATTGGACAATGGTCGAAAGACTGATCCAGCCATGCCGCGTGCAGGATGAATGCCCTATGGGTTGTAAACTGCTTTTATACGGGAAGAACACCACCCACGTGTGGGTGACTGACGGTACCGTAAGAATAAGGACCGGCTAACTCCGTGCCAGCAGCCGCGGTAATACGGAGGGTCCAAGCGTTATCCGGAATCATTGGGTTTAAAGGGTCCGTAGGCGGGCTATTAAGTCAGAGGTGAAAGTTTGCAGCTCAACTGTAAAATTGCCTTTGATACTGGTAGTCTTGAGTTATAGTGAAGTGGTTAGAATATGTGGTGTAGCGGTGAAATGCATAGATATCACATAGAATACCAATTGCGAAGGCAGATCACTAACTATATACTGACGCTGATGGACGAAAGCGTGGGGAGCGAACGGGATTAGATACCCCGGTAGTCCACGCCGTAAACGATGGATACTAGCTGTTGGAATTTTTCAGTGGCTAAGCGAAAGTGATAAGTATCCCACCTGGGGAGTACGTTCGCAAGAATGAAACTCAAAGGAATTGACGGGGGCCCGCACAAGCGGTGGAGCATGTGGTTTAATTCGATGATACGCGAGGAACC